>NZ_CP094516.1:5667750-5982625 GCF_029909975.1 Bradyrhizobium sp. ISRA430
CGCGGCCGAGACCATCGAGGCCGATGTCGTTCTCGTCTGCATTGGCCGCGTGCCCTACACGGATGGGCTGGGCCTGAAGGAGGCCGGCGTCGCGCTCGACAATCGTGGCCGCGTGCAGATCGACCCGCATTTCGCCACCAGCCTCAAGGGCGTCTACGCCATCGGCGACGTTGTCGCCGGTCCGATGCTCGCGCACAAGGCCGAGGATGAAGGCGTTGCTGTCGCGGAGATACTCGCGGGCCAGGCCGGCCACGTGAACTACGACGTTATCCCGGGCGTCGTGTATACCACGCCGGAAGTGTCCGCCGTCGGCAAGACCGAGGAGGAGCTGAAGCAGGCGGGCGTCGCTTATACCGTCGGGAAGTTTCCCTTTACCGCCAACGGCCGCTCCAAGGTCAACCAGACCACGGACGGCTTTGTGAAGATTCTCGCAGATGCGAGGACCGATCGTGTGCTCGGCGTGCACATTGTCGGCCGCGAAGCCGGCGAAATGATCCATGAAGCGGCCGTTCTCATGGAGTTCGGCGGTAGCGCGGAAGATCTTGCCCGCACCTGCCATGCACATCCGACCCGGTCGGAAGCCATCAAGGAAGCCGCGCTTGCGGTCGGCAAGCGGGCCATCCATATGTAGGCAACGCCCCGAGCTGAATCGGGCGGGACAACACATGCTGCGCCGCCTCCTTCAACCGGTCTGGGTCCTGCTGGCGATCATCTTCCTGATCGAAGCCTGGCTATGGGACCATCTCGAGCCGATTGTTGCGCGGGTTGTCGCAGCCATCCCGCTCGCCCGGTTCAAGCAATGGCTGACGGAGCGCGTTGATGCGCTGTCGCCGGCCATGACGCTGATCGTGTTCGCCGTGCCGATCATTCCGCTGTTTCCGCTCAAGCTGGTCGGGCTGTGGCTGCTCACGCACGAATATTGGTTCAGTGCTGCCTTCACCATCCTGTTCGCGAAGATGCTCGGCGTCGGTGTCACGGCCTTCGTCTTCGATGTGACGCGCGACAAGCTTCTGGAGATGCCGTGGTTCGAGCGGCTCTATGAGCTCGTCTTGAAACTGCGCGCCAAGGCCGCCGAGCTCGTCAATCCGATCAAGCAGCGCATCAAGGACGTCATCACCGGCAACGGCGAAGGCTGGTCCTCCCGCACGCTCCGCCTGATCCAGCGTTTCCGCAAGAGCGTTCACGAAGCGCGCTGAGCGCAGCGACGATCAACATCGCGGTCATTGCCCGCCTTGTGCGCAATTGCGCACTGGGGCGGGCAATCCAGTATTCCAGAGGCAGCGAGGATTGAATCGAGAAGCCGCGGCGTACTGGATGCCCCGCCTTCGCGGGGCATGACATCGTCGATGTGACGGCTTTACGCGCCGCCTCAACCCATCAATGCAAATGCAACAGATGCGGCCACCACAGGCCGAGCCCGGTCATGACGAGGCCGGCGAGCGTCAGAATGCCGCTGACATAGGCGAGCGCGAGCATGCCGGTGATGATGGTGGCCGAGGCCAGCACGATGCCGATCTGGAAAGCGGCGGACGCAAGCTCGAAGTGGTGGTATTTCGCCGTGGCCTCGTCGCGCTCATGCTCGGCGTGCTTGGCCTTCTCGGCGAGCTGTTCGGTGCCTTCGCCGGTCTCGGGCTCGGAGCGGTAGCGCGCCGCAGTCTTCTGCCAGTCGTCGATCTGCTTCTGGATCGCGGCCTTGATGCCGTCGTCGGTCGCAGATCCCAGCGCGAGCTTGCCCTGCTCGGCCGCGGTCTGCACGACGGTGCGTCGAATGCTCTTGGCCTGGAAGAAGGCCCAGAGGTTGGCCGCTTCGACGTTCTTGCTGATCGCTTCGGTCTGCGCACCCTTGCCGAGCGTCTCCGAGATCGCCAGGAACAGCGCCAGCACGGCAATCAGCAGAGCGATCTTCCGGTTCTCGCCGGACGCGTGTTCGGCGTGCTCGGCATGCTCCATGCTTTCATGTGCGCTCATATTTCCCTCCTGGTGTCGCCCGCTACGATTGACCGAACAGCGAGAACCGCGCAAGGGGCAAGCGCGTTATGACAGCCTCGTGTCAGCTTTCATCGCCGCGGATGCGCGCTGGCATAGACTTCGAGCAGACGCTCGGAATCGATGCCGGTATAGACCTGCGTGGTCGAGAGCGAGGAATGGCCGAGCAATTCCTGGATTGCGCGCAGGTCACCGCCGCGTGACAGAAGATGCGTGGCGAAGGAATGTCTGAGTGCGTGCGGCGTCGCGCTGTCAGGCAGACCGAGCGCGCCGCGCAGCCGCTCCATCGCGAGCTGGATGATGCGTGGGCTCAGCGGGCCGCCGCGCGCGCCGACGAAGATCGGGCCTTCGGGGGGCAGCGGATGCGGGCACATCGCGACGTATTCGTCGATCAGCGCCAGCACGTTTTGTAGCACCGGCACCATGCGTGTCTTGTTGCCCTTGCCGGTGACGACCAGCACGTCGCCTTCGCCGGGCCGCGGTACCTCGCGGCGCTTCAGGCCCAGCGCCTCGGAGATGCGCAGGCCGGAGCCGTAGAGCAGCGCCATCACCGCGGCGTCGCGGACCAGGATCCAGGTCTCGCGCTCCTCGCCGGCGCGCTCGTCGGCATCCGCGAGGCGTTTTGCCGACGCCATCGGCAGCGGCTTGGGCAGGCTTTTCGCCACCTTCGGCGCACGGATCGCCGATAGTGCTCCGACCTTGCCCTTGCCTTCGCGCTCGAGGAAGCGGCCAAAGGAGCGCAGGCCCGCCAGCGCCCGCATCAGCGATCGGCCGGACACATCGTCAGCGCGGCGCATCGCCATAAAGGCGCGCACGTCGGTTGCCTCTAACGCGGCAAAGCGTGCCAGCGTCACGCGTTCGCCCCAATGGGTGCAGAGGAAATCCAGGCACTGACGCAAGTCGCGGGCATAGGCCTCCAGCGTCTTCGGCGATAGCCGCCGCTCGGCGCCGAGATGCGACAGCCAGCGGGTCATCTCCCGTGTGACCGTCGCATCGGCGCTCGGCAGCTCGATCTGTGGTGCGGCGGCTTTGCTCATGGCTCTGGACGTGATGATTCCGCACAGTATATCGCATCACACCCGTTTATCGTTCGCTAAGGACGCCCGGCGGCGCTAGCCTGACGATCCAGAGTTCCGATTCTCCACCCAAGATCTCCGTCCAAGATCTCCATTCAAGACCATTCATGGATCATTCGCCGCGCAACAGCACCGCCTCAGCCAGCGCGACCCGCATGGTCGACGTGCTGGTGCCAGTTGCGCTCGACCAGACCTATTCCTACCGCGTGCCGCGCGGCATGGAGCTGAAGGCGGGCGATCTCGTCGGCGTGCCGCTCGGCCCGCGCGAGGTGCTTGCGGTGGTCTGGGCGGAAAATGCCAATCCCGATCCGCGCCTGCACAACCGCCTGAAGGACGTCAGCGAGAAGCTCGATCTGCCGCCGCTCAGGAGCGAGTTGCGTTCGGTGGTCGACTGGGTCGCCAACTACACGCTGAGCCCGCGCGGCATGGTGCTGCGCATGTGCCTGCGCATGGGCGAGAACCTCGGACCTGAGCGCGTGCGTGCCGGCGTGCGCCTGATCGGCGACCCGCCGAAGCGGCTGACGCCGGCGCGGCGACGGGTGATCGAGGTGCTGTCGGACGGGCTGCTGCACGGCAAGTCCGAGGCCGCCAAGGAGGCGGGCGTCTCGGCCGGCGTGATCGACGGTCTGGTCGATGAAGGCACATTGGTGGTCGAGCCAATGCCGCCGCCTCCGCCGCCGCCTGCACCCGATCCGGCCTATGGCCGGCCGGATTTTTCGCCGCTGCAGCGTGCCGCAGTGGATGCGATGCGCGCACTCGCCGCGAACGGCACGTTTCATGTCGCGCTCATCGACGGCGTTACCGGCTCCGGCAAGACCGAGGTCTATTTCGAGGCGGTTGCGGAGACCATCCGGCGCGGCAAGCAATCGCTGATCTTGATGCCGGAGATCGCGCTGACCGGCCAGTTCCTCGATCGTTTTGCGCAGCGTTTTGGCGTGCGCCCGCTGGAATGGCATTCCGAGCTCACCCCCCGCACCCGCGCGCGCAACTGGGCGGCGATCTCCGAAGGAAGTGCGCCGGTGGTGGTCGGCGCGCGCTCGGCGCTGTTTCTCCCTTACGCCAATCTCGGGCTGATCGTGGTCGATGAAGAGCACGACCAGGCCTACAAGCAGGATGACGGCGTGCACTATCACGCTCGCGACATGGCGGTGGTACGGGCGCATATCGCAAAGATTCCGATCGTGCTGGCCTCCGCGACACCCTCGGTCGAGTCCGAGGTCAACGCCCGCAAGAATCGCTATCAGCGCGTCGCGCTGCCCTCGCGCTTCGGCGGCCAGCACATGCCGCACATCGAGGCGATCGATCTACGCCGCGAGCCGCCCGCGCGCGGCCGCTTCATCTCGCCGCGGCTCGCCGGCGAGATCAGGACCGCGATCGAGCGGCGCGAGCAGGCGCTTCTGTTCCTCAATCGCCGCGGTTATGCGCCGCTGACCCTGTGCCGCACCTGCGGCCACCGCTTCGCCTGCACCATCTGCGACGCCTGGCTGGTCGATCATCGCTTCCGCCAGCGGCTCGTCTGTCATCACTGCGGCTTCTCGATGCCGCGCCCGCATATCTGTCCGAACTGTTCGGCGGAAGAATCGCTGGTCGCAGTTGGGCCCGGCGTCGAGCGCTTGCAGGAGGAGGCGGCCGCGCTGTTCCCGGAGGCGCGCACCATGGTGCTGTCGAGCGATCTCATCACCTCGATCGAGACGATGCGATCCGAACTTGCCGAGATCGCGGAGGGGCGTGTCGACATCATCATCGGGACGCAGCTCGTCGCCAAGGGTCATAATTTCCCGCGGCTCAATCTGGTCGGCGTGGTCGATGCGGATCTGGGCCTCAGCAATGGCGATCCGCGCGCGGCGGAGCGCACCTGGCAATTGCTCAACCAGGTGATCGGCCGCGCCGGGCGCGAGCAGGGCCGCGGCGTCGGCTATCTCCAGACCCACCAGCCCGACCATCCCGTGATGAAGGCGCTGATCGCCTGCGACCGCGAGGCCTTCTACGATAGCGAGATCGAGCTGCGCGAGCGCACGCTCTATCCGCCGTTCGGACGGCTCGCGAGCCTGATCATTTCCGCAGGCGATCGCCCGAGCGCCGAAGGCTTTGGGCGCAGGCTGGTTGCGCTCGCGCCGCGCGACGAGCGCGTGCAGGTCTTGGGGCCTGCGGAAGCCCCGCTCGCCGTGATCAAGGGCCGCTACCGCTTCCGCATCCTGGTGAAGTCGGCGCGCGGTTTCGACCTGTCCGACTATTTGCGCAACTGGCTCGCCGTCAGCCCGAAGCCGAAGGGCAATTTGAAGCTCGAGGTCGACGTCGATCCGCAGAGCTTTTTGTAGAGACAGGCCCTATCCCCGTCATTGCGAGCGAAGCGAAGCAATCCAGAATCTTTCCGCGGTGACAGTCTGGATAGCCTCGTCGCTGCGTTCCTCGCAATGACGGGCGCAATAAAAAGCCCGCCGTCCCCCAAGGCGGCGGGCTTGTTCACGAGCGCATCAAGCGGCTCACGTCCTTGCGAACGGTGACGAGTGTTGCGCTTGTGATGAGAGGCGCTGGTCGTGCGCCTTTAGGAGACGACTTCAGCGGTGACGCGGCCGACGCCGGCACCCGTGAGGCCGATGGCGCGGGCGGCGCCCGTGGAGAGGTCGAGGACACGGCCGCGAATGAACGGGCCGCGGTCATTGATGGTGACGATGACGCTGCGGCCGCCATGGGTCACGCGCAGCTTGGTGCCGAACGGCAGCGAACGGTGCGCCGCGGTCATGGCGTTCTGGTTGAAGCGCTGGCCCGAGGCGGTCCGGCTGCCGGACTCGTTGCCGTAGAACGAAGCCATGCCGGCGAAGCTGTGCCCCGTGCCGGACGTCGGGTTCATCGACGCGTTGGCATTGCGCCACTCCGAATTGGTCTCGGCCTGAGCGTCGTGGCGATGATGGTGGTGGTAGCGGTGATGCCTGGATTTGGCGGATGCCTCGGTGGCAGTTCCACCGATGAGGAGAGTTGCGGCGACGAAAGCAATCGCCGTGTTCGGCCGGGTTACGTACCCCAGCGTCTTCAATGACAGCATTTAGTGATCCCTGCGCTAGTATTGCCACATATGTGGCCAGTGGAGCCCCCGTCACTCTGTGAGCGGTTTGGCGTTTCGTTTCGCAATGCGGCGTGAATTGGGCAGTAGTTCCGCTATACGTGCGATTGAAACATCTTGTTACTCGAACCGATATTCGAGGAATGTTCCGTAATCTTCGGCTTTAACGATTAATTAACCTCATCAATACTTACAAATACTGTAAAACGAAGTCATTGCTCCCGACGTTTAGAATTGGATAAGTATTCGGCGAGTGAAGCGAGGAACCGTAGATTCACGGCTCTGCGAGCCGTGTTCATGGCGGCTATGCGCTGAGGGCAGGAACGAAACGGGCTGTGGCTGCGCCAGGGCCGTCATCGATTCCGTGCTGTGGCAGGTCGGGGTCGCGGCATCGTGACGTGCGACGAACTGGCGAAGGAAGGCAGTGCCTTTAATTTGGCGTCATGTTGCACCTGCGCGCCTGCCATGCTAGCAAAGCCGCGATTTTACCGAACCCGGCACTTCCTGTGCCGGTCGAAAATCGAAGTCCCGCTTGAATTCCAAGGGCTTGGATCGCTAGGCGCCGCTTCGTGGCGACGGTTTTTCCCTTGCGAATTTGACAGCTAAAAGAGCGCGTCTGTGGCTGCAGAAGATACGTCCGTTTCAGGTGTGTCCGGCCGTTATGCAACGGCATTGTTTGAACTGGCTCGCGACCAGAACGTGGTCGATGAGGTCAAGGCCGATCTCGACAGGTTTGAGGCCTTGCTGAATGAGAGTGCTGATCTGAAGCGCCTCGTCCGCAGCCCGGTCTTCGCCGCCGAGGCCCAGTCCAAGGCGCTGTCGGCCGTGCTGGACAAGGCCGGGATCGCAGGCATTTCCGCCAATTTCCTCAAGGTGCTGACCGCCAACCGCCGCCTGTTCGCGGTGGCCGACGTCATTCGTGCCTATCGCGGCCTCGTCGCCAAGTTCAAAGGCGAGACGACGGCCGACGTCACCGTGGCGGAAGCTCTCTCGGACAAGAATCTCGACGCCCTCAAGGTTGCCCTGAAGTCGGTGACCGGCAAGGACGTCGCGCTGAACGTGAAAGTCGATCCATCGATCATCGGCGGCCTCGTGGTCAAGCTGGGCAGCCGCATGGTTGATGGTTCACTTCGCACCAAACTCAATTCGATCAAGCACGCGATGAAAGAGGCAGGCTGATGGACATCCGCGCCGCGGAAATTTCCGCGATCCTCAAGGACCAGATCAAAAATTTCGGCCAGGAAGCTGAAGTCTCCGAAGTCGGGCAGGTGCTGTCCGTTGGTGACGGTATCGCCCGCGTCTACGGTCTGGACAACGTCCAGGCCGGTGAAATGGTCGAGTTCGAGAACGGCACCCGCGGCATGGCGCTGAACCTCGAAACCGACAACGTCGGCGTCGTTATTTTCGGTGCCGACCGCGAGATCAAGGAAGGCCAGACCGTCAAGCGCACCCGCGCCATCGTGGACGCGCCGGTCGGCAAGGGCCTGCTCGGCCGCGTCGTCGACGCGCTCGGCAATCCGATCGACGGCAAGGGGCCGATCCAGGCCGACAAGCGTATGCGCGTCGACGTCAAGGCGCCCGGCATCATTCCGCGCAAGTCGGTGAGTGAGCCGATGGCGACCGGCCTCAAGGCGATCGACGCCTTGATCCCGATCGGCCGTGGCCAGCGCGAGCTGATCATCGGCGACCGTCAGACCGGCAAGACCGCGATCGCGCTCGACACTATCCTGAATCAGAAGCCGCTCAACGCGCAGCCCGACGAGAACATCAAGCTGTATTGCGTCTACGTCGCGATCGGCCAGAAGCGTTCGACCGTCGCCCAGTTCGTGAAGGTGCTGGAAGAGCAGGGCGCGCTGGAATACTCGATCGTCGTCGCTGCGACCGCTTCGGATCCGGCGCCGATGCAGTACATCGCCCCGTTCACCGGCTGCACCATGGGCGAGTACTTCCGCGACAACGGCATGCACGCGGTCATCATCTATGACGACTTGTCCAAGCAGGCCGTCGCCTACCGCCAGATGTCGCTGTTGCTGCGCCGTCCGCCGGGGCGCGAAGCCTATCCGGGCGACGTGTTCTATCTGCACTCCCGCCTGCTCGAGCGCGCCGCGAAGCTCAACAAGGACCAGGGTTCGGGCTCGCTGACGGCGCTGCCGGTCATCGAAACCCAGGCCAACGACGTGTCGGCCTACATCCCGACCAACGTCATCTCGATCACCGACGGCCAGATCTTCCTGGAGACCGATCTGTTCTTCCAGGGCATCCGTCCCGCCGTGAACGTCGGTCTGTCGGTGTCGCGCGTCGGCTCCTCGGCGCAGACCAAGGCCACCAAGAAGGTCGCCGGCAAGATCAAGGGCGAGCTCGCGCAGTACCGCGAAATGGCGGCCTTCGCGCAGTTCGGCTCCGACCTCGACGCCTCGACCCAGCGCCTGCTCAACCGCGGCTCGCGCCTGACCGAGCTTCTGAAGCAGCCGCAGTTCGCGCCGCTGAAGATGGAAGAGCAGGTCTGCGTGATCTGGGCCGGCACCAACGGCTATCTCGATCCGCTTCCGCTCAACAAGATCAAGGCGTTCGAGGACGGTCTGCTGTCGCTCCTGCGCGGCAAGAACGTCGATATCCTCAACGCGATCCGCGACAGCCGCGATCTGTCCGACGACACCGCTGCCAAGCTGAAGTCGGCGGTCGAGGGCTTCGCCAAGACCTTCGCTTAACAGGGCCGTCATGGCCGGGCGAAAGCGCGAAGCGCGTCTTCGCACTTGATGTCCCGGCCATCCACGCAGCACTGCGTGGAAGACGAGACGTGGATGCCCGGCACAAGGCCGGGCATGACGAATGGATAGGGTTGCGGTCGGGTCAAAAGACCAGATCGCCGGGGTGAACGAAGAATGGCGTCACTTAAAGACATGCGGGTCCGCATCGCCTCCACCAAGGCGACGCAAAAGATCACCAAGGCGATGCAGATGGTCGCGGCCTCGAAACTGCGCCGCGCGCAGAGCGCCGCCGAAGCTGCTCGTCCCTATGCCGACAAGATGAGCGCGGTGATCGGCAATATTGCGAGCGCGGCCGTGGGTTCGCCCGGCGCGCCGGCGCTTCTGGCCGGCACCGGCAGGGATCAGGTGCATCTGCTGCTGGTCTGCACCGGCGAGCGCGGCCTGTCCGGCGCCTTCAACTCCTCGATCGTTCGTCTGGCGCGCGAGCGCGCGCTGGCGCTGATGAACGAGGGCAAGGAGGTCAAATTCTTCTGCGTCGGCCGCAAGGGCTATGAGCAGCTCCGCCGCCAGTTCGAAAAGCAGATCGTCGAGCACATCGATCTGCGCAGCGTCCGCCAGCTCGGCTTCGTCAACGCCGAGGACATCGCCAAGAAGGTACTGGCCCGATTCGATGCCGGCGAGTTCGACGTCTGCACGCTGTTCTATTCGCGCTTCCGCTCGGTGATCGCGCAGATCCCGACCGCCCAGCAGATCATTCCGCTGGTCGTCGAGGAGGGCGCTGTCGCCAGCACGACGTCTTACGAATACGAGCCGGAGGAGGACGAGATCCTCACCCGCCTCTTGCCGCGCAACCTCGCGGTCCAGATCTTCCGCGCGCTGCTGGAGAACAATGCCTCGTTCTACGGTGCGCAGATGAGCGCGATGGACAACGCGACGCGCAACGCCGGTGAAATGATCCGCAAGCAGACGCTGGTCTACAACCGCACGCGTCAGGCCCAGATCACCAAGGAACTCATCGAAATCATCTCCGGCGCAGAAGCAGTCTGACCGGAAGCGAAATTCGGATCGAAGGAGACAGTAAATGGCTACAGCAGCCAACCAGATCGGTCGCGTTACCCAGGTCATGGGCGCCGTCGTCGACGTGCAGTTCGAAGGCCACCTGCCGGCCATTCTCAACTCGCTGGAGACCAAGAACGGCAACAACCGCCTGGTGCTGGAAGTCGCGCAGCACCTCGGCGAGTCGACCGTCCGCACGATCGCGATGGATGCCACCGAAGGTCTGGTGCGCGGCCAGGAAGTTACCGACACCGGCAAGCCGATCTCGGTTCCCGTGGGTGACGGCACGCTGGGCCGCATCATGAACGTCATCGGCGAGCCGATCGACGAAGCCGGTCCGATCAAGTCCGAAGGCCTGCGCGCCATCCACCAGGAAGCGCCGACCTATACCGACCAGTCGACCGAAGCCGAGATTCTCGTCACCGGCATCAAGGTCGTCGATCTTCTTGCTCCGTACGCGAAGGGTGGCAAGATCGGCCTGTTCGGCGGCGCCGGCGTCGGCAAGACCGTGCTGATCCAGGAGCTGATCAACAACGTCGCGAAGGCGCACGGTGGTTACTCCGTGTTCGCCGGCGTCGGCGAGCGTACCCGCGAGGGCAACGACCTCTATCACGAGTTCATCGAGTCCAAGGTCAACGCCGATCCGCACAATCCGGATCCGAGCGTGAAGTCGAAGTGCGCGCTGGTGTTCGGCCAGATGAACGAGCCGCCGGGCGCCCGCGCCCGCGTCGGCCTCACGGGTCTCACCGTCGCCGAGCACTTCCGCGACCAGGGCCAGGACGTGCTGTTCTTCGTCGACAACATCTTCCGCTTCACCCAGGCGGGCTCGGAAGTGTCGGCGCTGCTCGGCCGCATTCCTTCGGCGGTGGGTTACCAGCCGACGCTCGCCACCGACATGGGCGCGCTGCAGGAGCGCATCACCACCACCAACAAGGGCTCGATCACCTCGGTGCAGGCCATCTACGTGCCGGCCGACGACTTGACCGACCCGGCGCCCGCGACCTCGTTCGCGCACTTGGACGCCACCACCGTGCTGTCGCGCGCGATCTCGGAAAAGGGCATCTACCCCGCGGTGGACCCGCTCGACTCGACCTCGCGCATGCTCTCGCCGCTCGTCGTCGGTGAGGAGCACTACCAGACCGCCCGCATGGTTCAGCAGGTGCTCCAGCGCTACAAGTCGCTCCAGGACATCATCGCCATTCTCGGCATGGACGAGCTTTCGGAAGAGGACAAGCTGACGGTGGCCCGCGCCCGCAAGATCGAGCGCTTCCTGTCGCAGCCGTTCCACGTCGCCGAAATCTTCACCGGCTCGCCCGGCAAGTTCGTCGAGCTCGCGGACACCATCAAGGGCTTCCGCGGCCTCTGCGAAGGCAAGTATGACCATCTGCCGGAAGCTGCCTTCTACATGGTCGGCACCATCGAAGAGGCGGTCGAGAAGGGCAAGAAGCTGGCTGCGGAAGCGGCCTAAGGGCGAATGGCGAGCAGGGAGTAGCGAGTAGTCTCGCTGCTCCAGCTCCATTCGCTATTCGCTACTCACCATTCGCAGGTTTCTTATGGCCACCTTCCACTTCGATCTCGTCTCTCCGGAAAAGCTCGCATTCTCGGGCGAGGTCGATCAGGTCGACATCCCCGGCGTCGAGGGTGACTTTGGCGTGCTGGCGGGTCATGCGCCGGTCGTGGCTGCGATCCGTCCAGGCATTCTCACCGTGACCACCGGCGGCAAGCACGAGAAGATCATCGTGCTCGGCGGTCTCGCCGAAATCTCCGAGAACCGCCTGACCGTGCTCGCCGACGTCGCGACCTCGCTGGCCGAGCTCGACCGCGCCCAGTTCGCCGAGACCATCTCGGAGATGGAAGAGGGCCTGAAGGAGAAGGAGGGCTCCGAACTGGACCAGGCGATCGAACGCCTCGACCACTTCAAGAGCATCCAGCACGAGCTCAACACGACGGCTATGCACTAAGCCCCGGGGCACCGCGCTCCGGGGCCGAACAAGAGATTTCTGAACAGAATCAGCGCTCGTCACTACCGTGGCGGGCGCTGAAACTTTGTTGCACCCTGCCGGCCGGGCCTCGGCCTGAAGGCCGCCGACGAGCAGACCGCCGTCAATGCGGCACTGGCTGACTGCGCCAAGCGCGCCAGCGATTGCCACGTCATCGCGATCGGCCCCTTCATGATGGGGCCGACGAACTATCGGCTAGCGTTGTGACTCCGACCGTCCATTCCGTCATTCCGGGGCCCGAGCGGAGCGAGGGAGCCGGAATCCATCGGGCCGTAGAGTACGTGGATGAATGGATTTCTCTGATGCGCAATTGCGCATCATAGCTCGCGACTTCGTCGCGCCCCGGAATGACATCGAGTCAATCAGAAGTCCCCGCAAGCGGGGGAGGTGAAGTGGCACCGGCGGACTCGCCGGTCTTATCTTGCGAACGCTGCGAACTGCTCCGCGACCGCGCGATACACCTCGCGCCGGAACGGCACGACGAGATCGGCGACGCGATCCAGAGCCTCCCAGCGCCACGCGTCGAACTCGGCGGGCTGGCCGTTGCGCGGCGTCAGCGGATCGATCTCCTCCTCGCGTCCGGTGAAGCGCAACGCGAACCATTTCTGGCGCTGGCCACGGAATTTCGCCAGCCGGTGGGTGTGAGGCCCGTCATAGGGCGGGAATTCGTAGGTGAACCAATCGGTCTCGCCGAGATAGTCGGCGCTGGTAACGCTGGTCTCTTCCCAGAGCTCGCGCAGCGCCGCGTCGCGCAGGTTCTCGCCTTCGTCGACGCCGCCCTGCGGCATCTGCCAGTCAAGGCCGGGCAAGATGATCTCGGGGCCATCGCCCTTGAACCGATGGCCGATCAGCACGCGGCCATCGGCGTTGAAGAGGGCGATCCCGACGTTGGGACGGTAGGGCTTTTGATTGGTCACTTGCAGATCCCTTGTCGTCATTCCGGGGCGCGCGGAGCGCGAGCTCGGAATCCATAACCACAGGCGGTCGTTGGTTGAAACCTCGTGGTCGATACCTGCCGCACGACTTCGCCCTGGGGTTATGGATCCCCGTGCCAGTGCGCAATTGCGCACAAGGCGGGGATGACAAGCGAGAGCGCGGCGACCGGTAAGCCGATCACTCATCCGCCAGCGCGGAAAATTCCTTCACCACGCGCTCGTAGACCGGGCGCTTGAACGGGATGATCAGCCCGGGAAGGTTCTTCATCGGCTCCCAGCGCCAGGTCACGAACTCCGCCTTGTGGCCGCCACCGCCGGGATGTTCGACGTTGATCTCGCTGTCCTTGCCGGTGAAGCGCACCGCGTACCATTTCTGGCGCTGGCCGCGGTAGCGTCCCTTCCAGGCGCGGCCGGCGACCGTGCGCGGAATATCGTAGATCAGCCAGTCCGGAACCTCGCCGAGCCGCTCCACCGAGCGCACGCTGGTCTCCTCATAGAGCTCGCGCTTGGCGGCTTCCCAGGTGTCCTCGCCGGGATCGACGCCGCCTTGCGGCATCTGCCAGACATGTCCCTCGTCGACATGCTCGATGCCGCCTGCGCGGCGGCCGATGAAAACCAGCCCATTCTTGTTGATCAACATCACACCGACGCAGGTTCGGTAGGGCAGATCCTCGTAACGTGCCATTCCGCCAAACCTCTCGCATTCTGCCGGCAGGCATGCCGGACCGCCAAGACCCGCGCCGAACCAATTGATTGATTTAGCTGGATTTTGATTTCAGCATCGCGGTTGTCAATGGCACCAAAAGGATACCCCGGTCGCCCAGCGTCTTGATCCAGGCGCCGATCCGCTCGATCGAGACCGGAAGCGCCGAGGCGGTGCCGACGGCGATGCCGCGCTCGCGCGCGACCGATTCGAGCTTGTTCAGGGCGCGGTCGATCTCGGTCGGGGTCGGCACCGCGTCGAGGGCGATATCGCCCTTGCCGAACGGCATCGACTGGCCGGCTGCAGCCTGGGGCGCGATGCTGCGCGGCGAGGAGCCGTCGTCGAAGAACCCGAGCCCGCGCTTGGCCGCCTCGCGGATGATCGGCTGCATCGCCGCGTCCGTCGCGACGAATCGCGCGCCCATGAAATTGGTGATGCCGGCATAGCCCTGCATCCGGCTCAGATGCCAATACAGGCGGTCGAGATTCTGGTCCTGGCTAAGCGAAGTCAGCAGGGTCTGCGGCCCCGGGTCATTGTCGGGAAAGTCGTAGGGCTCCATCGGGATCTGCAGGAATATCTCGTGGCGCTGCGCGCGCGCGCGTTCGGCGAGCTTGCCGGGATCTGAACCATAGGGCGTGAAAGCCAACGTCACCGCCGACGGCAGCTTCATGATCGCATCGGTGGTCTTGGCCGCGCCGACGCCGAGGCCACCGATCACGATCGCGACCACCGGCATCTTGGCGGCCTTGGCGCGGTCGGCATCCGCCGCATAGACGTTGAACGGTTTCACTCCGTCAGCAACGACCGGAATCATGCCGTAGCGCGATTTCTCCAAGAGCTTCTGGTCGATCCCGGCCATGACGGGCGGCGGGGCGGACGCCGCGCCCTTGTCGCCCGCGTCGTCGCCACCGCCGATCACCACGTCGTGGCGTGTGCCGGTGGAGCCGTCGATCATGGTGACGGTCTTCTGCTCGCCCGGGGCCTGCTTCGGTGCCTCCTTGGTCTCGTGCTTGCTCTCGTGTTTGTTTTCTTGGCTAGCGGTGGCCGGCGCAGGCTTGTCGTCGCTGGCTTTCGGATCGCGGATCGCGATCCGCGTCATCGGCTCGCCGCCGAGCGGATCCTTGTTGAAGATGGCGAAGCCGGCAAAGGTCACCAGGAACAGGCCGAGCAGGACGGCCAAGGCCTGCATGAAGGTGAACGGCAGCCGCAGCCGGCGTTTCCGGCGCGGCGTATCCTGTCCGAGCGGGGCGCTCAGATCATCGGCCGTCTCAGTCATGCGCGATCCCGAATCACTCAAGCCGACGATACCACGCCGCGGTCAAGCGGCGGCAGGCCGGGATTGGCCGGGGGACGCGGTGAGGAAGTCCAAGCAAAAAGGGCAGCTCCAGGAGCCGCCCTTTTCGACAGTTATCGTGGTTGCCTTAGTTTGCCGGCTCAGTTCGCCGCTTTGGGCTTGTCGGCCGCGGCCTTGTCGCCGCCCGGAGCCGGCGCCGCCGAAGCGCTGTTCTTGATGCCGTGCAGGAGGTCGTCGGCCATCTTCAGCGCCTTGTCATCCTTGGCGTCCGGCGGGACGTAGGACTGCGAGCCGGTCTTCTCGTCGCCGTCGTTCTTCAGGTGCCCGCGCAGCGAGGCCTCGCCCTTGGTGTCGGTGCGCGACTTCAGCTCATCCGGCACGTCCTGCAGCACCTCGATGTCGGGCACGATGCCCTTGGCCTGGATCGACTTGCCCGACGGCGTGTAGTAGCGCGCCGTGGTCAGCCGCAGCGCGCCGTTGCCCGAGCCGAGCGGGATGATGGTCTGCACCGAGCCCTTGCCGAAGGAGCGCGTGCCTACGATGGTCGCGCGCTTGTGGTCCTGCAGCGCACCGGCGACGATTTCCGAGGCCGAGGCCGAGCCGCCGTTGATCAGCACGATCACCGGCTTGCCCTTGGTCAGGTCGCCCGCATGGGCGGTACGGCGCTGGGTCTCCTCGGCATTGCGGCCGCGGGTCGACACGATCTCGCCCTTCTCCAGGAAGGAGTCGGAGACGGTGACGGCTTCTTCCAAAAGGCCGCCCGGATTGTTGCGCAGGTCGATGATGAAGCCCTTCAGCTTGTCGCCGATCTGGTTGGAGAGGTTCGCAACCTCCTTCTTCAGACCTTCGGTGGTCTGCTCGTTGAAGGTGGTGATGCGGATATAGGCGATGTCGTCGGCCTCGACGCGCGCACGCACCGAGCGGACGCGAATGTTGTCGCGCACCAGCGTGACGTCGATCGGATTGTCCTGGCCCTTGCGGATGATCTTGAGCTTGATCTTGGTGTTGACGGGACCGCGCATCTTCTCGACCGCCTGGTTCAGGGTCAGTCCCTGTACCGCCTCGTCGTCGAGATTGGTGATGATGTCGTTGGCCATGATGCCGGCGCGCGAAGCCGGGGTGTCGTCGATCGGCGAGACCACCTTGATCAGGCCGTCCTCCATGGTGACCTCGATGCCGAGGCCGCCAAACTCGCCACGGGTCTGCACCTGCATGTCGCGGAAGCTCTTGGCGTCCATGTAGCTCGAATGCGGATCGAGGCCGGTGAGCATGCCGCTGATGGCGGACTCGATCAGCTTGGTGTCGTCGGGCTTCTCGACATAGTCGGAGCGCACGCGCTCGAAGACGTCACCGAACAAATTGAGCTGGCGATAGGTGTCCGCGGTTGCGGCCCGTGCGCTCGAGCCCATGAACACCGCGCGCGGCTGGGTCACGAACAGCGTCAGCGCCGCACCGGTGGCCGCGCTGAGAAGAATTACTGAAGTCTTGCGCATCATCCGCGAACCTTCTCGCCTTCATTTGCGGCCCACCATGGGCCTGGATCGATTGGAGTGCCGTCTTTGCGGAACTCGACATACAGCACAGGTTGACTCGCGTTAGTGGCGAGAATGGAGGCGACTTGGGATGTCGACCCCATGGTCGCGACCGGCTCCCCCGTGAGCACAAACTGTCCGATGTTGACCGAAATGCGCTCCATCCCGGCGATCAGGACATGATACCCGCCCCCGGCATTGAGGATCAAGAGTTGTCCATAGCTGCGGAAGGGGCCGGCATAGACCACCCAGCCGTCACACGGCGTCGTGACCTGGGAGCCGGGCCGGGTCGCCAACGAAATGCCCTTTTGCACGCCGCCGACACCGTCGGAACCGCCAAAGTCCCTGATCTTGTTACCGTTAACCGGTAAAGGCAGCAGGCCTTTGGCCGAAGCGAAGGCGATTGCCGGGCTCGTCCGGGAACGGTCCTTGAAAGCGGCCGGACCGGACTTGGCGCTGGCGGCCGCCGCGGCCTGCTTTGCGGCCTCAGCCGCCTTGGCGGCGCTTTGCAGGTCCTGCTCCATCTTGGCGATGAGGCCCTGGAGATCACCCACCTGCCTGGACAGTGCGATGGCGCGCGTCTTTTCGGCGTCGAAGTCCTTTTCCCGCGACGCCTGCTGGCGCTGCCGTTCGTCGACCAGGGCCGTGAGCCGGGTCTGGTCGTTGCGGATCTTGTCGCGGTCGACGGCGAGCTGATCGCGCTCGGTGGCGATGGCCTTGCGCAGATTGACGAGCTCGCCGAGTTCGCCTGCGAGTCTTTCGGCGCGGCCGCGCAATTCCGGCACCACCGCTCCGAGCAGCATGGCGGTGCGCAGTGATTGCAGCGCATCTTCGGGGCGGACCAAGAGCGCAGGCGGCGTGCGCCGGCCGGCGCGTTGCAGTGCGGCCAATACCTCGACGATGTCGGCGCGGCGCGAATCGAGCGAGGCGCGCATCTCCTGCTCGCGGCCGTTCAGGTTTTGCAACCGTGCCTCGGCCTCGTCGATCTTGGTCTCGATCGTGCGCACATTGGCGGCGGTATCGATCAACTGCTGATTGAGCTGCGTGCGATCCTGGCCAAGGGCGGTGATCTCGGCCTTGAGCTTGGCCTGAGCCTCCTCGGCACTTTTCTGCTGCGCGCGGGCGGCTTCCAGCTCCTGCTCGCGCTGCTTGATCGTGTCTGACGAGAGGGCCGCGGCCTGCGGTGCCGGCGTCGCCGTCTGGGCTTGCGCGAGGCTTGCGCCGGCGAAGCTCGCGATCAGCAACACAGTGAGGCTCGGCGCGCGCTGCATCAGTCTAGGAATCGTTTCGTCCGGGCGCGGATCACGCGCGGTGATAGGGATGGCCGGCCAGGATGGTTGCGGCCCGATAAAGCTGTTCCAGAATCATGATGCGGACCATTTGATGCGGCCAGGTCGCCGAGCCGAATGCGATCGCGAGCTTGGCCTTACGGCGCAATTCGGGCGAAAGTCCGTCCGCCCCTCCGATCACGAAGACAGTATGAGCGGCGCCCTCGTCGCGCCAGCGCCCGAGATTCCGCGCGAATACGGTGGACTCGAGATTTTGGCCGCGCTCGTCCAGCGCCACCAGGATCGACTTGTCCGGAATGTGCGCTGCGATCGCCGCGGCCTCTTCCGCCATTCGCGTCGCCGCATCGCGCGCGCGGCTTTCGGAAATTTCGTGGACGGTGAGCTCGCGAAAACCGAGCTTGCGGCCGACCTCGTCGAACCGCTCGAAATAGCGGTCCGCAAGTTCCCGCTCGGGGCCCTGCTTCAACCGGCCCACCGCAATGACAGCAACACGCATGACGTCTTCTAGCAGCCGCGTTTTCAGACCGCGCGCGCACCACGCGCGCGCACGACGCTAGCATGCGCGTCAGCCGATTCGAAATCGGCTCTTTAAGCCTCTAGATCGC
This sequence comes from Bradyrhizobium sp. ISRA430, assembly GCF_029909975.1. Classification (NCBI taxonomy): domain Bacteria; kingdom Pseudomonadati; phylum Pseudomonadota; class Alphaproteobacteria; order Hyphomicrobiales; family Nitrobacteraceae; genus Bradyrhizobium; species Bradyrhizobium sp. ISRA430. The sequence continues at coordinate 5,685,996 of NZ_CP094516.1, forward strand.
CTTCGCCGCCCCAGGGCCCTGCGTGTACAATCTCTCGAGATTGTAGAACTCACGGACCTCGGGTCTGAACACGTGCACGATCACATCGCCGGAATCGATCAGCACCCAGTCGCAATTGGGCAAGCCCTCGACATGGATGTTCCTGATGCCGTTTTCCTTGAGGCCCTTCGTGACGTTGTCCGCGATCGCGCCAACGTGCCGGTTGACCCGGCCGGTGGTGACGATCATGTAGTCGGAGTACGTCGATTTGCCGCGAAGGTCGATGGTGACCGTCTCTTCCGCCTTCATATCCTCGAGGCGGGAGAGGATCAGGCTCAGCGTCTTGTCGGCGTCGGGTTGCGCCTTCAAGGCCGCAGCTTTGGTCGATGTTTTACGCGTCGGTTTCGCTACCTTGGGTAAAACAGACTTGGACAATACAGACGTGGCCAGGGACCATTCCTTTCACTGTATCGCGAACGCCGAATCCGACGCTCACCGGTTACACTACATCATGTGGGGTTAAGGGTTTCAATATGCCAGAGAGCCCTACCTGCACACTCCGTTCCAACTGTGTCTCACTTCGTACCTTTCCAGCTTCCGTCCGGGTTCCGCAGGCCGGTTGAGGACAGGCTCAGTTTCAACCCAGTGAGGAAGACCCAGGCCGGCGCCGGCCGATCTGCGAGCAATGCGGCCTCTGCCTCGGGCACGCGATAGCGCGCAAGCGCCTGGGCGGCGGGCGAAGCGAGGGCGCGAAAGCTCTGCGGCGGGCGATCGATGACTGCCATCGGCACCTGGGCGGCGATGCGCCGCCAGTCCTGCCAACGATGGAATTGAGCGAGATTGTCGGCGCCCATGATCCAGACGAAGCGCAAGCCGCTGAGGCGGCGGCGCAAGGTGTTGATCGTGTCGATAGTGTAGCGCGTACGGATGACGGTTTCGAGACAGCTCACCTCGATCCGCGGATCGCTCGCGACATCGCGTGCCGCCTGCATGCGCGCGCCGAGCTCATGCAGCGTGCCGTTCTCCTTGAGCGGATTGCCGGGCGTCACCAGCCACCACACGCGATCGAGCTGCAGGCGCTTGATCGCGAATTGGCTGATGGCGCGATGGGCCTGATGCGGCGGATTGAACGAGCCGCCGAGCAGGCCGATGCGCATGCCCTGCGTGTGGGGCGGGATCGCTTGCGCCAGGAAACGCGGCACGACGAATTTGTTGCTCAATGCCCGCGCCTCGCGACGTTACGGCCGCGTCTGCCCGGTGCCGTGGACCCGATATTTGAAGCTCGTCAACTGCTCGGCGCCGACCGGGCCGCGGGCGTGAAAGCGGCCGGTGGCGATGCCGATCTCTGCGCCGAAGCCGAACTCGCCGCCATCGGCAAACTGTGTCGAGGCGTTGTGCAGCACGATCGCGGAGTCGACCTCGCTCAAAAATTTCGTCGCGGCCGCCTCATCCTGGCCCACGATCGCATCGGTGTGATGCGAGCCGTGGTTCTGGATGTGCGCGATCGCGCCGTCGACGCCGTCGACCACTTTCGCTGCAATGATCGCGTCGAGATATTCGGTGTCCCAATCATCCTCGCTCGCAGGTTTTACGCGCGCGTCGATCTTTTGCACGGTATCGTCGCCGCGCACTTCGCAGCCGGCGTCGATCAGCATCTCCACCAGCGGCTTCAGGCTCTTTGCGGCGCCCGCGCGGTCGACCAGCAGCGTCTCGGCCGCGCCGCAGACGCCGGTGCGCCGCATCTTGGCGTTGAGCACGATCGACTTCGCCATGGCGAGATCGGCGCTGACGTCGATGTAGACGTGATTGACGCCTTCGAGATGCGCGAACACCGGCACGCGCGCTTCCGCTTCGACGCGCGCGACGAGGCTCTTTCCCCCGCGCGGCACGATCACGTCGATCGCACCGTTCAGTCCGGACAGCATCATGCCGACCGCCGCGCGGTCACGCGTCGGCACCAGCGTGATCGCGGCTTCCGGCAGACCCGCTTCGCGCAGGCCCTGCACCATGCATTCATGGATCGCGCGGCAGGAGCGGAAGCTGTCGGAACCGCCACGCAGGATCACAGCATTGCCCGACTTCAGGCACAGCACGCCGGCATCAGCGGCGACATTGGGCCGGCTCTCGAAGATCACACCGACGACGCCGAGCGGCACGCGCACACGCTCGATGGTCATGCCGTTCGGCCGCCGCCAGCTTTCGGTGACGACGCCGACCGGATCGGCGATGTCGCGCACGATGGCGATGCCGTCGGCCATGCCGTCGACGCGCGACTGCGTCAGCGTCAGGCGGTCGATGAAAGAGGAGGTCATATTGCCGGACGCGCGGGCCTCCGCGACGTCCTCGGCATTGGCGGCGAGAATGGCCGCCGCGTTGTTGCGGACCGCCCGTTCCATGGCTTCCAGCGCCCGGTTCTTCTGCTCCGGCGGCGCCAACGCCAGCACGCGCGCGGCCGCACGGGCTTTGGCGGCGAGATCGGACATCAGCGCCTGGAGATCGGCGTTGCCGTCGAGGGCTTTGAGGGGAGCGGCCATGGCGGTTCAACCTTCTGCTAAGGGCGTGTCCTAGCACGGAAATCCCGCGGCTGCGAAGCGCGAGGAGGGTATGGCTGGGCTCCGATTGGTGGGCCTGGGCTCGGCCAATGGCCCAGTTCTCGTCATGGCCGGGCATGACCCGGCCATCCATGCCTTCCTTGCGACGTCATGCCAGGGCGATGCGAAGCATCGAACCCGGAATCTCGAGCTTCCCCGAAGCGCAATTGCGCTCGGAGGTCTGGTCCTTCGGACCATCCCGGAATGACGGAGCTGCGGGCCTACCCGCCCACCACCAGGTCATCGCGGTGGATCATCTCCGAGCGGCCGCTGATGCCGAGGATCGTCATCACGTCCGGGGACGAGCGCCCCTTGATCCGTTCGGCATCTTCGGCGTCGTAGGCGATCAGGCCGCGGCCGACTTCGCTGGCGTCGGGGCCGCGCACGATCACCGCGTCGCCGCGGGCGAACTGGCCCTCGACCTTGATCACGCCGGCCGGCAGCAGGCTGGCGCCGGCGCGCAGCGCCGCGACCGCGCCGGCGTCGATGGTCAGCGTGCCCTTCGGCTCCAGCGAGCCCGCGATCCAGCGCTTGCGCGAGGTGATGGGGTTGGCTGGGGTCAGGAACCAGGTGCAGCGGCCGCCATCGGCGATCGCCTGCAACGGATGCTCGATCTTGCCCGAGGCGATCAGCATGTGCGTGCCGCCTGTGGTCGCGATCTTGGCCGCCTCGACCTTGGTCCGCATGCCACCGCGCGACAATTCCGATTCGGCGTCACCGGCCACCGCCTCGATCTCCGAGGAGATGCTCTCAACCACGGGGATGAGCTTTGCGTTCGAATTGTTCTTCGGCGGGGCATCGTAAAGCCCATCGATGTCGGAGAGCAGCACGAGCAGGTCCGCGCTTGCCATGGTGGCGACGCGCGCGGCGAGGCGGTCATTGTCGCCATAGCGGATCTCGTTGGTGGCGACCGTATCGTTCTCGTTGATCACGGGGATGGCGCGCCACTCCAGGAGCTTACCGATGGTGGAGCGTGCATTGAGATAGCGACGGCGCTCCTCGGTATCCTGCAGTGTCACCAGAATCTGGCCGGCACCGATGCCGTGCGCGCCGAGCACCTCGGACCAGATGCGGGCGAGCGCAATCTGGCCAACGGCGGCTGCCGCCTGGCTCTCCTCAAGCTTCAGCGGGCCGCGCGGCAGTTTCAGCCGGCTGCGGCCGAGCGCGATCGAGCCGGATGAGACGACGAGGACGTCGCGGCCCTCGTGGTGCAGCTTGGCCATGTCGTCGGCGAGCGCGGCCAGCCAGGTTGCGCGTACCTCGCCCCTGTCGGAATCGACCAGCAGCGCGGAGCCGACCTTGACGACGATGCGGCGGAATTGACTGAGTTGCGGGCTGGCCATGGCGCGTGCGACGAATAGCTCGGGAATGATAACGGCGGACCAAAAAGCCGGCGCCGATGAGGCCTGCTTTTGCAGCAGGACGATGGCCGGCGCAAGGCGGCCGGCACGGTCAACGGCACCATTGTCGGCCTTGCCGGGCGCCGGGCAGGCTCTAATGCCGCCAACCACAACGAGCCAAAAGGGGGAAACGAATGGATCGCCGCAAGTTCATGGCCGGATGTCTCGGACTGCCGCTGCTGGCGCAGGCGGGGGCCACGCAAGCCCAGGCCGGGCTGACCAAGATCATCTTCCCGTTCGCGGCAGGCGCGGGCGGCGACACGCTGTGCCGGCTGGTTGCGCAGGAAATGGCCCCAGTGCTGCAACGGACCATCGTGGTCGAGAACCGCACCGGCGGCGACGGCCTGATCGGCATCAAGGCGGTGAAGGGCGCGAGCGCCGACGGCAGCATGGTGCTGGTGACCACCGGCCCCACCATGTACCTGCTGCCGATGGTGGAGACGACGCCGAGCTTCGACACGGCGAGGGATTTCATGCCGGTGTCGCTGCTGGCCCGGTTCGAATTCGCGCTCGTGATCGGCCCGGCCATCGCCGCCAAGGATTTTGGGGAATTCGTCGCCTGGCTGAAGGCGCATCCCGACAAAGCGACATTTGGCGTGCCGAGCAACGGCACGATCCCGCATTTCATGGGCTCGAAGCTCGAGAAGGACCTCGGCATTCCCCTGAGCCGTGTGCCCTATCGCGGCAGCGCGCCGATTCTCAACGATCTCATCGGCGGCCATATGCCGTTCGGCATCACGACGCTGGCCGATGCCTTGCCGCAGCACCGCGCCAAGGGCGTGACGATCCTCGCTGTGTCGAGTGCGGCGCGGTCGCCGTTCGCGCCTGATGTCCCGACGCTGAAGGAGAGCGGCATCGATCTCGTCGCGGACGCCTGGTACGGCATGTGGCTTCCCGCTGGCAGCCCGCCGGAGTTCGCAAGCAAGCTCAGCGCAGCCGCGGGTGCCGCACTTGCCAAGCCCGAGGTGAAGGAGAGGCTCACTGCGATCGGTCTGATTCCGGTTGGCAGCACGGCGGACGGGTTGGCTCAAGAGCTCGCCGCGAATACCGCGTTCTGGCAACCGATCGTGAAGGCGACGGGATACAAGATCGAGAATTGAGGCGCTGCTCTTTCCCTCTCCCCGTTCTTACGGGGAGAGGGTCGGGGTGAGGGGCTGCTTCCGCAAACACAGTGAGAGTTGGATTCGCGGGGGCTCCCCCTCACCCGGATCGCATCTTTCGATGCGATCCGGCCTCTCCCCGCAAGCGGGGAGAGGCGAGGAAAGACTCACATCTTCGCGCGCTGCTCGATTCCGTCGCGGATCGCGGCGAGCTCTTTCTCGTCCCAGATGCCGATCAGAATGCCGCCCTTCACCTGGAGCTGGTTGTCGGCGTAGGCCGCGATCTTCTCGCGGGGGGTGGTGATGTGATCGTTGGGATGCAGCGCCCAGTCGAACAGCTCCGCCTGGAGCCGCGCGATGATGCCGGCGCATTCGCCATCGTCGCCGCGATCGACGAATTCCTGCGGGTCGGTTTCGAGGTCATACAGCATCGGGCGGAAGCCGGAGGCGTGGATGTATTTCCAGCGGCCGTCGAAGACCATGAACAGGCGGCAACGCTCGATCGGCTGGTTCAATTTCAGCCGCACATCCTGCATGGCATAGTCGTATTCGGAGAATGCCACCTTGCGCCAGTCTGACGGCCTCTCGCCGCGCAGCAGCGGCAGCAGCGAGCGCCCTTCCAGGATATGCGCCGGCACCTTGCCGCCGAAATAATCGACGAAGGTCGGTGCAAGGTCGATGGCCTCGACCAGCGCATCGCTGCGTGTGCCGCGCGTGGCGTCTGCCTCCTTCGACGGATCGATGATGATCAGCGGAATCTTCGCCGACTGTTCATGGAACAGGTCCTTCTCGCCCATCCAGTGATCGCCAAGATAATCGCCATGATCGGAGGTGAACACGATCATGGTCGTGTCCAGCAGGCCGTGCTCCTCCAGAAACTTCATCAGCACGCCCATCTGGTCGTCGATCTGGGTGATCATGCCCATATAGGTCGGGATCACCTTCTCGCGGGCGTCGTCGCGCGCCATGTTGCGGGAGTAGCGCATGTCCATGTAGGCGCCGAACACCGGATGCGGGTTCTGCCGCTCGCGTTCGGAGCGGATCACCGGAATCATGTCCGCCGTCGAATACATGCTGGCATAGGGTTCGGGCGCGATATAGGGCCAGTGCGGCTTGATGTAGGACAGATGCAGGCACCACGGCCGTCCGTCGGTCTCGGCCTCGCTGATGAAATCCATCGCGCGCCGCGTCATATAGGGCGTCTCGGAATGTTCCTCCGGCACGCGCGCGGCCTTGTCGGCGTGCACCAGCAGCCAGCCATTCTGCAAGGCGCCGTCATCACCCGCGCCGGAATTGGCCCAGTGCTCCCAGGGATTCGTCGCCTCAAATCCCTGCCGGCGCAGATATTCGTCGTATTTCGGTCTCGGGCGTCCCGTGGGGTGCAGGCCGTCGTCGCGCTCATAGGGCTCGAAGCCGCATTCGGCGACATGGACGCCGATGATCGACTCCGGGGGGATGCCGAGCATCTTCATGCCTTCGAGGTCGGGCGCCATGTGGGTCTTGCCGACCAGCACGTTGCGCACGCCGATCCTGTTGAGGTGGTCGCCGAGGGTGGGCTCACCGACGCGCAGCGGCCAGCCGTTCCAGTGCGAGCCGTGCGAGCGCATGTAGCGTCCGGTGTAGAACGACATCCGCGACGGGCCGCAGATCGGCGACTGCACATAGGCATTGGTGAAGAGCACGCCGCGCTTGGCCATGGCGTCGATGTTGGGCGTCTTCAGCGAGGGATGGCCGGTGCAGCCGAGATAGTCGTAGCGAAGCTGGTCGCACATGATCCAGAGAACGTTTTTCGCGCGCGCCATGCTTCGCCCCTGCTTTTCTTGATTGTTTGATGCTGCGCTATCGCGCCAGCGAAGACAAGCGGGCCGGACTCAACGCTCGACGTCGACCGACCACGGCTCCGCTTCGGCCGCGCTCTTGGCCTTGCTCGACACCGGGCTCTCGCCGATCACGTCGGCAAGTGCGCGCAGCGCTTCCTTGACACCCTGGCCGGTGGCGCCGGAGAGCAGCAGCGGCGTCTTCTTGGCGGCACGCTTCAAGCGGTCCTTCTGCTTCTTCAATTCGTCCGGCTCGACCGCGTCGATCTTGTTCAGCGCGACGATCTCGATCTTGTCGGTGAGCTGCCCGCCATAGGCCTCCAGCTCGGTTCGCACCGTCTTATAGGCCTTGCCGGCATGTTCGCAGGTCGCATCGACGAGATGCAGCAGAACGCGGCAGCGCTCGACATGGCCGAGGAAGCGGTCGCCGAGGCCGGCCCCTTCATGCGCACCCTCGATCAGACCGGGAATGTCCGCCAGCACGAATTCGCGGCCGTCGGCATTCACGACGCCGAGCTGCGGATGCAGCGTGGTGAAGGGATAGTCGGCGATCTTTGGTTTTGCCGCGCTGACCTTCGAGAGGAAGGTCGACTTGCCGGCATTGGGCAGGCCGACGAGGCCGGCGTCCGCAATCAGTTTCAGCCGTAGCCAGATCCAGCGCTCCTCGCCCACCTGGCCGGGGTTGGCGTTACGCGGGGCGCGGTTGGTCGACGATTTGAAATGCGCATTGCCGAAGCCGCCATTGCCGCCTTCGGCGAGCACGAATTTTTCGCCGACCTTTGTGAAGTCGTGGATCAGCGTCTCGCGGTCTTCGTCGAACACCTGTGTGCCCACCGGGACCTTCAGCACGATCGACTTGCCGTTGGCGCCGTGGCGGTCCGAGCCCATGCCGTTCTCGCCCTTCTGGGCCTTGAAATGCTGCTGGTAGCGGTAGTCGATCAGCGTGTTCAGCCCGTCGGCGACCTCGATGACGACATTGCCGCCGCGGCCGCCATTGCCGCCGGAGGGACCGCCGAATTCGATGAACTTTTCGCGGCGGAACGCCACGCAGCCGTTCCCGCCGTCACCGGAGCGGATATAGACCTTCGCTTCGTCGAGGAATTTCATGGATCATAGGTAGGCCAGCCGGACACGCCCGGCAACCCGAACTTGCCCGTGAATCGGCCGAAATTCCGCGATTTTCGTCCCGTGCTTAACCCGCCGGCCGGCGGCGGATCAGGAATTTCTGCGTGCCCTCCAGCACCAGCTCCTTGTGCTGGTTGAACACGGTGCTCGTCAGCGTCACCACACCGGTCGTGCGTCGCGGCACGAGTTCGGTGACCTCGAGCGCGGGATAGATGGTGTCGTCGGCGAACACGGGCTTGAGGAACCGGCTCGACTGCTCGAGGAAGCCGACGAGGGACTCCTCGACCATGAACGGAAACAGCCCCGCCCCTGGCGCGGTGTGGATCAGCGTCTGAAAGCCATGCGCGAGCAGATGCGGCATGCCGCGGGCGCGGCAATATTCGACATCGTAATGCACCGGGTGGGTGTCGCCGCTCGCGGTCTGGAACGCCGCAAACACCGCTGATGTCTGGGTGCGGCTCGGCAGCACGAAGCGCTCGCCAACCACGAAATCCTCAAACCAGCGTTGTGTGGGGATCATGCGGTGCTGGGTCGGGTCGAACTCGCTCATGTCTGGCGCTCTTTCGTCGGTGGACCACCCATCGCTACCGCGATGCGAAGGGTGCGACAATCCGTTCAATTCGTTCGCCGCGGGCTTGTCCCGTGCGCCTGCGCCATTAAAACAACCGCAAGCGAGTCCATTCGCCGCTTCCTGACGCGTCCTCCGCGTCATTGCGAGGAGCCCTTGCGACGAAGCAATCCAGTCTGTGTCCGCAGAGACAGACTGGATTGCTCCGCTTCGCGCGCAATGACGGCTTTCCACGAACGACAGCAATGCCCCTCTTCAAGAATCTCTCCGCCTACGACGACCGCTCCGCGCGCTTGGCCGGCATCGCGCTGATGCTGCTGTCGATCTTCCTGTTCTCGTTCGGCGACGCCATTGGCAAGTTCATCGTGGCGACCTATTCGGTGGGGCAGCTTCTGTTGCTGCGCGCCTGTGCGGCGCTCTTGGTGCTGTCGCCGCTGATCTGGCGGCAGCGTCATGATTTCCTGCGCCTGGAGCGGCCGTGGCTACAGCTCTTTCGCGTCACGCTGTCGACGCTGGAGGTGGCGGCGTTCTTCCTTGCCACCGTTTACCTGCCGCTCGCCGACGTCATCACCTATTATCTCGCAGGTCCCATCTTCGTCACAGCGATGTCGGCGCTCTTCCTGGGCGAGAAAGTCGGCTGGCGGCGCTGGACGGCGATCCTGGTCGGCTTCTGCGGCGTCTTGATCGCGCTGCGCCCCTCAGCGCAAACGATCAGCCTGCCGGCGCTGATCGCGCTCGGCGGCAGTCTGTCGTTCGCGACGTTGATGCTGATCACGCGCAGCCTGCGCAAGACGCCCGACATCGTGATGGCGTCCTCGCAATTTGTCGGCACGTTCCTGTTGGGCGCGGCGCTGTCCGCATTTCACTGGGTGCCGCCGACCAGGGGCAGCCTCGTCATCTTCGCGCTGGCGGGGTGTGTCTCGGTAACGGCGCTGTTCTGCGTCAACCGTTCGCTCAAGCTGGCGCCGGCCAGCGTCGTCGTGCCCTATCAATATTCGATGATCGTCTGGGCCGTGATCTTCGGCTTCGCCGTGTTCGGCGACGTGCCGCAGGTCGCCACCATCATCGGCGCCGCCATCATCATCGGCGCCGGCCTCTACATTTATTTGCGCGAGCGCGATTTGGGGCGGCAGGACGAGCAGGTGAATCCGCCGGTGTAAGGCCGCGCCAAATAATTCGGTCATCGTCCCGGGCAAGCGCAGCGCAGATCCGGGACCCATACCCACAGGGAGAAGTTTGGCGAAGACTCGGAGTGGGAGTCTTCGCGCCACAAGCAGTCGTGGTTGGGTCCCGGCCTTCGCCGGGACGACGCTAGTAAATGTGGCGGCGATTCTGCCTGCCTCATCCGTGATTGTCGCGTGGCCTGCGCCCTTACCTCACCCTTCTCGCGCTGCTCCAGCTCTTCAGCGAAGACCACACGCCGCGCGAGAGGCGGAAGCAGTCGACCGGCGTGGAGGAGCCCAGCGCCAGGAAGCGGTGCAGCTCGACGCCGCTCCACTGGAAGCCGCACTTCTCCAGCACGTTGCGCGAGGCCGGATTGGTGACGCGCGCGCCGGCATAGAGGTGGTCGTCATCGAACTCTTCGAAGAAGAAGTCGATCGCGCCGCGCGCCGCCTCGGTGGCAAAGCCCCGGCCCCAGTGCTCGACGCCGAGCCAGTAGCCGAGCTCGGCATTGTCTGATGTCGAGCAATCGATGCCGACCATGCCGACCGGCGTGGTGTCGTGCTCGATCAGGAACACGGTCTCGCTGCCGAGCTCGGCGGTGGCGCGGACGAACTCGACGGCATCGTCAGCCGAATAGGGATGCGGCAGGCGGCGGGTGTTCTCCGCGATGCGGCGGTCGTTGGCGAGCTGGGCAATGGTCCGGACGTCGGCGAGCGTCGGGCGGCGCAGCGTCAGCCGCTCGGTGGCGACGACGCTCGGTCTCGCCTCGCGCAAGGTCACGCTCGAAAAATCCTGCAACATCTTCGGCTCCGTCAAAGTCACTAAGTCAAAAGATAAGGGGAGGCCGGTTTCCCGCCTCCCCTGGAGCCTATTTGTGGACTCCGCCGGTTTGGTCAGGACCCGGCGGACTCCAATTTGATCCGCCGTCTATTCAGCCGCCTCTGCGATCGGAAGCACCGATACGAATGTGCGGCCGTTGGCTTTGGCCTGGAACGCAACACGACCTTCCACCTTGGCGAACAGAGTGTGGTCCGTGCCCATGCCGACATTAAGGCCGGGATGCCAGGTGGTGCCGCGCTGACGTGCGATGATGTTGCCGGGAATCACATGCTCCCCGCCGAACACCTTGATGCCAAGGCGCTTGCCCTTTGAATCGCGTCCGTTGCGCGATGAACCGCCTGCTTTTTTGTGAGCCATGGCTCGTCTCCGAAATCCTACGTATCTCTAGATCAATTCCTTGACGGAATCATTTCACAATTTCTCACGCATCAATTCGTGAATTGGCGTGATCACGATTGGTTATTCGGCGGCTTCCTTCGCCACCTTTTCCTTCTTCGGACGCGGGCCCTTGGTGGGCTTGGCGTTGTCCGTCAGGATCTCGGTGACGCGCAGCACCGTGATCTCGTCGCGGTAGCCGCGCTTGCGGCGCGAGTTCTTGCGGCGGCGCTTCTTGAACGCGATGACCTTCGGGCCACGCTTGTGGTCGAGCACCTCGGCCGCAACGGATGCACCGGCAACCGTCGGGACGCCCAGGACCGGCGTGTCGCCGCCGACCACCAGAACTTCATTCAACTGCACGATCGTGCCGACTTCACCGGCGATCTTGCCAACTTCCAAGACATCATCCGGAACGACACGGTACTGCTTGCCGCCGGTTTTGATGACTGCGAACATCGTTTTCTTCCTTCGTGTTCAATCCCGGCCTCGAGACGCGCATGCGTCCGGGTCGGCTTTTTGTCAGTCGCTATGGGTTTACGATTTTTGCGCGGTGGGGTTATCCCATTGAAAAAACCACGCAAAAGCAAGCGGCGCGAGAACTCCCGCGCCGGATGGCCGGACTTATAGCGGCTTAAGGACGCGAGTCAAGGAAAACCGGGCCGAAAACGGCCCGAATCTGAGGGATTTGGCCGTCTTTCACGGCTCCGGACCTGGCCAGGGATAATCGGCCTTCGCTGCAACCAACGGGTTCCCCCACCGTTGTCCCCGGTATTTCGAGCGGGCAAGGGCTCCCATGGCAACAGACGAGTTGGTCAAGACGACGGGCATCGCCAACCACGGCGCAAGCCGCTTGCCGTCGGTGGATGTCGACAGCTTCAACATCGAGATGAAGGACGAGGACGGCTTTCTCGGCGACCGCGCCAGCAAGGGCGCATTCCGCGAGATCCTCGACCGCTGGCGCAAGCCGCTGCGCAAGACCGGGGAGGACCCGTTCGGCAAGGAGCCGTCGGAGAACATCAGCAAGAAGACGCTGGATGAGATGCTGGTTGGGGACGACACCGAGGCGTCGGCCGTGGTGCACAGCGCGATCGAGGAATTTGCCCAGGAGCTCGCCCATGTCACGCGCCGGTTCCTCAAGTCGAAGGCATGGGCCAAGACGGAGCGGATCGTGGTCGGCGGCGGCTTTCGCGATTCCAGGCTCGGCGAACTCGCGATCGCGCGCACCGAGATCATCCTGATCTCCGAGGGCTTCAAGATCGACATGCGGCCGATCCGGCACCATCCGGACGAGGCCGGCCTGCTCGGCGCGCTGCATCTGGCGCCGTCCTGGATTTTCGAGGGTTACGACGCCATTCTCGCCGTCGATATCGGCGGCACCAATATCCGCTGCGGCGTGGTGGAAACCTCCTGGAAGAAGGCGAAGGACCTGTCGAAAGCTTCGGTCTGGAAGTCCGAGCTGTGGCGTCATGCCGACGATGAGGCCACCCGCGAAGGCACGGTGAAGGGGCTGACGAAGATGCTGAAGGGATTGATCGAAGAGGCCGACAGCGAGAGGCTGAAGCTTGCGCCGTTTATCGGCATCGCCTGTCCCGGTGTGATCAACGAGGACGGTTCCATCGAGAAGGGCGCGCAGAACCTGCCGGGCAACTGGCAGAGCAGCAAATTCAACCTGCCGGCGAGTCTGATCGAAGGCATTCCGCAGATCGGCGAGCACGACACCGCGATCCTGATGCACAATGACGGCGTGGTTCAGGGCCTTTCGGAAGTGCCGTTTATGCAGGATGTCGATCGCTGGGGCGTGCTCACCATCGGCACCGGACTTGGCAACGCGCGCTTCACCAACCGCCGCAAGGACGGCGGCAACGGCAAAGACCGGGACTCTACGGAGAACGGCAAGAAAAAGGGCAAAAACGACAACAAGAACGACAAGGAGTAACCTTGACTGGTTAGGTTAAGGGACGGATTGCGTTGCGAGGCAGCGGCCGCACGCTAGGGTCGAATCGTCGCTTCACCTGGCCGGCGAAGCCGCCCTTCCCGGCTAGCATTTCAATGAGCGGCACGGGACCGCCAGTGTTTACCGCGTCTGGCGGTCCCACCCGTTTTGGGGTCAGCGCCAGCCTATCCGCTGAAAGAATGCCGCGATCTCCGCCGCCGCGCGGTCCGGATTCTCGCGATGCGGGAAATGTCCGACGTCCGGAAACATCGCAAGGTCGAGATCGCCAAAGGTCTCGCCCAGCCGATCGGCCCAGGCATAGGGAAACAGTGGATCGTGCTCGGCCCAGCGGACGCAGGTCGGCACGGTGATCGGCGGCAGCGGCAGCGCCTCGCCCTTCATCATCTTGATTCGGGCTGCATGCGCGGCACGATAATGCGCAAAGCCACCGGCGAGATTGCCCTCCTTGAAGAAGTTGTCGGCGAAGGCGTCGAGGACGTCATCAAAGGCCTCCTTGCGGTGGGCCCAATCTTTGAGGAAGTGGCTGATGTAGAGACGGCAGGTCTCGCGGTTCGCGCCGACGAGCCGCGGCGCGATCTCCATCTGGTGGAAGGACTGGTACCAGATGTGGTTGAGCCGGTCAGGCGCTGCCATGCGCGGTCCGATGCCGGGGTAGACGAAATCGAAGAAGAACAGCCCGCTGAGCCGCTGCGGCGCCTGCCGCCCCAAGGGCTGCATCACGGCGCCGCCGACGTCATGACCGACGACGCCGAATCGGGTGATGCCGAGCCCATCCATCAGCGCTAGCATGTCGGTCGCGTGGCCATCCGGACCATACGGGCCATCCGGCTTGTCGCTGTCGCCGAAGCCGCGCAGATCCGGCGCAATCAGCATGAAGCGGTCTGCCAACCGCGTCATCACCGGCTCCCAGGTCAGCCAGAATTCCGGCCAACCATGCAGCAAAAGCAGTGGTTTGCCCCGGCCGGTGTGAACCAGGTGAAAGTTAGCGCCATTGGCCGTGATCGCGAGATGCTCCATGGCAGTTCCCCTGGGGATGACGGAGAGGGTGAGACGAGCGGCGGATTTTCGCCTTTCGCGCCTTGTCTGTCCCGCCATCCTCGCCTATTACACGCCCCGACCACGGGGGTTCCTGCCCCTCATCGGCACCCAAAGGAGAGGTGGCAGAGTGGTTGAATGCACCGCACTCGAAATGCGGCATAGGTGCAAGCCTATCGGGGGTTCGAATCCCTCCCTCTCCGCCATAAATCGCCCCGTGGACGGAGCCTCGGATATTCAGAGCCGAGAGTAGCCGCTGGACCGGCAAGCATCCGAAAGCAAAGCGCGCTGTTTCGGCCAGGACAGGTCCGATCGAGTCTTCGCGAGTGGTGATCTTCATCATAGATCGCAAAGGCCTCGTGCCGTTGCCACAAGTTGATCACGCAACAGTACCATCGCCTGTTGAACAGCAGCGGCCCCACAGAGACAGAACAGGCAGCGAAAGAAAATAACGGCGGATCCCCGAATCTAAAATCTGTCGGTAAGGGGAACGTCCGCCGCGGCGAGCGGTTGGGAGGACAGTGAGCGGTCGATGCGGAAACAAGCCAAACTAAAAAGAATGGCAAGTGAAAGCAAAGATCAGTTCACAAGCCCCGTCGGGTTACTTCGGTAACCGGCGGGGTCGTTGTTTCAAGGGGCAGTCTGCGAGGGGCAGTCTGCAGGGGCAATCTGAATGGGTGGCCGCGCGAGACCGCGATTGAGATTCCTGCCGAGGATGGGGAGGCAGGCGGTTGTCGCGCCTGGTCGAACGGGGACCTGAACGATTGGGAGATGCCCATGAGCGGAGCGAACCAAAAGCCTCCGATTTCCCAGCGGGATCCGGCGGAGGGATCTCGCGAAGTGATTGATCGCGAATTGGCGCGGCAAAAGACCGACGCAAACCAACAAAACGAAAATCGCAGCAATTCAGGCAAGACGACTGAACCAGGTCACCTTCCGCCGCAAAGGATCGAGAAAGAACAGCCGAAGAAAACAGGCCGGAGCAAGTCGGGCACGGCAAGAACCCAATGATCGGAAACACCTTGTTGAGGAAGCCGGGAACAACGAGAGTTCAGGACATCAGCCTGTACTGGATGATGTAGACCGCCGCTCCGGCGAAATATCCGAGCAGCGCGAGGCCGCTGATCTTTCGCAGATACCAGCCGAACCGGATCTTCTCTATTCCCATCGCCGCCACTCCGGCGGCCGAGCCGATGATCAGGATCGAGCCCCCGGTGCCGGCGCAGTAGGCGATGAACTCCCAGAGGAAGCTGTCGGCGGGAAACCGCGCCAGATCGTACATGCCCATCGCGGCGGCAACGAGCGGAACGTTGTCGACGATGGCGCTGAGAAGTCCAAGCAGGAGAACGATCACGTCCTGCCGGCCGACTGTCTCGTCCAACCAGCCCGCAAGAGCGGCTAGAATCTTCGAGTGCTCCAGCGTCGCGACGGCGAACAGGATCCCGACGAAGAATACGATGGAGCTCATGTCGATCTGCGTGAGCGCATGGGCGACGGTGACTCGATGTTTCGCATCCGGATCCTTCCGCTTGTGAACGAACTCGCCCACCAGCCAAAGCAGTCCCAGGCCGAACAGGATGCCCATGAACGGCGGCAGGTGCGTCACTTGCTTGAACGCCGGAACCAGCACCAGAACACCCAATCCCAAGCCGAACATCAGCTTGCGCTCGAACGCGGGGGTCTCCGAAGCGCCGAAGCCGCCGGCGGGGGCGAAGGGACGCCCCGCGAGCCAGCCTCCGGCGACGAGCAGCGGAACGATCAGGTTGACGAGCGAGGGCAGGAGCAGCGCCTGCACAATCCCGACGGCCGTGACCTGGCCGCCGATCCACAGCATCGTCGTGGTGACGTCTCCCATCGGCGACCAGGCGCCGCCGGCGTTCGCCGCGATCACGATCATGGACGCGAACAGCAGCCGATCCGATTCGGCGTCGATGATCTTCCGGATGAGCGAGACCATGACGATTGTCGTCGTGAGATTGTCGAGGATGGCGCTCAGGACGAACGTGACAGGGCAGATCAGCCATAGCAGCGCGGTCAGGCTGCGTGTCCGGATCCGCGAGGTGACGATCTCGAAGCCGTCGTGCGCGTCGATGACCTCGACGATCGTCATCGCGCCCATCAGGAAGAACACGATCTGCGCCGTCACGGCCACGGTTTCGTTCAGCTCATGGCCGACGCGTTCGTGATCTCCGGTCGAAACCGCGTAGATCGTCCACAGCAGACCGGCGCCAAGCAGCGCGGAAGCGGACTTGCTGACGCCGATCGGATGCTCGAAAGCAATGGCGGCGTATGCGAGGGCGAAAATGACGACGAGTGCGACGAGCAAGACAGATCCTCTTATTGTGCCGCCCCTCTATGCTTCATCGGAGCTCGTGCGGCCATGCGGCCAGTTGCAGCGGCCAAATAGTCGTCCAATAGTTAGCTCAGCTCATCAGGGAAGTTGACCTTCGACGGGAAGCGCCCGCCGCTACTCCTTCATCGCTTCGCCGGTAAACTCCCTCAGGCGGGCTTTCGCCAACGCGAGTCCCTTTTTCCCGAGCGGGGTGGCCCGGTAGAGCTTTCGGGCGGTGCGGCCAGCGCGCTGCTTGCGGGACTTCAGATATCCCCGCTGCTCCATCGCGTTCAGCAACGGGTACAGCGTGCCGGGACTGAGGCGGTACCCGTGCCCCGCGAGCTCATCGATGATCCACTGGCCATAGATCTCGTGTTCCGCAGCATGATGCAGAATGTGCAGTCGTATGAAGCCGCTCAGCAGATCCTTGAACCTCATGGTCCTCCTTTATCGGATTTCGTAATTGGAACGGCCCCGGCGGGCAGCCGTTAACGCCGCAGCTCTCCGGAGCGATCCAATGCGCCCGGGCGGCGCCGGACATGACAGCAGACAGGAGACCGTGCATGGCGAGCACCGCAGTCCGGGATCCCCGGCATCGGCCGGAAGGCGCAAGACGATGATCAATCCAGGTCGGCGCGGCCTTGTACTGCTCGGCGCATCGATGCACACCGTCATCGCGATGTATCGGCCCCACGCGGCGCGCGAGGATGCCGAGCTGTTCCCGAAGCTCAGGGATGTCGTGTCGTCGAACCAATACGATGCCATGGCGAAGGAGTTCGAGAGGAAGGAGCACGAACTGTTCGGGCAGGGCGACTTCGAGAAGATGGTGGCCCGCGTCGCTCGACTGGAGCAAGAGATGGGAATCCACGAGCTCGACCAGTTCACGCCCCGATGACCAGGCCCCGCGCCCCGTCAGGCTTCTCGTCGCCGGCCTTCGTTTTCGTGCTGACGACGGGTGTCGTCAATCTCTTCGGCGACATCACCTACGAAGGGGGCGCGAGCATCAACGGTCCGTTCATGGCCTCGCTGGGCGCAAGCGCCGCCATCGTCAGCATCACGGCGGGTCTCGGAGAGTTTCTCGGCTATGCGCTGCGCCTGCCGGCCGGATATGCCGCAGATCGAACCGGCAGATATTGGCTGATCACCTTCGTCGGCTATGTCATCAACCTGTTCGCCGTCCCAGCGATGGCGCTCGCCGGAAGCTGGCAGTTCGCGGCGGCTCTCGTCCTGGCCGAGCGCATCGGGCGCGCGCTGCGCAAGCCCACCGTCGAAGCGATGCTCTCCTACACCACCAACGAACTGGGAAAGGGATGGGTGTACGCGCTCAACACCGCGCTGGACGAGATCGGCGCGACTCTTGGCCCTCTCCTGATCGCGCTGGTATTGCTTTTGACGGGAGATTACCGGACCGGATACGCGCTCCTGCTGATTTCGGCGATGGCCGCGCTCATCGCGCTGGTGGTCGCGCGCGTGAACTTTCCGCTTCCATCCCGTCTCGAGCAGGGGCGCACGGCGCCTGCCGAAGATCTGACGCCGGCATACTGGCTCTATATGCTGGCCGGCGCCCTGTTTGCCGCCGGACTGATGAGCTTCGAGCTGATCTCCTATCATCTGTCCAAGTCGAAAGTCGCCTCGGAGCAGTGGATCCCGTTGATGCTCGCGATCTCGACAGGATTCGGCGTCCTTGCGAGCCTCGCCTTCGGGAAACTCTACGATCGCTTCGGTCTGCCCATCGTCATCACGGCGGTCTCCATCTCGGCAGCGTTCGCGCCATTCGTGTTTCTGGGGGGCTTTTACCTGGTGCTGTTCGGCATGCTGCTCTGGGGCATCGGCTACGCCACCCAGGATACCCTGCTCAAGGCGATCGTCGCCGAAGTTCTCCCGGAGGGGAAACGCAATTTCGCATTCGGGCTTTATTACGCCGGCTACGGCGTCGGCTGGCTCGTCGGCAGCGCTGCAACGGGAGTCCTCTACGAGCGCTACCGCATCACGATGATCGTGTTCTCGATCGCTGCCCAGCTCGCCTCCGTGCCGATATTCGTTTGGGCGAGGCGTCGGCAGGAAATTTCGCGGTAAGGATTGCGCGGGCCAATCCGAAAAGACAGCGGCGCGCCCGGAGGAACGGCGCATCGACCTGCTGGTTGGGTTCGCAAGAGTAAAGAATCCAAGGAGGTCATCATGGGTTCCTCCGCCGTCCCCGCATTCGAAAGCACGTTTCAGACCACCCATGTCTGGTTGAAGGAAATCGAGCAAGATGCCGGTTTCGATGCCCAACTTTCATGGCATGTGCTTGGAGTGATCCTGCGGGCCATCCGCGATCGCCTGCCGCTCGGCCTTGCCGCGCACTTGGGGTCCCAATTGCCGCTCCTCGTTCGCGGCATCTACTATGACCAGTTTCGCCCATCGGAACTGCCAGGGCATGCCCGCACACTCGATGAGTTCCTGAAGACGATGGAGCCCGAAATGCGGTTCACCAAGACAGTCGACTCGAAGGACGCGCTGCGCGCCGTCTTTCACGTTCTGTCGCGGCATCTGACTTCTGGCCAGGCGGCCAACGTGAGAGAAGCGCTGCCTGAAGAGGTGCGTGCGCTTTGGGATGATCCGGCGCCCGCCGGACGTGCCTAGTCGTCGTCGACAACGCCGCCTCGTCCGTCTCCCAGTCGGGACGAGACAGGTTCCTCCGATTGGCCGGGGCCGGATCAGGAGCAATCGTGTGTAGCGGGCATGCCGAAGAGGAACGAAGTCCGGCTCGCGCGTTGTTACGATATGGTTCGTGAAGGCCCAGCAGAGCCGCCTCCTCCGCCCAAAGAGCCCTATCCGGCGGAAAAGGCGCGAGGCGGAGAGATCATTCTTCGCACGCCAGCGAGACGCGCAATCTTCTTGGCCGGGTTGATTGGCGCCCTTGTGCTCGGGGTATTGATCCTCATTCTGGCGCGTTAGGTGCATCGCGGGTACCGGCGAAGGGGCGTCCCGCATAGATCTCTTGCGAATTATACATCCCCTTACATAGGTTAGTGTTGCTGTCGGAAATCCAGAAAATCGTCGCGCCAACCCGAGAAAAATAGCAACCGCGGTCGGTGATGTTGGTTGGGCCGCAAACAGGCCTCGAACCGATTTATGGGCCCCGATGATGGATGCGACCACGACATCGTGGAACGACGTGAACGAGAATCTCGGTGACCGCGGCTACTTTGTCGCGCCACTCGATGACCTCGTCACATGGGCTCGATCCGGGTCGCTGATGTGGATGACGTTCGGGCTGGCCTGTTGTGCCATCGAGCAGATGCAGGTTTCCATGCCTCGCTACGACGTCGAGCGCTTTGGATGCGCCCCTCGCGCGTCGCCAAGGCAGTCGGACTGCATGATCGTCTCGGGAACGCTCTGCAACAAGATGGCGCCTGCGCTTCGCAAGGTTTACGACCAAATGCCGGAGCCGCGATACGTCATTTCAATGGGCTCCTGCGCCAATGGCGGCGGCTACTACCACTATTCGTACTCTGTCGTGCGCGGATGCGACCGCATCGTTCCCGTCGACGTGTACGTGCCCGGCTGCCCTCCGACCGCAGAAGCTCTGCTTTACGGGATCATGCTGCTTCAGAAGAAGATCAGACGAACGGGCACGATAGTGCGATAGACCCCGCGGCCGTGTTGCGTGGCTCCAAATTTGGAGATCGTTTGCGCAGAGCCAGACGAGCCGTGGCTTTGATGGAGAGAGCCGAATGCCAAGATGTGAAACCTGCGGCAATGACTACGACAAAGCCTTTCAAGTCGTCATGAAGGGCGACAGCCACGTCTACGACAGCTTTGAATGCGCGATCCAGGCGCTGGCACCCCGATGCAAGACGTGTGGAACGCGTGTGCTTGGTCACGGGCTTGAGGCCGGCGGCAACATCTACTGCTGCAATCACTGCGCCGGCAGAGATGGTGTCACCGGGCTCACCGATCGCTCGTAGACCTTGGCCCGAGACCTTGGCCTAAGAACTTGGCCAGACCCCGGCCCAAGGCCTAACGCGCCTCGCGTTGCCGGGAGGTCGTCTTCAACGCCCGTCGCATCACATCCCACATCCGCGGGTCGTTCGATTGCGCCACGTTGAACCGCAGGAAGCTCGCTGCCGTCTGCGACACGCTGAAGACATTGCCCGGCGCAAGCACGACATCCTCCTGCAGCGCCGCGCGGGCAATTTGCGTCGCGTCCTGGCCGTCGGCGAGGCGGCACCAGAGGAAGAAGCCGCCGCGCGGTGTCAGCCAGGGCTCGATGCCCAAGGCCTGAAGTTTTCGCGCCACGTCACGCCTTGCACGTGCGAGCTTCTGCCTGAGCTCGTCCATGTGCTTGCGGTAGCCGCCGCCGGCCAAGACTCTTGCGATGATTTCGGTTGCGACCGGACTGGGGCCGCCGAAGCTGGTCGCGACCTGGAGGTCGACGAGATGCTCGATCCAGTCGGCGCGCGCGGCGATGTAGCCGCACCGCACCGAGGCGGAGAGCGTCTTGGAGAAACTGCCGATGCGGATCACGCGGCTGAGCCCGTCGAGCGCAGCGAGGCGCGGCGATCGCTCCGGCTCGAAATCGCCAAAAATGTCGTCCTCGATGATGGTCAGGTCGTGCGCTGCGGCTGCGGTCAGCAGCCGGTGCGCGGTCGGAAGCGAGAGCGTCGCGCCGGTTGGGTTGTGCAGCGCTGAATTGGTGATGTAGAGGCGCGGCCGCTCGGCGGCGAGGATGTCCTCGAAGCGCGCGACGTCCGGGCCCGACGGCGTGTAGGGCACGCCGACGATCTTGACCTGGTGCGCCCTGAGCAGCGCGCGAAAATTGAAGTAGCAGGGATCGTCGACCAGCACAGTGTCACCGGGCCGCAACAGGATGCGGCAGACGAGATCGGTTGCTTGCGTGCCCGAGCCCGTGAGCATGAGCTGGTCGACCGATGCCGCGATCGCGTCGTCGGCAAGGCGCGTGATCAGGAGCCGGCGCAGCGCCAGCGCGCCGTGCGTGCTGCCGTAATCGGTCAACAAGCCATCATCGGCGCGCGCGAGCGCGCGGACGGCGCGGCGCAAGGCGGTTTCCGGCATCCAGTCCGGCGGCAGCCAGCCGCAGCCCGGCTTCAGCGCGGCGGCATCGGCATCGAGCGATTGCCGCGAGACCCAGAACGGATCGACGGCCCGGTCGCGGCGCGGCTCGACCTCGCTCAGCGCCAGCGGCGGCATGACGGTCGGCGATACATAGAAGCCCGAACCGCGGCGGGCGCGGATCTGGCCCTCGGCCGCGAGGCGCTCATAGGCTTCGACCACGGTGGAGGGCGAGACGCGCATGCTCGCAGCAAGACTGCGGATCGAGGGCAGGCGGTCCCCGGCGGCAAGGGCGCGGCCTGCGATCTTGGCGCGGATCGCGTCCATCACCTCGGCGGTGCGCGTTCCGCGCCGGCCGCTCTTTCGCGTCGCGGCATCCAAAGTGTATGACCTTCCATATCGATACAGTTTTGCGGGATTGTACTGGATTGTCGCTGGCCTCGCCACCGGGGGCCGCCGAGAATGGCCTCCAGGAAATGCGAGGCGACATGCAATCTGCGGGCGGCGGCGGCTGGGGCAACGGACTTTTGGGCGTCATCATCTTCAGCGGTTCGCTGCCGGCGACGCGCGTCGCGGTCGGCGGCTTCTCCGCGCTGTTCCTGACCTCGGCGCGCGCGGTCATCGCCGCGCTGTTGGGTGCGGCTCTGCTAGGCCTGCTCAATCAGGCTCGGCCGCAGCGCAAGGATCTCGCCTCGCTTGTGGTCGTTTCGATCGGGGTTGTGGTCGGCTTCCCGCTGCTGACGGCGCTCGCGCTCCAGCACATCACCTCGGCGCATTCGATCGTGTTCATCGGCCTGTTGCCGCTGTCGACCGCAATCTTCGGCGTGCTGCGCGGCGGCGAGCGGCCGCAACCGCTGTTCTGGCTGTTCGCGATTCTCGGCAGCGTCACGGTCGCGGGCTTTGCCTTGTCGAATGACGGCTCGGCGTCGCTCAGCGGCGATCTTCTGATGGTGGCCGCGATCGTGCTGTGCGGGCTCGGCTATGCTGAAGGCGCCGCGCTGTCGCGCCGGCTTGGCGGCTGGCAGGTGATCTCCTGGGCGTTGCTGCTGGCGCTGCCGCTGATGGTGCCGGTCGCGATTCTGACCTGGCCGTCGACATGGACGGGCATCGGCGCGCCCGCCTGGATCGGGCTCACTTACGTCTCCGTCTTCAGCATGTTCGTCGGCTTCGTGTTCTGGTATCGCGGGCTCGCGATCGGCGGCATCGCGCGTATCGGTCAGCTTCAGCAGGTTCAGCCGTTCCTCGGCCTCGTGCTCGCCGGCGTGCTCCTGAACGAGCCCATCGCATGGAGCATGATCGCCGCGACCGCGCTCGTGGTCGTCTGCGTGGCCTGCGCGCGGCGATATGCGTGAGGCAGGCGCCTCTGTCTCTCCCCATCACTGAGGCAGGCGCCTCAGTCTCTCCCCATCACCACACGCGTCAGCGCGCTCCTTGCGAACTTCTTCAGGGGCATCGGCTTGCCGAACAGAAAGCCCTGCACCAGGTCGAAGCCGAGCTCGTTGGCGGCCATGAGGTCGGCACGGCTCTCGATCCCCTCGGCCACGGTGCGAGCGCCGTAACCCTTGGCGAGTTCGACGATGTCACGGCACACCGTCCGCTTCAGGCGGTCATTGCCGCAGCCGGTGACGAACTGCCGGTCGGCCTTCAGCTTGACGAAGGGGATCCTGTCCAGGCCCATCAGCGCCGGCCAATTGGCGCCGAGGTTGTCGATCGACAGGCCGATGTTGTGAAGACCGACCTCGCGCGCGACCTCGACCAGGACATCGAGATCGCGGATAGCCTCGTCGCTGTCGATCTCGACGGTCAGCCCGCCGAAGGCGGGATGGTTCGGCACGCGGCGGCAGAGATCGCGTACGGCTTGCGGCTCGGTCAGATACGAGGCGGGCAGGTTGATCGACAGATCGACCGTGCTCTGCTGCTCCATGAGATAGTACCAGTCCTGCATGGCGCGCTCGATCACGAACTCCGAGAGCTCGCGGAAATGCGGATCGTGTGGTTCGGGGATGAAATAGGCCGGCGGCACCACGCCCCAGGTCGGATGCCGCATCCGTACCAGCGCCTCGGCGCCGCAGCGGACCAGCGATCGCGCCTCGATCCTGGGCTGGTACCAGAGCTCGAGCCAGCCCGCATGCAGTGCTTCGCCGACATACACGGCCGGGCTCGGCGCCGGTTCCTCCGGCAGCAGCATCGCGATGCGTTCGCGCAGCGTTTCGGCGCCGAAGGGCGTCGTCAGCGACGGCAGCATCGCAAGGCCATATTCCTCGCCGACCTGCTGCACCGCCTTCAGGATGATCGACTCGCGAGCGCCGACGGCCAGCACCTTGCCGCCAAATGCCTCGCGCACCAGCGTCTCCAGAAACTTGCCCGGCTCGATGCCGTCGGCGGCAACGCCGAACAGGATCAGGTCCGGCAATTCGTTTGCGAGCACGACTTGCAGCTCGTCCGCGCTGGCGCATTCGCTGGTGATAAAGCCGAGGTCCTCGAGCACCTCGCTCAGGAAGGCGCGCAGATGGCGCTTGCCATCGGCCACGCAAGCCCGCGGCGTCACTTTCCGTCGTCCGAAGGTTACAGGCCTTCGCCCGGCGACTTCAACAAGCCCGTCGTCCATCTCACACCACTCCCGTTCCGTGACACTGTGTTAACGGCGCGGGCGGTTTCAAATATGGAGAGCTTCAGCATGATCACTGAATTATCCGGGTAACGTTAAAGCCGCCATCATGTGTAAAATTGTACGCATTTTCGCGGAGAAGATTTTACGATTGGAGGCGCGCTGAGCCGAACGGTGCGACAATTCAACGACAATTTTGTCGACCTGTCGCGCGCGCACGGAAGCACCCGGTGTCCTGCAATCGGACGCCGTCGACTGCGGCTCGCCCAAATCAATAACGGCGGTATCAGTTGCCGGTGGCTTTCTCGTGCTGAGCCATGCCGACCGCCTTGTAGTCATATGTCGGATAGAACTCGGTGCGATAAGGCCCCCATGCGCTGTCCTCGATGATGCGATTGACCTCGCGCAGCCTCGATGCCGGCAAACGTAGCGTGATCACCTGGCCGATGCCCATCATCACGTACCAGCTCACGACCTCCACGCCCGCCGGCGGGAAGGATTTGTAGTAGCCTTGCTTCTCGAGCTGCGCGTTCAGCTCGTTCAGCGGGCGCGACTGGTCGTGTTTGAAGAAGACGGTGAGCAGGACGGCGTTGTCGGCCGTCGGCGCCACGTTGCCTTGCGGCGGCGTCGTCTGCGCGATGGTCGTTGAATTCAGCGTCAGCGCGCCGGCCAGCAATGCGGCCGCCGTCAAGAGTCGTCTGCTCAGTCCCATCTGAGAACTCCTTCGTTTAAGTGATCCGTCACCCCCGCGCATTGGCGAAGCCAATGTCGCTGGAGGTACGAGCCGCGGTGCGCACCGCGAAGCGAGCCTCGAAGGGCGACGGCCCGGCTGCCGCAGGGCCGTTCATCCGTCGAGGCTCGCTATGCCCGCACCTCAGGATTGACGTGGCTGATGTCGTGCTTGTTCACATCCTCGCCGCAGCGTCAGCCTGTTCTGTATTCGCCCGAAATGTTCTTGCCGGTGTAGTCTGTCATCGCGGCCGTCGCGATCACGGAGATCACTGCGCAGAGCGCGATGTAGACCGCGATCGCTGTTGCCGACTGGAAGGCGCCGAACAACCATGCGGCGATCAGGGGCGCCGGGCCGCCGGCGATCACGGAAGCGAGCTGGTAGCCGAGCGAGGCGCCGCTGTAGCGCAGCCGTCCGGTGAAGCTTTCCGCGATCAGGGCGGCTTGCGGGCCATACATCATGTCATGCGGGATCAGCGACAGGAAGATGGCGAAGAAGATCACCGGATGCGAACCGGTATCGAGCATGCGGAAGTAGATGAAGCCGAACACGCCGGTCACGACCGCGCCGATGAGGTACATGTTCTTGCGTCCGATCCGGTCGGACAGGTGGCCGAACACGGGGATCGAGACGAAGGACAGCACGGAGGCCGCGAGCACTGCGGTGAGCAGGAAATCGCGCGAGACGTGCAGTGTGCCGATGCCGTAGGAGAAGACGAACGCGGTGAAGATGTAGAACGGCGCCTGCTCGGCCATGCGGGCAAAGGCAGAGAGCAGAATCTCCTTCGGATGCTCCTTGATCACCTGGAGCATCGGCGTGCGCTCGACTCTTTGCTCGGCGACCAGCCTCGAGAACACCGGTGTTTCGAAGATGCCGAGCCGGATGTAGAGGCCGACGCCCACGAGAATGAGGCTCAGCGCAAACGGGATACGCCAGCCCCAGGACAGGAACTGCTCGCCGGACATCTGGCTGAAGGCGAGCACGGCGAGATTTGCCAGGAACAGCCCGCAGGGCACGCCGAATTGCGGCCATGAGGCGATCAGTCCGCGCGAATGATCGTTGCGGGCCCATTCCATCGACATCAGCACCGAGCCGCCCCATTCGCCGCCGACGCCGACACCTTGAATGAAGCGCAGTATGGTCAGGATCACGGCGCCCCAGATCCCGATGCTCTCATAGGTCGGGACCAGCGCCACCGCGAAGGTCGCGATGCCCATCAGGAGCAGGGTGGCGATCAGCGTCGATTTGCGGCCGATGCGGTCGCCATAGTGACCGAAGATCGCAGCGCCCACGGGGCGCGCGACAAAGCCGACGGCATAGATCGCAAAGGCCTCAAGCGTTCCAACCCACGGATCGGAATGCGGAAAGAACAGTTTTGCGAAGACGAGCCCGGTGACGGTCGAATAGAGGAAGAAGTCGTACCATTCGATGGCCGTGCCGATGGTGGAGGCGATCACGGCGCGGCGCAATTGAATTTGGTGCTCGCTGTCTGACAGTGAGACCGGGTCGACATGGGACAGGGACATGGCGGGAGCCTTTCCTGGAGCGGCGCCCCCTACTGTGCATGGGGTTGTTTTGATGAAAAAACTTCCGACCCGGCACGACGGTTCCATGACGGTTGCCCCCACCTGCCTTAGGCACGGCCGGTCGCGGCAAATGTGAAGCACCTCACACGCGCATTGCTGCACCTGCGCTATAGATTTCGGTAGCCGGTGGTGGGCTGTCGAAGGATCGCAGCAATGACGACGCGGCGAATGATTGCGTGGTGGTTCTGGTTCGTGCTGTCAGGGCGATTTACCGATCGCTTCCTCAGTCTGCCGCGCGCCCCGCAGTAGCGCGTTGAACCGTCAGGTCTGACCGATCAATTTGCGGAAAGCCGCCGCACCGTCTTGCACCACGTCACGTCCCTTCCAGGCCAGATAGGTCAGCTTGCCGCTGAGCGAATCGTGGCTGCGCAGGCGGCGCGAACCGAGGATGTGGCCGACATTGGCGGGGAAGCGGCTCACCTCGGCGGACACCAGCGTCGCGATCGCATCCATCAACTGCTGCAGGCGGATACCCCACTCCGACGGCTCGATCCCGTCGATGCGGACCTTGAGCGCGTATTCGAGATCGTAGATCTGCGCGAGCAGGTCGCGGGCGACCAGCACGCGATTGTGCCTGAGTGCGATCCGCAGCGCGAGGCGCTTGTCGTCGAGCCGGTCGAGCACCATGGGAACCACGCAGGCATAGGGCGTGGCGGCGACATCGGTGACGCTCTTGCTCGCGGCGGCCTTGGTGGCGAGGCGTACCAGCTCCCATGACGTCTTCAGGCGCCGGGCCACCAGCGCCAGTGCAAAGGGCAGCGCTTCGGTGTGCGATTTCCCGAAGGCGTCGAGCTGCGCGGTGATCCTGGCGACCTGGCCATCGTCGAATTTCGAGATAGTTTGGGGCAGCTTCTCGTTGAATTTCGGCAGCGCGGCGCCGGCGCGCAGCACTTGCAGCATCTTTCTCACGTCGTCGAAGGCGGTGCGCGAGGCCGTGTATTGTGCGAGCTTGCTCCGTGCGAGTTCGGTGCCCTCCGCGGAGGCGAGGGTGTTCTCGAGGACCTTGACGACCTTGGTCTGGAAGGTGGCCGCGATCTTCAGCACCTCCTTCGGATTGTTGGCAGCAACCTGGTCGTTGATCGCCTTGGTATAATCGCGTGCCATGGTCGGCAGCAGGTCGCGGCAGATCCACTCCCAGATCGGGGTCAGCGTGTTGCGCGAGATTCGTCCCGCATTGGTGTGCTCGGGCGCGCCGTCCATGAGGAACAGTTCGAGCGGCGCGAAGAAATAGCGCGAGGGATTGGTGGCGCGTGCCTGGTTCGATCCCTTGCGGAACTCGGCGCGTAGCCGGGCCTGGATGTCGGCCGAGCCCGGCATGTCGATGCCGCACAGCTCCAACCGCTCAAGCTCGCTGAGCAGACACTCCCGCGACAGCGGCGTCAGCCTCTGCAAGAACTCCCACAGCCGATTAATCTCGTTCATGGCACGCAATCTTCCGCAGCGTTTCCTGCAGGCCGTGTGGCCCCCATGCGTGGAGGCATTCGCGCGCTCTCAACCGTGGCTAAGAGAAGCAAGTTGCCGTTAATTAATCCGTAAAGTCCGGGGTTGAGCGTGGGCCCGGCTGGATCGGCCGTTAAGGATACCCGCCCGATTGCCTAGCAATTGGGCAAATCCATCAACCATTGCATAGCCGGGGTCGGCGTCTCGCAAGCACAAATTGTGCCCGCGCCGGTGTTTCAGCACAAAGCTGCCAAAATTACCGTAGTCTTACGGAGCAAAAAGTTAACCACAGACCGCCCCCGGTTCCGCTAAACGATTCGTATGGGGCACGAGGATGATACGGCTGCCGATTCGCGGCCGTCGGGATGGTACGAAAGCGGCGCTTCTCCGCATGAAGAGCTCGATCTCGTCCGGCTGAACGCCGCCCGCGCCAAGGCCGCCGACGAGATGGCTGCCGCGATCGCCCGCGAACTCAACGGTCCCCTGACCGCACTCCTGCTCTACATGGGCGAGATCAAGCATCACAGCGATCAGCTCTCGCCGGCCTCCGGCGACCGTGCGTATTTGCAGCGGGTGGTGGAGAATGCGCTGACGCAGACCGAGCGCGTTTGCAGCCTGGTCAAGCAGCTAGCCGGTCCACTGAAGAATGCACTGCCCGTGCCGGCTGCGCCCGAGGATGTCGAGTCGAAGGCGAGCCGGTCGTCGCAGGCGTCCCGCAGCATTGCTGGACCCGCGTTCTCCGGCGTGTCGGGCCAGAAGCGTCTGACCAAGCGCGAGCGCGAGGTGCTGCGGCTGATCAGCGAAGGCTATTCGAACAAGCAGGGTGCGTTGCGGATGCAGATCAGCCCGCGCACGTTCGAGAGCCATCGGGCCGAGGCCATGCGCAAGCTCGGCGCGCGCAACACGGCGGATCTCGTCCGCGCCGCGCTGCTGCATTCGATCGATTGAGGCGGTTGTCTGCGCCGCCGGGCGCCGCGGCGGAAGGTCAGCCCGATGGCGCTCAGAAATAATCTTCGGCGAAAGGGCGCCCGCGCAGGCTGGGCCGCTGCGGCTTGGCCTCTTCCTTCGGCGCACTCGGGATGATGGTGATGATCCACCGCGGGGGCACGCTGGACTCCTGCTCCAGCACCGAACGCACGAAACCGGTCACCGTCGACCCGCCCGTTTTCACGGTCGCCGTCCGGCCGTTGAACTGCGCGATGCGGAAGCGACGGACCTCCTTCTGGTCCGCAGTCTCGTAGGTGAACATGGAAACCCTCCTGGTTTCCGCGACTATCGCCATCTATGATTAGCCAGGTATGAAAATCCCAAACCGTAGAAGTACGGCGGGTTTGCACGCTGGGTGGCTAGCCAGGCTGCTCCTGCGCCAGCGCGGCGGCGTAGGCTAGATCCATTTGCGCGATGAGATCGCCGAACCCATCGTCGCTGAGCGCCGCCGCGCTACGCTCCAGCGCCAGTGCCAGCGCCGCGAGGCGGAGATAGCCGAATGACCTCGCCGTGCTCTTCAGCGAATGCGCTTCGCGCTCGATCCTGGCACGGTGCGCAGCGGGCGCGAGCGTGCGGAACAGTTTTAGCCGCGCGGAAGTATCGCTCCAGAACACGGCGCGCACTTCGCGGGCGCCGTCCTCGCCGATCTCGCGCACGAGCGCATCGAACGCGGTCGGCTCGCGCAGAGGCTCGGTGTCGAGGTCGTGCGACGTGGTCGCGAATGTGGCTTCAAGCACGGTTTTGTCTGTTCCGGTCGCGGTTGGATGCGCGGCCCACAACGGGCGCGGCGCTTCCTGCTGTCTACGACACGGGAATTTCAGTTCCGGTAGCAACACAGTTGGTGTTTGCAGGCCATTGTTAGCCGCCAGTTTACCAAAGGCCGCTGGTGCCGATCATCTGCCCAGCAGTCTGTCGTACTGAGCCTTCACCGTGCCGTAGCACTCGCACGCCGTCTGGCGTAGCCCCTCCAGATTGAGGATCTGGATGTGTCCGCGGCTGTATTGGATGAAATTTGCGTGCTGCAAGCTGTTGGCGACAAGCGATACACTGTTGCGCCGCGCACCGATCATCTGCGCCAGCGCCTCCTGCGTCAGCAGCAGCCGGTGGTCTCCCGACAGATCGTGGGTGTGTAGCAGGCATCGCGACAGCCGCGCTTCGACGGGGTGAGCGGCGTTGCAGCCCGCGGTCTGCTGCACCTGGGCATAGACCGCCAGTCCATGGCGGGTCAGCAGCGACCGCAGGGTGCTGCTCTGGTCGGCCGCGGCGCGCAACCTGTCGAGATCCATCGTGGATGCGACGCCAGGCAGCAGGACTATCGCGGTGTTCAGCGCGTATGGCTCACCCATCGTCGACAGCGTTCCGAGCAGGCTGTCGCGCCCGATCATGGCGACCTGGACATGCTCTCCCTTGGCGAGCTTCACGACCAGCGAAATGACGCCGCGGTGAGGAAAGTAGGCGCGCCTGAGGACTTCGCCGGTCTCGACCAGAACGGCGTCGTGCGGCAGATCGACCGTGCGCAGGTGGGCACGGATCAATTCATAGTCGTCTGCCGACAGCGCGGAAAGGAAACCGTTGGATGGGCGCCCCATCGTTTCCAAAAGCTGCCTCCGTTTCTTCCGCCGAAGAATCCGTGACGCGAAGTCCCCGCCTTATTCCGCTGCACGTGCAAGTTCCACCATGGTCCGGCCGGGATATATTGGCAATTGGTACAAAGTGTCCGTGTATGCACAGGCTGTCGATTGATACGGCGTCGTTGCGCGTCCGCATGAGACCGGATGGTGTGTCATGCTCTTCGCTGCCCTGGTCCGTGATGCTCCCTTGGCCACGAAATGGCAATCGCAGGGTGTCATGTCCAGCGAGAGGTGGATATGCCGCAACGCAAAGCCAGCCTCATCTAGGACAGTTTCTCTCACCATTCGAATCCCTGACAAAACAGCCCACCGGCGGGGCAATCGGGTGCCGCAAGCCATTCGTCATATGGTTGCATGAATTAATAGATAACAACAAGGGTTGTGTACCTCATATGCCCGCTAAACGGCAGACAGCTTGTCGCATGTTCGGCGGGAAAAGCGTGGCGCCCCAATTGGCTTTCGCGCGTCGCTAGTTCCTGTGCGCATGCGCAGGAAAAAGCTGCAATGGCGCTTCATGCCAGCGAAACACAGCAAGCTCGCTACTCCGTGTGATGTCAGTCTTTGAACGATGCTCGAGATCCGCGCCGCCCGTTGCTTGCGCAAGCTCTTCGCGCCGGAAGCGTTGCTCACTGTCATCAACGAGTGCCTGATGCAATGTGACATCGGGGGCTCCATTGCGAGCACGCCTGCGTTAATGCGTCATTGCCGGTCGTGCGCTCGCGGTAAGCATTGGTTTACTGCCCCGGGCAGATAGCGCGGCGCCTCTTCGCCTGGAGCGTCTCTCGAATGCAACGCCGATTGCGCGCGATTTGAGTCAACTCGTGCGAGCAGCGCACATCGTCATTCACGACCGCTGCTTTCGCGCGCGCAGCATACAGTTGTTAGCGGCGCCTTTACCGAACCCGTCACCTCCGCAAAAGTCTGCCGCTGGCGGCTCGACAACGTCGCGCCGCGCAGGGGAAGGCAGGACTTGTATTCAATATCCGTATTAGCACGGAGGATGAAATTAACGGGACCGTGAAATGGGATGTCTAACGATCCAGGAGAGGGCTTCCGCCGATCCTTAAGCGCGGCTCGAGCATCGTCAGCGATACCCTCCGCTTGGAAGGTGCCGGTCTCGAAACGCCTAGCGGCGGACGGGATCAAGGGCCGACAAGCCGGCCACGAAAGTCCAGGTTAGTAAGGCGTACCTCATGGATGATCTGTTGCGGGAGTTTTTGACGGAGACCAGCGAGAGCCTGGACACCGTCGACAATCAATTGGTGAAGTTCGAGCAGGAGCCGAACAACGCCAAGATCCTGGATAACATCTTCCGCCTGGTCCACACCATCAAGGGGACGTGCGGATTTTTGGGACTGCCGCGGCTGGAAGCGCTGGCGCATGCCGGCGAGACCCTGATGGGCAAGTTCCGCGACGGCATGCCGGTGACGGGCCAAGCGGTGACGGTGATCCTGTCCTCGATCGACCGCATCAAGGAGATTTTGGCCGGGCTCGAGGCCACCGAGGCCGAGCCCGAGGGCAATGACCGCGACCTGATCGAGAAGCTGGAGGCGATGGTCGCGCAGGGCATGGCGGCGATGGCGGCGGGGAGTGCGCCCGTCACTGAGGCGCCGCCGCTGGCGCCGGACGCCCCGGCCGCCGCCGCGCCGGCGATGACCACCGGCGCGCTGGTCGCGCAGACGCTGGAGCGTCCGCTGCGCCCGGGCGAGGTGTCGCTGGACGAGCTCGAGCGCGCCTTCCGCGAGACCGCGATCGAAGTGCCGATGCCGGTCGCCAAGGCCGACGTCAAGGCCGACGTCAAGGCCGACGTTAAGGCCGACGTTAAGGCCGAGCCGGCGCCGGCCAACGCGACCGCCAAGGAGGTTGCCAAACCCGCCGCCAAGGCCGCGCCCAAGAGGTCGATGGCCGACGAGACCGCCGCCGAGGGCGACCGCGTCGCCAACCAGTCGATCCGCGTCAACGTGGACACGCTGGAGCATTTGATGACCATGGTCTCCGAGCTGGTGCTGACCCGCAACCAGCTCCTGGAGATCTCCCGCCGCAACGAGGACACCGAGTTCAAGGTGCCGTTGCAGCGGCTGTCCAACGTCACCGCCGAGCTGCAGGAGGGCGTCATGAAGACGCGGATGCAGCCGATCGGCAATGCCTGGCAGAAGCTGCCGCGCATCGTGCGCGATCTGTCGAGCGAGCTCGGCAAGCAGATCGAGCTCGAGATGCACGGCGCCGACACCGAGCTCGACCGCCAGGTGCTCGACCTGATCAAGGATCCGCTCACCCACATGGTGCGCAACTCCGCCGATCATGGCCTGGAGACCCCGGCCGAGCGCCTCGCGGCCGGCAAGGGCGAGCAGGGCACCATCCGCCTGTCGGCCTATCACGAGGGCGGCCACATCATCATCTGCATCGCCGACAACGGCAGAGGCCTCAACACCGAGAAGATCAAGGCCAAGGCGCTCGCTAGCGGTCTCGTCACCGAGGCCGAGCTCGAGAAGATGAGCGAAGCCCAGATCCACAAGTTCATCTTCGCGCCGGGCTTCTCCACCGCGGCCGCCATCACCTCGGTGTCGGGGCGCGGCGTCGGCATGGACGTGGTGCGCACCAATATCGACCAGATCGGCGGCACCATCGACATCAAGTCGGTCGCCGGCGAGGGCTCCTCGGTCACCATCAAGATCCCGCTGACCCTGGCGATCGTCTCGGCGCTGATCGTCGAGGCCGCCGGCGACCGCTTCGCCATCCCGCAACTGTCCGTGGTCGAGCTGGTGCGGGCCCGCGCCAACTCCGAGCACCGCATCGAGCGCATCAAGGACACCGCGGTCTTGCGCCTGCGCAACAAGCTGCTGCCGCTGATCCACCTCAAGAAGCTCCTGAAGATCGACGACGGCGCCGCTAGCGATCCCGAGAACGGCTTCATCGTGGTGACCCAGGTCGGCAGCCAGACCTTCGGCATCGTCGTCGACGGCGTGTTCCACACCGAGGAGATCGTGGTCAAGCCGATGTCGACCAAGCTGCGCCACATCGACATGTTCTCCGGCAACACCATTCTGGGCGATGGCGCCGTCATCATGATCATCGACCCCAACGGCATCGCCAAGGCGCTCGGCGCCGCCGGCGCCTCGGCCCACGACATGGCCGATGACGCCGCCGCCCATCACATCGGCACTGGCGAGCAGACCACCTCGCTGCTGGTGTTCCGCGCCGGCACCAGCCAGCCCAAGGCGGTGCCGCTCGGCCTCGTCACCCGCCTCGAGGAGCTGCCCGCCGACAAGATCGAGTTCAGTAACGGCCGCTACATGGTGCAGTACCGCGAGCAGCTCATGCCGCTGGTCGCGATGGAGGGCGTCAGCATCGCTTCGCAGGGCGCGCAGCCGATCCTGGTGTTCGCCGACGACGGCCGCTCGATGGGCCTCGTCGTCGACGAGATCATCGACATCGTCGAGGAACGGCTCAACATCGAGGTCGGCGGCACCGGCAGCGGCATTTTGGGCTCGGCCGTGATCAAGGGCCAGGCCACCGAGGTGATCGATGTCGGCCACTTCCTGCCGATGGCGTTCGCCGACTGGTTCACCCGCAAGGAGATGAAGCCGTCGATGGCCTCGCAGTCGGTGCTCTTGGTCGACGACTCAGCGTTCTTCCGCAACATGCTGGCCCCGGTGCTGAAAGCCGCCGGCTACCGGGTCCGCACCGCGGCCGGCGCGCAGGAGGCCCTCGCGACGCTGCGCGCGGGCCAGAGCTTCGACGTGGTGCTGACCGACATCGAGATGCCCGACATGAACGGGTTCGAGTTCGCCGAGGCGCTGCGCACCGACCACAATCTCGCCGCGATGCCGATCATCGGCCTGTCGGCGCTGGTCTCGCCGGCGGCGATCGAGCGCGGCCGCCAGGCCGGCTTCCACGACTATGTCGCCAAGTTCGACCGCCCCGGCCTGATCGCGGCGCTGAAGGAACAGACCGCCACCGCCGCCGGCGCCGCCGAGCTGAGCCGGGCGGCGGCGTAAAGCGGCAAGGAGATAGGCAAGATGAGCAGCAAGACCCAGTCCAGCGAAGGCGCCATGGTCGAGTACGTCACCGCGATGATCGGCGGCCAGCTCTTCGGCCTGCCGATCTCCCGCGTCCAGGACGTGTTCATGCCCGAACGCGTCACCCGCGTGCCGCTGGCCTCGCGCGAGATCGCCGGCGTGCTCAATCTGCGCGGCCGCATCGTCACCGTGATCGACATGCGCGCCCGGCTCGGGCTGCCCAAGGCCGACGACGGCAAGGTGCCGATGGCGGTCGGCGTCGACCTGCGCGGCGAATCCTATGGCCTCCTGATCGACCAGATCGGCGAGGTGCTGCGCCTGCTCGAGGACAGCAAAGAGGACAACCCCGTCAACCTCGACCCCCGCATGGCCAAGCTCGCCGGCGGCGTCCATCGCCTCGACGGACAGCTCATGGTCGTCCTCGACGTCGATCGCGTCCTCGAACTCGAAACCAAAGTGCAGATGGCTGCGTGAACCCCCAACACACATCGAAGCCGGAGAACCAAAATGAAGACATGTTTGGTCGTCGATGATTCCAGCGTCGTGCGCAAGATCGCGCGCCGGATCCTGGAAGGTCTGCAATTCGAAGTCACCGAGGCCGAGGACGGCGCGAAGGCGCTCGAGATCTGCAAGCAGAAGCTGCCCGATGCGGTGCTGCTCGACTGGAACATGCCGGTGATGGATGGCTTCGAGTTCATGGGCCACATGCGCCGCCTGCCCGGCGGCGACCAGCCCAAGGTGGTGTTCTGCACCACCGAGAACAACGTGGCCCACATCGCCCAGGCGCTCAGCGGCGGCGCCAATGAGTACATCATGAAGCCGTTCGACAAAGACATCAT
Source organism: Bradyrhizobium sp. ISRA430 (assembly GCF_029909975.1). NCBI lineage: Bacteria > Pseudomonadati > Pseudomonadota > Alphaproteobacteria > Hyphomicrobiales > Nitrobacteraceae > Bradyrhizobium > Bradyrhizobium sp. ISRA430. Next base: position 5,721,177 of record NZ_CP094516.1, read on the forward strand.
CGCCGACAAGTTCGCCGAAGTCGGCTTGATCCCGGTCGGACAAGCCTTTGCCTGAATATCTCCGGACCGAGTGTTCCCAGTAAAGCTTGCGAGAGGCTATCCGTGACCCCGACCGAGTATGAGTATCTGCGTAAGTTCCTGAGGGATCATTCCGGTCTCGACCTGTCCGCAGACAAGCAATATCTGATCGAAAGCCGCCTGCTGCCGCTCGCCCGCAAGGCCGGGCTCTCGGGCATCACCGAGCTCGTGCAGAAGCTGCAGGGCCTGGGATCGAGTGCGCTCGCGACCAGCGTGGTCGAAGCCATGACCACCAACGAGACCTTCTTCTTCCGCGACAAGGTGCCGTTCGACCATTTCCGCGACACCATCATGCCGGAAGTCCTCAAGGCGCGCGCCGGCCGCCGCAGCCTGCGCATCTGGTGCGCCGCCGGCTCGACCGGGCAGGAGCCCTATTCGCTGGCAATGTGCCTGAAGGAGATGGGCGCCGTGCTCACCGGCTGGCGCGTCGAGATCATTGCGACCGACCTGTCGCAGGAGGTGCTGGAGAAGGCCAAGGCCGGCATCTACAGCCAGTTCGAAGTGCAGCGCGGCCTGCCGATCCAGATGCTGGTCAAACATTTCAAGCAGATCGGCGAGACCTGGCAGATCAATCCCGAGCTGCGTGCGATGATCCAGCACCGGCAGCTCAACCTGCTGCACGATTTCGCGCAGCTCGGCACGTTCGACGTCATCTTCTGCCGCAACGTGCTGATCTATTTCGATCAGGACACCAAGATCAACATCTTCAACCGCCTCGCCCGCCAGATCGAAGCCGACGGCTTCCTGGTGCTGGGGGCCGCGGAAACCGTGGTCGGACTGACCGATGCCTTCAGGCCCATTGCGGAGCGCCGCGGTCTCTACAAGCCCAATGACGGCCGTGTGGCGGCCGGCAGGCCGGCGCTCGCCGGCGCAGCACCGCGCATGGCGGCGATAGCAGGATTGTAAGCATGGCCGAGGATGGAAAAGGTGCGGAGCGCGTCACGTTCAGTCGCGGCTATGATGTCTGCATCATGGCCATCGACGGCACTTGGCGCCGCGACTGCAAGCTCAACGCGATTTCCGACACCGACGCCATCCTCACGGTGGAAGGCTCGATCCAGGGGTTGAACCTGAAGGAGTTCTTCCTGCTGCTGTCGTCCACGGGGCTCGCCTATCGTCGCTGCGAGCTGGTGCGTGTTAACGGCGCCGAAATGGACATCCAGTTCCTGCGCGGCAAGAACAGGAAGAAGCGCGGCGCGGGCGGCGGCCACGATGCCGCGGCTTGATCCCGCGCGCGTCTCGTGTCTCCTTCCGGATCGTTGCTTCACATTTGCTAAAACATCCGAGTGAATTCTCTGCAGCGGCTTTACGCGGCCTAAGCGCGAGCCGTGTATCAGTTGCCGGTCTCAAATCGCAGGGTACGGAAATGCCAAGAAGCTCTCTCTCCCCCATCCCGTCGAATCTGCCCGATGTCGCCGAGCGGCGCGCGCTTCAGCTCCTGGTCGTCGACGACGATGCCACGCAGCGCAGCCTGATCACGGTCGCCGCTAAGCAGGCCGGCCATGAGGTCACGGTGGCGCCGTCGGTCGCGGAAGCGATCCAGAAACTCCGGTCCGCGCGCTTCGACTGCGTGACGCTCGATCTCGTGCTGGAGGATGGCGACGGCATCGATGTGCTGCGCGAGATGGCGGAGGCGAAGTTCTCAGGCTCGGTGATCGTCGTCAGCGGAATGGACGGCAAGCGTCGCAGCGCCGCCCGCAGCTTTGCCCGCTCCGTCGGAATCGAGCTGCAGAGCCTGCCGAAGCCGCTGGATCTGGCCGCGCTGCGCATCAGCCTCGCCAATCTCGGCAAGACCGCGATGGGGCTGCCGGCGATCCACACCTGGGGCGGCGTGGCCACTGACGCGATCGTGTCGCGCCACCGCGCCTGATACGCGGAACTTACTCTGCGGTCAGATGCGGCAGGTCCGTCGCGCTGACCGCGATCTCCGCCGGGCCGCCGGATTCCGACAGGCATTGCAGCGCTTCGCTGAGCTCCGCCCGGCAAGCATTGAGGGCCGCGCTCGCCGTGGCATAGCGCGGAGTGATGTCGTCCAGCACGAAAACGTCAGTGGAACCCGCCGCGTCGCGATTGTCGTCGTGAGACATCGCTGCGTCGATCAGGCGCATGCTGATCTCGATCCGCGCGATCAGAGAGCGAAGGTCCGCAGCGATCAACTGATAGCTGTCGGATGCGAGCATCGTGACGAGAGGCGTGCTAGCAGAATTTAGCATGGATATTCTCCATCCTCTGCAAATAGGCCCCTTGCCGCTACTTGTGCGTTAAGTCCATGTCCCGTACAAATACGGGTGAGCGGCGAATCCGCGCCGGACGCCATAAAACGGTGGCGCGGACGCGAGTCCTTTAATGCCAAATGGACGTGGCACATGGCCGAACAAACCTCTCGTGGCGAGATCTTCGTGGTCGACGACGACCCTGCCGTTCGCGACACCCTTTCGATGGTGCTGAAGGCGGCGGGCTATGAGGTGATCTGTTTTGCAGATGGCGCAGCATTGCTTTCCGTCGCGCGAAGCCGAACACCGGCTGCGATCCTGCTCGACGTGCACATTCCCGGAAAGTCCGGCCTCGATATCCTCAGGGAGCTGCATGGCGAGGATTATCCGGCGCCGATCTTCATGATCTCCGGTCAGGGCGACATCGCGATGGCCGTGAGCGCGATCAAGAACGGCGCGCTCGATTTCATCGAGAAGCCGTTTCGCGGCAGCGAGATCGTGAGCCGGCTGGAAGAGGCGATCGGCGCCTATGCACGGCGGCAGGCGCAGAACGCGTCGCCGAAATTCGGCTCGTTGCATTTCCCCGGACGCGAGCCGCTGACCCGCCGTGAACGCGAAGTGCTCGAGCAATTCGCCTCCGGTGCCTCCAACAAGGAAGCGGGCCGTACGCTCGGGATCAGCCCGCGGACCATCGAGGACCACCGCGCCAACATCATGAAGAAGCTCGGTGCCCGCAATGCCGCCGATCTGATCCGTATCGTGATGACCGCGGCCCAGCGCGCATCGTAGGTTCAATCGACGTCACCGCAGTATCCATGTTCGTCATTCCGGGGCGCGACGAAGTCGCGAACCCGGAATCCATTCATCCACGTACTCTGCGGCCGATGGATTCCGCGCTTCCTCGCTCCGCTCGGACCCCGAATGACGCATTGGACTGTCGGAGGCACAAATTAGAATTATCCCTCCAGCGCCTTGCGCAGGATTCGTGCGAGATCCGATTTGCGATAGGGCTTTGCCAGCAGCAGCACGCCTGAATCCAGCCGCCCGTGATGGATGATCGCGTTCTCGGTATAGCCCGACGTGTAGACCACCTTGAGGCCGGGCCGCGTCTTCTGCAATTCGTCGGCGAGCTGCCGCCCGTTCATCCTGCCCGGCATGATCACGTCGGTGAAGAGCAGGTCGAACGGCTTGCCGGCCGCGACGATCGCGAGCGCCTCCGCAGCGTTGGCCGCCTGCAGGGTGACGTAGCCGAGCGAATGGAGCTGCGTCAGCACGTAGTCGCGCACCAGCCGGTCGTCCTCGACCACGAGGATGGTCTCGCGCCCGCCCTCGATGGTCGCCGGCGTCACACCTTCGCCGACCGCCGTGGCGGTCTTGCCGGGCGGCAAGTACATCTTGATCGTGGTGCCGTGGCCCTCCTCGCTGTAAATCTTGATGTGGCCCGCGGACTGCTTGACGAAGCCGTAGACCATGGAGAGCCCGAGGCCGGTGCCCTTGCCGAGTCCCTTCGAGGTGAAGAAGGGATCGAAGACCCTCGCCAGCATGTTGGCGGGGATGCCGGTGCCGGTATCGCTGACCGCTATCAGCACGTAGTGGCCGGGCCGGACGTCGTTGACGCTGGCATAGACCTCATCGAGATAGGCGCCGCCCGTCTCGAGGATCAGCTTGCCGCCGCTTGGCATGGCGTCGCGGGCGTTGAGCGCGAGGTTGAGCAGCGCGGTGGTGAGCTGGTTGGGATCGACGATGGCCACGCAGCTCTCGTCCTCGAACACGGACTCGATCTGGATCTGCTCGCCCAGCGTCGGCCGCAACAGCTTCGCGGTGTCGATGACCAGCGCATTGACGTCGATCTCGCGCGGCTGCAACGGTTGTTTGCGCGCGAAGGCGAGCAGATGCTGGGTCAGCTCGGCGCCGCGGGCGGCGGCCTCGTCGATCATCCTGGTGATGGCCGCGAGCTGCGGCTCCTTCTCCACCGCCCCCGCCAGGATCTCGATCGTTCCGGTGATGACGGTGAGGATGTTGTTGAAGTCGTGCGCCACGCCGCCGGTGAGCTGGCCGACCGCCTCCATCTTCTCCGCATGGCGGATGCGCTCCTCGGCCGCGATCTTGTCGGTGAGGTCGCGGTAGAAGATGTTAAAGAGCAGACCCTCGCGGCGCTTCAGCGCCGTGACGCTCAGCTCGGCCTTGAACTCCCTGCCGTCGCGGCGCCGGCACACGAGCTCCCGGCGGCGGTTGAGCGTCTTGCCGTCGCCGGATTCCAGGAAGCGCTTCAGCCCGGCCCGGATCCTGTCGCGATCGCCCTCGGCGACGATCAGGTCGATCGTGCTCTTGCCGATCACCTCGTCGCGGCGCCAGCCGAAGAGCTGCTCGGCCTGCGAGTTCCAGTTCAGGATGTTGCTGGCCTCGTCGGTCTGGACGAAGGCGTCGAGCGCGGTCTCGACGATGTTGCGGGCGAGGCGTTCACTTTCGCGCAGGGATTCCTGCGCGAGCCGCGCCTCGGTCATGTCGCGCCCGACGAAGAAGAAGCGCCTCGCCTGTTCGGACCAGTTGCCGAGCCACGATAGCCAGACCTCGTGCCCGTCCTTGTGGAGGCAGCGGGTGTCGCCGAGTCTGGGGTGTTCGCCGCGCCGGAGTGCGCGCATCTCCTCGCGGGCTTGCTCCAGATGGTCGGGATGAATGAAGTCGACGCCGGTGCGACCGATCATCTCCTCGGGCCGATAGCCAAGGATGGCCTCGCTGCTCGGGCTGATCTGCGCCACCTCACCTTGCGAATTCATGATCATGATCAGGTCCTGCGAGGCATCGAAGATCTGCCGCCGTTCCTCGAGCTGCTGCTGGAGCGCCCGCTCGGTCCGCCGTGCCTCGGTGAGGCTGCGCGCGGAGCCGGAGGCTCCGATGATCTCGCCATCGGGCCCCCTGATCGGCGAAAGGCCGAGCGAGATCTCGACCGGCGTGCCGTCCTTGCGCAGGCGCACCGTCTCGAAGCGTTCGATCGGCTCGCCTCGCGCGATCCGCCGTAAAATGTCCTTGCCCTGCTCGCGGCGCTCGGGCGGCACGATGATCGAGGTGGATTTGCCGATCGCCTCGTCCGCCGAGTAGCCATAGAGGTGCTCGGCGGCAGGATTCCAGCCGGTGATGATGGCATCAAGCGATTGCATCACGATCGCATCGTCGGATGATTCGACAGCGGCGCTGAACAAGCGCTCGCGCGCTGCATGATGGCTCCGCGCGGCCTCGGTGCGGCGATGCTCTTGAACCTCGCGTTCGAGAGCGGCTGTTTTCGCCCGCGTCTCTTCCACCATCTGGGCAAAGGCCCGTGCCAGCACGCCCGTCTCGCCGCTGGCGTCGACGGGAATGTCCGCCGGCCGTCCGCTGCCGATCGCCTCCACCGCCGCGGTCAGGCGCCCGATCGGGCGAGTCAATGAACGCGCCAGGAACACGGCGAGCAAGGCCGCGGCGAGGACGGCAAGCACGCCGACCAGTGAGGACGTTTTTTGAATGGCCGCCGGCACGCGATCGAACACGGACGGAGGAACTGTCTGGATGATTGCGATCCATTCCTTGCCCGCAAGCAGCGTCGGCGCGATCGCGGCGCCGCTCGGCCGGCCTGACCCGTCGGTCATGAGCTGGGTGGATCCTTCCAGCGTGCCGGCCAGGGTTGCAAAATATGGAAAGTCATTGCGCCAGTCGGTGGGGTGGCCGCGCAATGAGCCGAATTCTCGTGCGCGATCGGGATGGACGAGATAGTCGCCGCGCAGATTCACGACGTAAATCTCTTCCCCCGAGCCCGCAGTCGCGCGGACTCGGTCGAGTGCCGGACGCATGTCGATATTGGCGATGATGATACCGAACGGCTTGCCGTCCGCCGTGAATAATGGCGTCGCGACCCGCAGATTCGGAATGTGAGAGGTCGTGGTGCCCCCCTGGCGGGTGGCGAGATCGATCGGCGAAACATAGATTTCGCCCGGCGCCAGTCGAATCGTTTCCTGAAAGTAGGTTCGCTCGCTCTTGCGCTGCAGTTCGTTGCTGGGGACGATTCGTGCCGCCCCGTTCGGGCCGGAGTGATCGACGCGGACCAGCTCGCGCTGATCGTCGTCGAGACCGATGATTCGAAACTGCCCATAGCTGGGTTTGGCCTCGATCTCGGCCGCGAGCCGCGCCGCGATGCGCTCGCGCCAGGTTTGCTCCGAAACGCCGTCAAGCGGGTCAATGCCTCCGCCGATGTGAGCGCGGATCAGGCCGTTGATGGCTGCGGCGGAGCGATAGCCGAGGAGATCGCCGCGAGCTCCCGCAACGTAGGATTCAAGATTGGTCGCCAACAGGCGCGACTGGACCTCGACGCGCTCCAGAACCCGTGGAATGACGGCTTGCGTAAGGTTGTGATAGCCGAGCCAGCCGACTGCGGCCACGGTCACTGCCACCAGCAGGATCATCGCGATGGCGAGCCGCGTTGCGAGCGTCATGGGGTCATTCGCACCGCTTGCCGAATGGCCGCGCCCGTTCTGACCTGGAACAGAACGAAGATCTTTGTCATCGGCAGCCGGTGCTGACATCGGAAGCCTCCAGCCGGACCGCCGTCAGGCAGCCTGTCCTTTCCAAGATGAGCCGGGTCGCGATCTGCACGGCCGGATCGTCATCCACGATCAGGAGGTTGGCCAAATTCCAGTCCTCCGAGCCCGATAGGAGGTCCAACTCGATGGTTGGAGTCGACGCATCAAGTGCGAAATTGTTGCGCGGATTCTGCCCGGCCCGCAAGCGCTTCGGCGGCCTTCCGCCCCGCGCGGCCCGATATTGCGTCGCAGCCTTGGTGTATACCTGCCTGCGTGCATACGGGCAGCCCGCTGCCGGCCGGCGCCCTAATCGCTGAGATATTCGGGATGGCGGGCGCGGATCTTGTCCAACTCGCTCAGCGTTCCCGACAGATGGGTGCGCAGATGCTGCTGTGCGGCGTCTGCATCGCCGGCCTCGATGGCCCGTGTGATCAGCTTGTGATGGCGCAGGATGTTCTGGGCCTTGCCGGGCGAGGGCAGATGCAGCCGACGCAGCCGATCGATATGTCCGCTGCGGCTGCGCACCAGGGTCCAGAGCTCCTGCTTGCCGGCGGCGGCATAGAGCTGGGCGTGGAAATCGTTGTCGGCGGCCATGAAGCTTTCGAAGTCGCCAGCCTTGGCGAATTGCTGCTGGAGCGCGATCGCGTGATCGAGGCGGATGATGAGGGATGAGTCGCGACTTGCCGCGAGCAGCCGCACGATCTCGAGCTCGAGGGCCTGACGCAGGAAATGTGCCTGCTGGGCGCGGCCGACATCGACGCGGCTGACGACGGTCGCGTGTTGCGGGAACACGTCGACCAGCCCTTCCTCCTCGAGGCGCATCAAGGCATCGCGAACCGGCGTCGAGCTGACGCCGAACTGTGCGGCCAGCTCAGCACGCGAGAGGGGTGAGCCCGGCGGCAGCTCAAGGGCGAGGATCGCATTGCGCAGCCGCTCGAACACCTGCGGCGCGGCCTGGCGGGCGCGGTCGAGCCGGGGACCGGGGCGGGAAGCCGCGCGGGGCGCGGTAGGGGACACTTCCATGACTGCTGTTCCGGCGCGCTTGCCTTTGCACTAATACATTAGTGCATCAGCGGGGTCAACGTACCTCACCGCTCTCCGGAGGAAACGATCAACAATGATGACGCAATTGAAGTCCGGCCTTGCCGCCGTCGCCCTGATCGCCGCGACTGTACTGTCGGCGACCACGGCAGAGGCGCAGCAGAAATCCGAGATCTCGCTGTCGCGACAGCCCGGCATCTTCTACATGCCGAGCCACATCATGGAGAAGCAGAAGCTCATCGAGGAGCACGCAGCCAGCCTCGGTGTGCCCGGTGTCACCACCAAATGGGTCACCTTCTCTGGCGGCGGCGCCCAGACCGATGCGCTGCTCGCGGGCGGCGTCGACATCCTCAACACCGGCACCGGCAATCTGCTCTTGCTGTGGGATCGCACGCGCGGCGGCGTCAAGGGTATCGTCGCGACCTCGGCGCAGCCGATGACACTGATCAGCCGCGATCCCAATATCAAGTCGATCAAGGATTTTGGCCCCGCTGACAAGATCGCGGTGCCGACCGTCAAGGTCTCCACGCAGGCCATCGTGCTGCAGATCGCCGCCGCAGAAATGTTCGGCGCCGACCAGTGGTCGAAGCTCGATGCCAACACCGTGCAGCTCGGTCATCCCGATGCCTATGCGGCGCTGTCCAATCCCAAGCACGAGGTGCGCAACCACTTCTCGATTCCGCCGTTCACCTTCCTCGAGCTGAAGAATGTGCCGGGAGCGCATGTCGTGCTGAACTCGCCGGACGTGATGGGCGGCCCGCTCAGCCAGGCGCAGTTTTTCACCTCGACGAAATTCGCCGACGCCAATCCCAAGATCATCCAGGCGGTGCGTGATGCGACCAAGGAAGCGCAGGACCTGATCCGCAGCGACACGAAGCAGGCCGTCGAGATCTACAAGGAGATCACCGGCGACAAGACCTCGGTCGAGGAGCTGCTCGACCTCCTGAAGCAGCCCGGCATGATGGAGTGGAACCTCGAGCCGCAGGGCACGATGAAGTTCGCCGCGCATTTGTATCGGACCGGCACGCTGAAGACGCAGCCCAAGGCATGGACGGACTACTACCTCCCCGTCGCGCACGACCTGAAGGGCAACTGATGGCGTTGCTCGATGTCAGCGGGGTGACGCTGCGCTACAAGACCGCGAGCGCTGTCGTCACCGCCACCGAAAAGGTCTCCTTCACCGTCGACAAGTCCGACCGCTTCGTGCTGCTCGGGCCCTCCGGTTGCGGCAAGTCGACGCTGCTGAAGGCGGCCGGCGCTATATGGTGCCGAGTGAAGGCCGGATGACGATCAACGATCGGCAGATCCACGGTCCCGGCGCCGACCGCATGATGATCTTCCAGGAATTCGACCAGCTCCTGCCCTGGAAGACCGTGCTCGCCAACGTGATGTTTCCCCTGCTCACCGCGCGGCGGCTGTCGCGCAAGGAGGCCGAGCAGCGAGCGCGGGCCTATATCGAGAAGGTCGGCCTCACCCGCGTGGTCGATGCCTATCCGCACACGCTCTCCGGCGGCATGAAGCAGCGCGTCGCGATCGCGCGCGGCATGGCGATGGAGCCCGACATTCTCCTGATGGACGAGCCGTTCGCGGCGCTCGACGCGCTGACGCGCCGCACCTGCCAGGACGAGCTGCTCCAGCTCTGGGGCGAGACCAAATTCACCGTGCTGTTCGTCACCCATTCGATCGCGGAGGCGATTCGGATCGGCAACCGTATTCTCTTGCTGTCGCCGCATCCGGGCCGCGTCAAGGCCGAGGTGGTCGATGTCGACCGGGTCTCGAATGACGATGGCGGCGCCGGACGGCTGGAGAAGGAGATTCATGATCTCCTGTTCTCGTCCGACGCGACGGCGCATTGAGGGAGCCTGTCATGGGCGAAGCGAGAATTTTGTTGCGAGCCGCGCCGACGGCTGCTGTCGCCAGCGCGGGCGAAGTCGAGCGCAAGTTGAGCGTCGTTGAGTTGTTGTGGAACGACGGTTTCGTCCGCAAGACCGTCATCATCCTGTTCCTGGCGGCGGCCTGGGAAGCTTATGGCGTCTATCTCGACAATCCGCTGCTGTTCCCGACGCTGCATGAGACGTTTGTCACCTTGTTCGAGCGCGTCAAGGACGGCACCATTCCCCTGCGCGCCTGGACCTCGCTGAAGGTGCTGTTCATGGGCTATTCCGCGGGCATCGCGCTTGCGGCGATCTTCACCGTGCTCGCGATCTCCACCCGTATCGGGACCGATTTCCTCGAAACCATCACGGCGATGTTCAACCCGCTGCCCGCGATCGCGCTATTGCCGTTGGCCCTGATCTGGTTCGGGCTCGGCAATGCCAGCCTTGTCTTCGTTCTGATCCATTCGGTGCTGTGGCCGGTCGCGCTCAATACCCACTCCGGCTTCAAGAGCGTGTCCAACACGCTGCGCATGGTCGGACGCAATTACGGTCTCCGCGGCCTGCCCTATGTCGCCAAGATCCTGATCCCGGCCGCCTTCGGCTCGATCCTCACCGGCCTGAAGATCGGCTGGGCGTTCGCCTGGCGCACCCTGATCGCGGCCGAGCTGGTGTTCGGCGTCTCGTCAGGGCAGGGCGGGCTCGGCTGGTTCATCTTCGAAAACCGCAACCTGCTCGACATACCTGCGGTCTTCGCAGGACTGTTGACCGTGATTATCATCGGGCTCTTTGTCGAGAACCTGATCTTCCGCGCGATCGAGCGGAATACCGTGCAGAAATGGGGCACCCAATCATGACCAATAAGAAAACGCCCGACCAACTCCGCAGCGCACGCTGGTTCGCACCTGACGACTTACGCTCCTTCGGCCACCGCTCCCGCGCCATGCAGATGGGCTACGCACCGGAGGAGTGGAAGGACCGTCCGATCATCGCGATCCTCAACACCTGGTCCGACGCGCAGCCCTGCCATATGCACTTCAAGTCGCGCGTCGACGACGTCAAGCGCGGCATCCTGATGGCCGGCGGGCTGCCGCTGGAGCTGCCGGCGCTGTCGCTGTCGGAATCGCTGCTCAAGCCGACCACCATGCTCTACCGCAACCTGCTGGCGATGGACGCGGAGGAGCTGTTGCGCAGTCACCCCGTCGACGGCGTGGTGCTGATGGGCGGCTGCGACAAGACCACGCCGGCGCTGCTGTTAGGCGCCACTTCGATGAACATTCCGGCGATCTACCTGCCGGCGGGCCCGATGCTGCGCGGCAACTGGAAGGGCAAGACGCTGGGCTCGGGCTCAGACGGCTGGAAGTACTGGGACGAGCGGCGGGCCGGAAAAATCTCCGACAAGGACTGGGTCGATATCGAAGCCGGCATCGCCCGCAGCTACGGCACCTGCATGACCATGGGCACGGCCTCGACCATGACGGCGATTGCGGAGGCGATCGGCATGACGCTGCCCGGCGCCTCCTCGATTCCCGCAGCCGATGCCAACCATATCCGCATGGCCAGCGAATGCGGCCGCCGCATCGTCGAGATGGTGTGGGAGGATCTGACGCCGAAGACGATCCAGACCCGCAAGGCGTTCGAGAATGCGATCGCGGTGGCGATGGCGATGGGCTGCTCGACCAATGCGATCATCCATTTGATCGCGCAGGCCCGCCGTGCCGGCCAGGACATCGGGCTCGACGATTTCGAGAAGGCGAGCCGCGAGGTGCCCGTGATCGCCAATGTCCGGCCCAGCGGCAATGCCTATCTGATGGAGGACTTCTTCTATGCCGGCGGCCTGCCGGCGCTGATGAGCCGGATCAAGCCGCATCTGCATCTCGACAGCATCACCGTCACGGGAAAGACGCTTGGCGAGAACATCGACGGCGCCGAGGTGCACAATGAGGATGTCATCCGCAGCGTCGACAATCCCATCTACAAGGAGGGCGCGCTCGCCGTGCTCAAGGGCAATCTCGCGCCCGACGGCTGCGTGATCAAGCCGAGCGCCTGCGCGCCGCGCTTCCTCAAGCACACGGGACCGGCGCTGGTGTTCGACGACTATCCGTCGATGAAGAAGGCGGTCGACGATCCCAACCTCGACGTCACCGAAGACCACATCCTCATCCTGCGCAATGCGGGGCCGCAGGGCGGCCCGGGCATGCCGGAATGGGGCATGCTGCCGATCCCGACGAAGCTGGTGAAGCAGGGCGTGCGCGACATGGTGCGCATTTCGGACGCGCGCATGAGCGGCACCAGCTACGGCGCCTGCATCTTGCATGTCGCGCCCGAATCTTATGTCGGTGGGCCGCTGGCGTTGGTGCAGAACGGCGACCGCATCACGCTCGATGTTGCTGCCCGCACCATCAATCTCGATGTTCCCGAGGCCGAGCTTGCCAAGCGCCGCGCCGCCTGGAAGCAGCCCGAGCGCCGCTTCGAGCGCGGCTATGGCTGGATGTTCTCAAAGCACATCATGCAGGCCAACGACGGCTGCGACTTCGACTTCCTGGAAACCGGATTCGGCGCGCCGATCGGCGAGCCGTCGATTTATTAAACACTCTGTCATTCCGGGGCGCCGCGAAAGCGGCGAGCCCGGAATCCATAACCACGATCGTGAGTATGGATTCTCAGGTGCGCAATTTCGCACCATAGCTCGCGCCAAGTGGAGCGCCCCGGAACGACGAAGAAGAGAGAGTACACTATGACAAAACTCAGCGACGCCACCCGCGACAAGCTCAAGACCGTCTCGACCGCCACCGTCGCCACCGCGCTGTTCAAGCGCGGCCTGCGCATCCAGATGATCCAGGATGTGCACCCCTTGAGTCCGGACCAGCCGACCATGGTCGGCGAAGCCTTCACGCTGCGCTACATGCCGGCGCGCGAGGACCTCAACACCATCGACGTGTTCCGCGACCGATCCCATCCGCAGCGCAAGGCGGTCGAGGATTGCCCGCCCGGCGCGGTGCTGGTGATGGACAGCCGCAAGGACGCGCGCGCGGCCTCCGCCGGCGCAATCCTGGTGACGCGGTTGATGAAGCGCGGCGTCGCTGGCGTCGTCACCGATGGCGGTTTTCGCGATTCCGCCGAGATTGCAAAGCTCGGTTTCCCCGCCTTCCATCACCGCCCCTCAGCGCCGACCAATCTGACGCTGCACCAGGCGATCGAGATCAACGTCCCGATCGGCTGCGGCGATGCCCCGGTGTTTCCCGGCGACGTCATTCTCGGCGATGCCGACGGCGTCATCGTCATCCCCGCCCATCTCGCCGACGAGATCGCCAACGAGACGTTTGAGATGACCGCGTTCGAGGATTTCGTCGCCGAGGAAGTCGGCAATGGCCGCGGTATCTTCGGCCTCTATCCGGCCACCGACCCGCAGACGATGACTGATTTCGCGGCGTGGCGGAAGAAGAACGGCCGCTAGGGTTGTCCGCGCCGGCATCATTCCGCATCGACAAGCGGGCCGGCCAGCCAAGTGCCGGTCCAAGCCAACCAGGGAGGAACTCAAATGAATCTAACACGACGCGATCTCTTGGCCGGTGCTGGGGCGGCAGCGGCTTCCACACTGCTTGCCCGCGCCGCCGGCGCGCAGTCTTTCCCGTTCACGCCGAACCAGCGCTATCCGGATCCCGCCGTCCAGATCCTCGATCCAAGCTTCGCAAAATATCGGCTGTATTCGAGCACGCTGGAGCAGGTCGCGACCGGCATGCGCTGGGCCGAAGGGCCGGCCTATTTCCCGGAGGGCGGCTATCTCCTGTTCTCCGACATCCCCAACAACCGGATCATGAAGTTCGACGAGAAGACCGGACAGACCAGCGTGTTCCGCAGCAACGCCAACTACGCCAATGGCAATGCGCGTGACCGCCAGGGGCGTCTCGTCACCTGCGAGCACTCCGTCACCCGCCGCATCACCCGCACCGAGAAGGACGGCAAGATCACGGTGCTGGCCGACAAGTTCGAGGGCAAGCGACTGAATGCGCCGAACGATATCGTTGTGAAGTCCGACGACAGCATCTGGTTCACCGATCCCACCTTCGGCATCAATGGCGAGTGGGAAGGCAAGAAGGAAAAGCCGGAGCAGGCCACCACCAACGTCTACCGCATCGCCAAGGACGGCAAGCTCAGCGCGGTGCTCACCGATCTCGTCAATCCGAACGGTCTCGCCTTCTCGCCGGACGAGAAGAAGCTCTATATCGTCGAATGGAAGGGTACGCCCAACCGCAGCATCTGGAGCTACAGCGTCGGCGACGATGGTAGCCTCAGCGGCAAGACCAAGCTGATCGACGCCGCCGACCAGGGCTCGCTCGACGGCTTCCGTGTCGATCGCGACGGCAATCTGTGGTGCGGCTGGGGCTCGAACGGCGCGCTGCAAGCCGAACCGAGCGATGTCGGCGGTCGCAGGGTGTTTCAGCTCAAGGGCAAGCCCGAAGATCTCGACGGCGTGATGGTGTTCAACCCCGAAGGCAAGCCGCTCGCCTTCATCAAGCTGCCCGAGCGTTGCGCCAACCTCTGCTTCGGCGGTCCGAAGAACAACCGCCTCTATATGGCAAGCTGCCATTCCGTCTATGCGCTCTATGTGGAAGCGCATGGGGCGGTGTGAGCTTTGCTATTGCGCGGTAGCTGGCGCCTCAATCACGATGTCGTCCCGGGGCGCGCAAAGCGCGAGCCCGGGACCCACGACCACAGGATTGGGTTGGCGAAGACTGGAGTTAGCAGCTCGCGCCGCAACCACTCCCTGGGGCTATGGGTCCCCGCCTTCGCGGGGACGACGAGATGAGTGCGTGGGAACGTCGGAGCCTCACATCACCGCCTCATCCGCCATCCCCGCCGCCCACAGCGCAAACGCATAGACGATCGCGACTTCGTCGAGGCGATCGAAACGGCCGGAGGCGCCGCCGTGGCCGGCGCCCATGTTGGTGCGCAGCAGGACCGGGCCGCCGCCGCTCATGGTGGCGCGCAGCCGGGCGATCCATTTGGCGGGCTCCCAGTAGGTGACGCGCGGATCCGTCAGCCCACCCATCGCCAGGATTGCCGGATAGTCTTTGGCCGAGACGTTGTCGTAAGGCGAGTAGGACAGGATGGTGCGAAAATCCTTTTCGCTCTCGATCGGGTTGCCCCATTCCGGCCATTCCGGCGGCGTCAGCGGAAGTGAGTCGTCGAGCATGGTGTTGAGCACGTCGACGAACGGTACTTCCGCGACGATACCGGCGAACAGCTCGCCGGCGCGGTTGGCGACCGCGCCCATCAGCATGCCGCCGGCCGAGCCGCCGTGGCCGACGATGCGCTTGGCGCTGGTGTATTTCGCATCGATCAGCGCGCGTGCGCTCGCAGCGAAATCGTCGAACGAGTTGGTCTTCTTTCCGCGCTTGCCGTCGAGATACCAGCCCCAGCCCTTGTCTGCGCCGCCGCGGATGTGAGCGATGGCGTAAACGAAGCCGCGATCGACAAGCGACAGGCGGTTGGCGCTGAAGGAGGCCGGCATCGCCATGCCGTAGGAGCCGTAGCCATAGAGCAAGAGCGGCGCCGCACCGTCGAGCTTCAGTCCGCGCCGATGCAGGATCGAGACTGGCACCTCGGCGCCGTCATGTGCCTTCGCCATGATGCGGGTGGTGACGTAGTCGGCGGCGTTGTGGCCGGACGGGATTTCCTGACGCTTGCGCAAGACGCGCGTGCGCTTGGCCATGTCGTAGTCATACACCTCCGACGGCGTCGTCATCGACGAATAGGAGAAACGCAAATTCGTCGTCTCGAATTCGTAGGAGCCCGTCGTGTCGAGCGAATACGCCGCCTCGTCGAAGGCGATCGCGTGCTCTTCGCTTGTCGCGAGGTCGCGGATGATGATCGCCGGCAGCGCGTTGGCGCGCTCCAGGCGCACCAGATGACCGGCATAGAGATCGATGTCGATGATGTAGATGCCGGGACGATAGGGAATCAAATCGCGCCAGTTCGCCCGCTCGGGCGAGGCCAGCGGCGCGGTGACGATCTTGAAGTCGATGGCATCATCCGCGTTGGTAAGGATGAAGAGCTCTTCGCCGCGGTCGGCGAGCGAATATTGCACCCCTTCTTGGCGCGCCGCGACCAGGCGTGGCGGCGCCTCGGGATTTGCGAGATCGATCAGCCGCTGCTCCGAGGTCTCGTGATCGCCGCCGGCAATCACACAGAAGCGGCCGCTGGTGCTCTCATGCAGATGGGTGAACCAGCCGGAATCCTGTTCCTCATAGACGAGGGTGTCGTCGGCCTGCTTGGTGCCGAGTCGGTGCCGCCACACCTGCATCGGGCGGTGATTGTCGTCGAGCTTCACATAGAAGAAGCTGTTGGCATCCTTGCTCCAGACGATGCCGCCGTCGGTCTCTTCGACAACGTCGTCAAAATCTCTACCTGTCGCCCAGTCGCGCACGCGGATCGAAAAATATTCGGAGCCCTTGGTATCGGCGCTCCAGGCCTGCAGCTTGTGATCCGGCGAATGCCGGCTGCCGCCGAACTTGAAGTATTTGTGGTCCTTGGCGAGGGCGTCACCGTCGAGCACGATATGGCTGTCGCCGCCGTCGCGCGGCATGCGGCCGAACAATTCATGCTGCCCGCCCTCGCGGAATTTGCGGAAATAGGCGAAGGAGCCGTCCGGCGAGGGGACGCTGGAATCGTCCTCTTTGATCCGGGAGCGCATCTCGCGCACCAGTGTCTTCTGCAGCGGTGCGGTGTGGCCGAGCAGGCTCTCGGTATAGCCGTTCTCATCAACGAGATATTTGCGGATGTCGCCATCCAGCACCGCAGGGTCGCGCAGCACCTCCTGCCAGTTCGCGTCCTTCAGCCAGGCGTAGTCGTCGGCGACGGTAATGCCATGCCGGGTGAAGGAGTGCGGTCGGCGCGGGGCTGTGGGTGCGGTCTGGGGCTTACTGGCGGTTCTGCTGGTGGTCTTGGGCAAATCGATCCTCGTTGCGAGTCCTTGGCGGATCTCGCACCTATATCAGATCGGAGAAGGGGGATTTAAAGAACCCAGCACTCCAATGTCGTCCCGGACAGCGCGTAGCGCTGTCCGGTAGCGGAGCGTAGATCCGGGACCCATAACCACAGGGCATAGTTTGGCGAAGACTCGGGGTTACCAGTTCGCGCCACAACCACTCCCTGTGGTTATGGGTCCCGGCCTTCGCCGGGACGACGGCGGAGTTTGTGGTTGCGCTTGCGCCTCCGTCTCCTCTTACGCCTCCACCTGCGCGCCGAGATACGCGACCGCCGCTTCGAGCCCGCCCCTGCCGTGCGGGATCTTCAGCGCGTTGAGGGCGATCTCGATCACGCCGAGCGTGCCGAGCAGCATCGGGGCATTGACATGGCCCATATGGGCGATGCGGAAGGCCTGGCCGGAGAGGTCGCCGATGCCGGTGCCGAGCACCACGCCGCATTTGTCCTTGCAATAGCGCTGCAGCAGCACCGGATCATGGCCGCCACCCATGGTCACCGTGGTCACGGTGTTGGACCGCTCGCTGGCTTCGGTGACGTTGAAGCCGAGCACCTGGCCTTCCGACCATGAGGCGACCGCACGGCGCGCGGCTTCGCCGAGCAGGCTGTGCCTGCGGAAGGCGTGCTCGAGCCCTTCCTCGTGGAGCAGGTCGATCGCCTGGCGCAGCGCGAACAACAGATGCACCGGCGCGGTGCCGGCATATTTGCGGTAGTGCTCGGTGCCCTCGCGCTCGCTCCAGCTCCAATAGGGCGTGCTCATATTGGCCTTCTTGTGCGCCTCCAGCGCGCGGTCGTTGGCGGCGACGAAGCCGAGGCCGGGCGGCGTCATCAAGCCCTTCTGCGAGCCGGACATCGCGACGTCGATGCCCCATTTGTCCATCTCGAACGGCATGCAGCCGAGCGAGGCGACGGTGTCGACCATGTACAGCGCCGGGTGACCGCTCGCCTTGATTGCCTTGCCGATCGCCTCGATGTCGTTTTGCACGCCGGAAGCCGTATCGACCTGGACGACGACGACCGCCTTGATCGTGTGCTCCTTGTCGCGCCGCAGGCGCTCCTCGACCTCGTGCGGTCGGACCGCGCGGCGCCAATCGCCCTTGAGCACCTCGACCTCGGCGCCCATCAGCGCAGCGGCATTGCCCCAGCCGACCGCGAAGCGGCCGCTTTCCAGCACCAGCACCTTGTCGCCGCGCGACAGCACGTTGCTGAGCGCCGCTTCCCAGGCGCCATGGCCGTTGGAGATGTAGATGTAGGACTTGCCCTTGGTTGCAAACAGCTTCGAGATGTCGCTGATCAGGCTCTCGGTCAGGTCCGTCATCTGCTTGGAGTAGATGTCGATCGCCGGACGGTGCATCGCCCGCAGCACCTCGTCGGGCATGGAAGTGGGCCCGGGGATGGCCAGAAATTCCCGGCCCGCGCGAACGGTCATTGTCGTTTGTCCTTGTTGCTTGAGAACAGGCTGATGGGTTGCTTACCCACGCTTTTACGCGCCGAAGGGAGTGAGGAAAAGCACGTAAAACGCAGGTCTGAAGTGGGTTATCTCCGCGTCTCGCGGCAGCCGGCGGCTTCCGCCTCCTCGACCGAGCAGAACCAGCGGGTGCCCTTGCTGATCTTCATCTTGATCTGCGTGTACCAGCGGCTGGTCGGGGTATGATAGATGCATTCGCCGGCGGTGTTGACGTTGCCCTTGATGGTGCAGTCGGGCGAGGGGGCCACGGGGCCGGATGCCGAGGCGAGCAGGATCGCGTGCGCGCCCTCGGGCGGCTTGGTGGCGCCCAAGATGGTGGTCTTCTTGTTGCGCACGCGCCAGTCCCAGGGCGCGATGAAGGCGCCCTGCCACATGCCGGCCTTGACCTCGCGCGCCGCCGCCTCGTCGGCATCATAGTCATGGGACATGCGGGGGTAGGCCAGCGCCCAGCCGCCGCGCACCAGCCATTTCTGAATGTCCTCGCCGCCGACCTCGCAGCGTGCCACCGTGCGGCCGCGCCGGTCGATCGATCTGGCATGGCAGACCCAGCTCTTGCCGTCGGTGAATTTGGCGAGCTCGTCGCGCGCCGCGACCCCACAGGTCCAGCGTTCGCCCTTGGTGTTGAGGCAGAGCTGGTCGACCGAGGGCGCATCGATGCCGCCGAGCCGGATCCGCGTGTTTCCGATCACGACAAAATCGCCGGCGCGGACTTTTGCGGTTCCGGTGATGTCGGCGGCCTGCGCCAGCGACGGGATGACGATCAGGGACAACGCAACCAGGAATTTTCGCAACATGCCGGCCCGCAAATTAAGGAAAATCTCGATAAGCCGCGCGATTGTGATCGGCTTTTGACTGCCCGGCCAGCGCCTGCCTGACAGATAGGCTTTCAACTTCCTGTCATCCCGGGGGCGAATAGCGAGTAGGGAATGGCGAATAGAGCATGGGCCGCCCCATTCGCTACTCGCCATTCACCATTCGCCGCCGTGCCACCGCCAGCCCCATCAGTACGAACGCCGAGGTCACCTCGGGGCCGCCGACCAGAATCCGCGTCGGCGTCTTCATCTTGTTCCATTCATAGGCGCGGAATGGACCGCGGCGGCCGCCTTCACCGATCTGGGCGATGATGACGTTCAGCGCCGGCGCAAAGGCGCGCGGGTCGGCGCCGAGATGGCCGAGCGCGATCAGCGCCAGCGCTGCGTCGAACACGTTCATCTCGGCAGCCATCAGCTCGCCCTGGACGTAGGAGAGCACGCGGGCGCGGATGAAATCGAAATCGCCGCCGGGATCGATCGCGGCCTGCGCCGCCAGCGGCAGCGACAGGAAGGCCGCATAGCAGCGGCCGAAATAGGCGCTGTAGAGCTCGGGCAGATAGTAAATGTGCGAGCGCGGATTGGCGAAGGCGCCGCTGGCAGCCAGCCGCTTCTGAAATCCGAGGATGCGATGCACGGTGGCAAGCCGCGCTGGTGTCTCCAGGATTTTCCAGCGCGCAAGGTTGCGAAAACTCACCTCGAGAATATCGAGATTGAGCGTCGGATCGAGATCGTTGCCGTAGGGCCGCTCGCCCGCGAGATTGTCGATCCAGGTCGCGACGCCGCCCTCATAGTCGATATTGTCGTTGAGCGGGACAGTGACGCGCTGCTCGTTGACGCCCGCGCGCACCTGGTAGCCGGCATAGAAATCCAAAAGCGGCTGGTCGAGGATCGGATCCGAACAGCCCGCTTGCGTCGCCGCGGAGATCGAGCAGGCCGTGGTGTCGCAGTCCGGCACGTAGATGCCGAAGCCGAGATCCTGCTTGATTTGCGCGAAGAAGCGGGAAAAGCGCGGATGCGGCGCCGGCGCCAGCGCGGTGATGACGTCGAAGCGCGCGCCGTCGGTGCCGCGCACCTCCTCGCGGCTGATGTTGATGCAGAAATCGACCATGTCGGCGATCGCGCGTTGCGCGCTCGCCTTGTCCTCCGGCGAGGCCAGGCCTGTCTCGACATAGCTCAGTAGCGCTTCGATGAAGAACGCGTCGTAATAGGCCGAGCGGTGGCGGATCTGCACCGGCTCCCACATCGGCTCGGCAATCCCGGTCCAGGGCGGATTGATGACCGCGCGCGCCTGCGAGCGCGCGATGAAGACGCGGGCGAGATTGAACAGCAGCGACGAATTCTTGTAGCCGCGGGAATTCAGGCCGGTCACTGCCATGATCAGTTCGCGCCCGCGGAAGTCGGGATCGCCGATCAAGTTGAAGGCGGCATAGGTCGGCAGGAATCCGTTCTGGCGGAACGAGCGCAACAGATGCTGCGCGCAGTCGCGGATCGCGCCGTCGATCTGTGATTGCTGTGGCATGGTGCCGGCGAACGGCACCGGCGGCGGCTTGGGGTGATCGAGCGCGATGCTGTCGAGGAGATCGGCGACGGGCTGGCCGACCGCCGCCCAATCGGGTTCGGCGTCGTCGCGGGCGCGGACCAGCGCTTCGCGGAGCCGGGTGAGGCGGGCCTGGTCGCATAGCTCGGGCAGCCCGGCACGGCGGAGCAGGATCCGCAGTGCGGGATTGCCGAGCGCGGTCTTGTAGAATTTTGCCAGATGCGGATCGCCGCTGGCCGGATCCGCCAGCACGGGATCGCAGACGTCATAAAGCGAGGGGCCGTCCTTCGGCGCCGTCAGCGCCCGGCAGGCGGCGCCGGCGAAATAATGAAAGCTCATGAAATTCCTGGTCGCGGGGCCTTGCCGGGGCTTTCGGCGCGCACGGTCCCAGTCGCGCGCCACCCCCCTGCAAGTCTTTGAAAAAGCTACCCGGATTCGCGGGAAAAACAAATGTGACGGAGGTCACGTAAAAACTTGGCAAGGCAATCGCATGACCGAGCCCCGGGAGGGGGCCGCAGGGTGAAAAAATCCGCCAAGCCGCCTTTGAGAATTAACTAATATCTTCAGTAGCTTAGATCAAATTTTGGGCAATCTATTGCCGGGGAGGCGATATCCGGTTAAGGGTTTGTTTGGTGCGGCGCCGCAAATTGCGCGCAATTCGGGGACACATCCCCGGCCAATCCCTCAAACCTAAAGACGCCATCGCGCTACTCAACCAGTGTGCGCGCGCTTGGACGGTCTTTGGCACTGACAGGAATGAACCGAGATGAATGTAAGGCAGCTCGACATTTCCCGACGGACGATTGCGGTTGTCGCGGCCCTCATCGGCACCGTGTCGCTCGCGATCGGCGCCCACGCTGCCCTCAACATGCGTTCCCTCGACGCCGCCAAGGCCGCAGTCTCGACCGAGCAGGTCACGGGCTCGCTCGGCCAGACCTCGCGCCTGGCCCTCATCATCGGCAATGGTCACTATCCCGACGCCAATGCGCCGCTGACGCAGTCGATCAACGACGCGCGCGCGCTGTCGTCGGCGCTGCGCAAGAACGGCTTTGACGTCGACATGGTGGAGGACGCCAGCAAGGACGACATGGTCCGCGCGGTCAATCGCCTGAAATCCAGGATCACGCGCGACAGCGTCGTCATGCTGTTCTTCGGCGGCTATGGCGTGCAGGCCGGCCGCGAGAGCTACATGCTGCCGGTCGATGCCGTGATCTGGAAGGAGAGCGACGTTCGCCGCAATGGTGTCTCCATCGACGGCGTGCTCGAGATGATGAAGGAGCAGGGCGCCAAGGCCAAGCTCGTCGTCGTCGACGCCTCCCGCCGCAACCCCTATGAGCGCCGCTTCCGCTCCTACTCGCATGGTCTTGCGCCGATCAGCGCGCCCGACAATGCGCTGATCCTCTCCTCCGCCTCGCCCGGCAAGGTCGCCGACGACGGCAAGGGCGAGCACAGCGTGCTGGTCAGCGAGCTCCTCAACAATCTCAACACGAAGGCCGGCGCCGAAGCAGTCTTCAACAAGACCCGCGTCGCCATCTCCCGCGCGTCCGAAGGCGACCAGGTTCCGACCGTCTCCTCCTCGCTGCTCGAAGATATCCAGCTCAACGAAGCAGGCGGCTAGTTTCTCTCTCAGCAGATTGCAGGGTGGGCAAAGGCGCCGTGCCCACAATCGCTCCTGCATCTAGGCCGTCATTGCTTCGCTGCGCTCGCAATGACGAATGTGGCCGCCTATTCCGTTTCTTTTCCTACTTCGCTGCTTCCGCGCTCGCCATCACGGGCCGCACGGGATCGCCTTCGCGCAAGAGCGCGCCGGCGCGGGCGACGACGATGTCGCCTTCGTTGAGGCCATCGCGGACCTCGATATTGCCGCCCGACATCAATCCGATCTCGACGCGCTTGGTCTCGACGCGGTTGCGCCGGATCACCTGCACCACGGTGCCGGCGGAGGAGTACTGCACGGCGGTCAGCGGCACCGCGATGTTGCAGCTCTGCCCGGTCTTGATCAGCGCCCGCCCGCTGGCGTTGAGCAGGAGCCGGCGCGGTGACGAGATCCCGATATACACCATGCCCTGCTGGATGTTCGGCTCGACGGTCGGCCCGATGCGGCGCACCTTGCCGTCGATATCGCCGGCGCCGGCGATGCGCACCGTGGCCGGCTGATTGACCGCGAGCTTCCTGACATCGCTGGTCGGCACCAGGGCGACGAGATCGTATTCGCTGCGCGCCACGATCGTGAACAGCGCCTCGCCTTTGGCCGAGGCGAGCGCGCCGATCTGCGCCGTCGATGTCGCGATCACCCCGGCGACCGGCGCGGTGACCTGAATCGTGCCGCCTTCAGGCGGCGCGAGACGCGCCATCACCTGGCCGGCCGTGATGGTGTCGCCGGCTTCCGCCAACACCTCCGTCACCTTCAACCCGGGACGTTCGGGCCGCACCGAGGTCTCCTCGCGCGCGACGATCGTGCCGGTGGCCTCGACGATGTCGGAGAAGCACGACTTGGCCACCTTCAGCACCGTGACGGCCGGCCCCTTGGGCGCATCGTCATCGGCGGCAGGCGCCGCCTGCGTGGACAGCGCCAACAGTCCGGCAAGGGCAACGAGTTGTCTGGAAAAGGAACGCGCAGGCAATGGACGCATAGATCATTCCGGTTGGGCGTTTGAGGCCCCATCGATAGCAGAAGCGCGCACGTCCGGCCATGGGCCGGCCCCCGACAATGCCGCGGCGACACAGGCAGCGCGGTGCCGCCCGTTGGATTAGTCGCCGGAATGAAGACGAGGTTCGCTGCTTCTTACCCTCCCCTGGAGGGTAACACCCGTTCCTCACGGCAGGCTCAAAAACTCCACCCAGTTCGGCTTCTTGCCGGTGGGATAGGACTTCAGCTTGCTCAGCGCGCCGCTGCTCTGGTCGATGGCATAGACCGTCATGCTGTCGGACAGTTCGCCGACGGCGGCGAGATAGTGGCCCGTGGGATCGATGTTGAAGCCCCGGGGCTGTTTCTCGGTCGGCACGCTGCCGATCGTGGTCAGCTTGCCGCTGGCCGGGTCGACCCTGTAGGCCGCGAGCGTATTTGTGGTGCGCTCGGAGGCGTAGAGGAAGCGGCCGTCGGGAGTGATGTGGATGTCGGCGGCCCAAGGTTTTTTATCAGATGCTTTGCCGGTAAAACCTTCGGGCAGTGCGGTGGTGCGCTGGATCTCGGTCCATGCGCCGCTCTTCGTCTCGTAAGCGAACGCCGCGACGTCGCCGTTCAGCTCGTGGACGAGATAGACGAACTTGCCGCTCGGATGAAACACGAAGTGCCGCGGTCCCGATTTTTCCGGCACCTTGATCGCCGGCGGATCGCTCGGCGCGAGCACGCCGGTCGTGGCGTCGAACGCGAAGCTCAGCACCTGGTCGGATCCGAGATTGGTCGCGAACACGAACCGGTTGTCGGGCGAGGGCAGGAAAGCATGCGCGTTCGGCCCGGTCGGGATCACCTGCTTGGACTCGCCGGCGACGCCGTTCGCAAGCAGCGGATTCAGCGCGACCTTGTTGCCTCCATAGGAGGCGCTGAACAGGAACTTGCCGCTCCGGTCGATTGCGATGTTGGCCATGCTGTCGGCGAGCGGTCCGTTACCGATGTGGCTGAGTTGGCCGGTCTTCGGATCGATCGCGAAGCTCACCGCCTGGAAAGGCTGCGAGCGCACGCCGGCGATCAGCACGCGATGGTCGGGCGTGATCGCGAGCGGCGTCGAGGACCCGGGCTTTTCGACGCCTTTGAAGGCGGCCGTTTGCACCGGCGTCATCTCGCCATTCTCGGCCACTTTGAACACGCTGATGTCATTGCTGTCGGCGTTGCCGACATAGGCGAAGGTTTCTGCCATGCTGGCGCCGGCTCCGGAAACGAGGATGAGGAAAGCGACGAGGATCGCGATTGCAGCGCGTGGCGGTGCGGATGCGATGCGGCGGGCAGGTCTGAATGTCGGTCTGAACATGGGCTCCTCCTGATCGAGCGTGCCGGATGCGGCGCTATCGTTTTGCGGCGAGGATAGCGGGCGCGACGCGGCCGCACCAAATTCCAATTGGAATTGATCGATGCTGAAATCGTATCGGTTGCAGTCGCAGACCGGTGGGCGCGTGATCGCTACCGCACCGCCGCTGCAAGACTATGCGAGGGCAAATGCGGGCCTGCGGTATGTTCGGGGGGCCCGAGCACGGCCCACACGGCGACCGCGACCAGCACCGAGGTCAGGATGGTCCAGGTGACGAGTTGCTTGCGCATCAGGTCAAAATCCGTCCGCCGAAGATGTGATGTGCGACAGGCGCGCGAACGATCGTGCACTGCAAACGGCGACGCTCCTATGAAATCGTTCACAAACCAAGGTGCCCAGGCAAATTGCGTACCAATGCCGCGCGACGAGGGTGTCGTGGCAAAGCGCCACAGCGGTCAAACCGGTCGCGCTGCGCCGCCGACCAACGAAAAGTAGCGCCGCGCTGCGCCTGCACGTCGTCGTGCCGAGCGTCGCGCGGGGAACGGCGGCAGCGCTCTGCCGTTACCCGATCCTGCGGGCCGAGGACATCGAAACGGAGGCTGGGAGATGTTTTGGATCTATTGGGACACCGCCTGGTCGCTGATCATCAGCGGCATCATGTTCGCCACCATCGTCAGCCATCCCGACGCCGAATTCGCCGAAGTGCGTGCGGCGAGACGGCAGATGTGAACACCGTGTGCCGAGGCTCAAGAAATTTGGCAGGTATTTCAAGCCTGCGTTGAAAGATCTGCGTCGCCGCCCAAACTCCGTCATTGCGAGCGCAGCGAAGCACTCCACCTCCTGGATTGCTTCGCTGCGCTCGCAATGACGACGCGGGCGATCTACGTCATGCTGCCCGGCATGAAGCAGCGGATCAGCGCGCGGCCGTTCACGTAGTAGGGCCAGACGATGGTTCGGCCGACACGGTTCGGCTCGGTGATCACGGTGTCGTCGGGCACCTGGATCCACTCACCTTGCAGCCGGACCCGGTAATGTCCGTCTTGCGTGTCCCAGTCGACGTCGTCGAGCGCGGTCCCGTCAGCGTCGGCGCAGCACGGGCCGCCGCCTTTGCTGTGCAGGCTCTCGAACCAGCCCTTGAGGGGAGAATTCGCGTAACGGCCGTCGTCGCGGGCCTCCGCGGTCGCGCCGATCAAGGCTGCAACCGCAATGAGAGGGATCATCCGAAAGGTCGTGATCGCCATGTCACCTCGCTCGCTATGCGCACACGCACAACTCCGCAGACGAAAGCCGTCTGCGATGCGCGTGATGCGCTCTGGCTGACGCCCGCCGGCCGATGTTCCGGCCGTCTCAGCGGAGCGATAACCGCAAGGCCCGGCGTTTGATCCTATTTTCGCAAAGCGATAAGCGGAGCACCGCCCTGACTGCGGCGGAGGAACCGGTCTCAGGCAGCCGCCGCCTGCTCCGAAAGCAATTGCTTCAGCTTTGAGGCCGGCACTGCCGGGCTGAACAGCCAGCACCGTCGCTCGCGCAATGTTGGCAAATGACTCCGTTGCGGACTTCGAGCCGAAGTACCACGTGCCCCGCCTGGCGTGGGGATCGCTGGCATGCCAATGTAGTGTCGTGCCGAACCTGCAGGAGTTCAACATGCGAACGAATATAGTGGGAGCACTTTGCGCCGTCGCGGTAATCGCGAGCGCAAACGCTGCTGTAAAGGAACAGCCGGTCACGTATACGGACGGCGAGACCACGATGAAAGGCTTCGTCGTCTACGATGACGCGATCCAAGCGAAACGGCCTGGGATCGTGATGGTGCATGAATGGTGGGGCATCACCGATCACATTCATAACGAGGCGCGAAAATTCGCGCAGCAGGGTTACGCTGCATTCATTGCGGATATGTACGGCGACGGCAAGACCGCCGACAACCCAAAGGACGCCGGCGCGCTCTCGGGATCAGTGACGAAGAACCCGAAGGTGATGGAGCAGCGCTTCAACGCCGCGTGGCAGCAACTCGCCAAGCAGCCCTCAGTCAATCCCCAACGGATCGGCGCCGTTGGTTACTGCTTCGGCGGCGCGGTGGTGCTGAACATGGCGCGCGCCGGCGCTGATCTCGCCGCCATCGCGGGCTTTCACGCATCACTTGGTCTCAACACCCCCGCACCGGCGCCGGGAGCCGTCAAAGCGAAAATCCTTATTCTGAACGGCGCGGACGATCCGTTCGCGAAGCGTGAGCAGTATGATGCGCTCAAGAAAGATTTCGACGCAGCGAAGGCCGATTATCGGATCATCGAGTATCCCGGTGCTGTGCACGCGTTCACGAACCCCGAAGCCACCGAACTCGGCAAGAAGTTCAACTTGCCGCTCAGATACGACGCCAAAGCTGATCAGGAAGCGAAGGCCGAAGCAGCCAAGTTCTTTGCCGCAAGCCTTCAAAAATAAGCAAGAAAGGTCCCACATCGTGACTCTTTCTCTCTGTGGCTGGTTTAGCCGCGGGATAAACAGGGCTGCAATGTCGCGCTAGCACTTTGTGGCGGACGAGATGGCGGAACGTGAGTCCGCTCTTGACCCAAAAGCTGACCCTGCATTGAGGTCGAGCCAATGTCGGCTTGTGACCCCAACTGAGACATTGCTGCTGATCGCGGCCGTCGCCACTCGGTCCTGGCTCTGAGTTGTCAAATATGGTTTGGTAGCCAACCGCACATTGCATGGAGCTGGCTATGACAGTTCATCGTGCTTTGTTGATGCTCTTCATCGCAGTTGCGTGTTGGTTCTTGGTGGCGATGCTTGGGGGACAGCTCGCCGCTCAGCACAGTCCGGAGGGCGTCCGCTGCAAACCTATTGCCGAGCGTACGGGCGAGCTTGGCTGCTGGATCATCATAGACAAACCGCTCGGACAGCTGGGAAAGTCCGAGATGTTTTGGCACCTCTATTCTTATCCGACGCGTTCAGACGCAGAACGCGCGAAAGGAGCAGGTGGAGAAGTGATCGAGTCCTTCGGCAAAGTCTGGTTGCTCAGCATCGAAGAAAAGGGCTGGCGAGCTGCCGGCGGTGATCGCATTGCCGAAATCGGCCCACTTCCGATAAATGCGAGGGAGGCGTACTCGGCGCAGTACATGGAGGCTATCTTTACGCCCGGTATGACCGCTCCTGCCCATATCCATTCGGGACCGGAGGCCTGGTACACGTTGAGCGGCGAAACGTGTTTGGAGACTCCGCTTGGGAAGCAGATCGGGCGCGCAGGGGGCGACTATGTGATCGTACCAGGCGGACCGCCAATGCACCTTACCGCGACGGGCACCGAGACGCGTCGCGCATTGGTATTGATTCTCCATCAAACGTCCATGCCGCCCACCACCCTTGTGCACGATTGGACGCCGACGGGACTTTGCAAGCAGTAAAGCCCTTTCGGAGTGTCCTGCGTGCGTGCAAGAGGGCTTATCAGTTGCGGTGATCGTCATTCGCGAAGAAAAGTGACTTCCGGTGTTGGCGGCCCTTAGCCGAACTGGGGCTGAGGCATCTGCAAAGTCGGCTATGAGAGGCAGAGCGGACGTGGGGCCGGAGACGCTTCGACGGCCGCTGACCCGGAGCAGGCCTTTTCACGCAGCCCGCCGACCGCCGGCTTTTGACCCCAGCCGGCCTTAGACTATTTTTTCGGAGTCGCGAACCGTTTCTCATTTTCCAAGCCTCTAAGTCTCTAGGGTCGTCAGAAACGACGCTACAAAGGCGCGAGGTTGCTATGCTGTACAAGAAGAACGTGGCTGGATGGGAAAGTTGGGTCCGGCTCTTGGCTGGGGCAATTATGATTGCTTGTGGGCTACTAGGTCTTAAAGGTATGCCCGTTGGATACCTGATCGCCGGTGTCGGGGTCCTGACCGCGCTTACAGGCGTTTTCGGATACTGCCCGGCGTGCGCAGTAGCAGGTCGAAAGCTGCGCGCCGAACCATGAGCACACCTTTTTCATCGCCGAGCATGATGGAAGCGGCAATAGGCGGGGACGCTGACGCCATCCTGACGCTGCTCAAAATGTCGCAGCCCGACATACGCCGGTACGCGCGAAGAACCTGCCGCACGACAAGCGATGTGGAAGACGCGGTTCAGGAAACGTTATGGATCGTGTACAGTCGCATTGGTCGTCTCCAACGTGCCGGAGCCTTTTCCCTCTGGCTCTTTCGGATAGTTCATCGAACCTGCTTAAGATTGGCAAAGCAGCATTTAGGCCTTCCTGATGACGTCTCTTCCTTGGAAAATGACCTGCAGCTTTCGAAGAGGCCAGAATCAGAACTTCGCATCGATATAGCTGCCGCGATCCAGTCGCTGCCGAGCCACTACCGGCAGGTGCTCATTTTTCGGGATGTGGACGAAATGACGATTAGCGAAATAGCGCAATCGCTGGAGCTAACCCGAGAAACTGTGAAGGCTCGACTGCATCGCGGTCGAGCGCTCGTGCGTGAATATATGATGCGCTGAGGAGTAAGAATGTTCGCCAGCAGTTCACTCACCGAGCACCTTATCCGAGGTCTTGTTGGTATTGGAGCTCTCTCGACGGCAGTGTGGGTCGGGACAGACGCAGGTTGGCCTGCAGTACTAGGTTCCGTCACTCTGGGGCTAGTATCATTGATATCTTTTCGAGGATGCCCGGTCTGCTGGTCTATAGGCTTGTTTTCGATGGCACGCCGGTCGTTGACCTCGCTGTAATCGGGTTCACTTCTGCTTTTGGCCCGACGCGGCTGTTCAGCACTGCAAGGACTAACGTCCGCTGTCCGGGGGCACAGCGGACCTATCGCGGACGGTGCCCCACTGCTGGGTGTGACCCAGAGGAGACATTTGCGGTCCGAGTGCCAGCTCTGCGTGCGGGCCCTTGCGACTCACCCGCTGGCCGTCGCCATGTTCCACTAGGCCTGCATCGGGCCTTGATCCGGCGCATTTTGCTGCGTCGTGGCGCGAATGCTGTTCGGCGGTGCCCACCAGGGCCACTGGGTGATGTCCGGCCTCCGCAACGGTCTGCCCTGCTTCAAGACCCGCCGCTAGCGCCCGCTACCCTAGGCGCCTAAACTGTCCTCTATCCATCCGGAGCTAAGCATGGCCACGGAGCGCCTAGAGCGACGGCTCACAGCCATCCTCGCCGCCGATGTCGCGGGCTACTCCAGGCTGACCAGCATGGACGAGGAGGGCACGCACCTTCAGCTGAAGGAACATCTGCGTGTCCTCGTCGATCCCAAGATCAGCGAATACCGTGGACACGTTGTCAAGAACACCGGCGACGGAATGTTGGCTGAGTTCAGCAGCGTCGTCGACGCCGTCCGTTGCGCCATCGACGTTCAGCGCGGCATGGCGCAACGCAATGCCAGCCTACCTCAGGAAAGGAGAATCGAGTTCCGCATTGGTATCAATGTTGGGGATGTCATCATCGATGGCGGTGACATTTTCGGTGATGGAGTGAACGTAGCGGTCCGTCTGGAAGGGATAGCGGAGCCGGGCGGCATCTGCGTTTCGGCCCGTGTTCAGGAGTACGTGCGGGGCCAATTCGAGATTCCCTTCGAGGACGTAGGCGAGCAGCGGCTCAAGAACATTGCTAGGCCAGTGCGTGCGTATGCGGTCAGGATTGGTACGCGGGCGTCGCTTGCCCCAAAGAGCGGCATGCCCGCCGTACCGAGCGCGCCACGTCTTTCTATGGTCGTATTGCCGTTTGCCAATCTCAGCAGCGATCCAGGGCAAGATTATTTCGTAGATGGCATCACCGAGGACCTTACCACAGAGCTATCGCGGCTAGCCGGCTCCTTCGTGATCGCACACAGCACCGCCTTTGCCTTCAAGGGCAAGTCGGTGGACGTAAAGCGCGTCGCGCGCGAACTCGGTGTTCGCTACGTGGTTGAAGGCAACGTCCGAAGGGCGGGTCAGCGCGTACGGGTTGGTATCCAGCTGATCAACGCCGAAACCGGTGCTCATCTGTGGGCTGATCGGTTCGATCGGGAAATCTCGGAGCTGTTCGAGCTACAGGATGCAATCACCATCGAGCTCGCGCACGCGCTCGACGTGCAGCTTATCGAAGCCGAGAGCCGTCGCAGCGAGCGTTCGACAGACCCAGATGCAGGCGACCTGGTAATGCGCGCTCGCGCGCGCCTCTACCATGGCGTGTCTCGCGCGAGCCTTGTCGCGGCTATTCAGTATTACAGAGAGGCGTTGCAACTTGCCCCCGACGACGTTTCGGCTTTGGCAGAGTTGGCGGATGTTCTCGCAAGCAACATCGCGAGCTTGTGGAGTGAAGCGCCCCACGAAGAGTTTCGTGAGGCTAAGGCCTTAGCTGTGCGGGCTCTGGAACTTGATCCGTCTGACGCGTACTGCCACCATGTCGTGGGCGTCGTGCTTTCTCTAAGTGGGCGTTTCCAGGAAGCCATAGACGAATTCGAAGCAGCGATCCGGCTCAATCCGAATTTGCACTTTGCGCACTCTGGCCTTGGTTTTGCGAAGACTCTCTCGGGTCTCGGTGAGGAGGCGCTGCAGCATTTCGCTCACTTCATCCGTCTCAGTCCGCGCGACCCGTTTTTGTTCAGAGGATACTACGGCATTGGCTTGGTTCAGTTTCTACTCGGTGACGATGTCCGAGCGATTGAAATGCTGCACAAGGCAACTGGCTTGAGCCCTCACTACTCGCTGGCTCACCTCTGTCTCGCGGCCGCTCACGGCATCCAGGGGCGCGTCGATGAGGCGAGCGCCGCACTTGCCAACTATCTGCGGACCAGCCCGTCCGCCAGGACGATCTCCGCAATACAATTGCTTCGACCATCGAAGAATCCGTCTTACCTTGCCCAGTGCGAAAGACTGTACGAAGGGCTGCGTAAGGCGGGGATGCCGGAGAGGTGAGCGCGTCCCTTGGGGAACAGCTGTTGAATCGTGCGGAAGCGTGCAAAATAATCACACAGGGTTTGCACGACGCAGGAGACGCCCGCTTATGGCCCGAAGCGGCCGGTGGGAGAGGGGCAGAGCATGTCCGCTCTGCCCGCCTAGTTCGGACGTCGACTTGCTCTGCTATTGCAAGCGCGTCGTCCACTTCAATGCCGAGGTAGCGCACGGTGCTCTCGATCTTGGTGTGCCCCAACAGAAGCTGAACGGCCCGCAGGTTGCCGGTACGGCGGTAGATCAAAGTAGCCTTGGTTCGTCGCAGCGAGTGCGTACCGAACATATGCGGGTCTAGTCCTATTCCCGCGAGCCAACCAGATAGTAGCCGGGCGTATTGCCGCGTGGTCAGCCCTCGATCCAGGTCCCCGGACTCCGCGGCGGCGGAAATGACCCATTGCCGACTTGGCTTGTGCGCCCATCAAGCCGGTCGCTGGCCCGAGCCAATTTTGAATGCGATAGGTAGGTTCAGCCCGTCGGCTGATCTGTAGACGCTGGCGCAACGTTCGAACGCGGTTCGGATCAGGTCTTGAGTCGCCTGATCTTGCTGCCTAATGACAGCGCCGGTCAGAACGAGACTGCCTAACCCGCCTCGCCAAAGGGTCTCCGTATCGGGAACGAAGTAGGTTGCAGTGTGTTCTGTGACCTTCACCTCCGTGAGGCCAGCTCCGTTTAGCAACCGGAGGAATTCGCCCGAGTTGGAATAGCGAAACACATCGTGGCCCTGTGGCACGTCCAGTGGGGCCGATACGCCAATCTCGGCAATGGCGTCACGGAAGATGCCTTGAATACGTTGGCGCGATGGTTCATCCCACCACGAAAATGCAATACGTCCGCCGGGCGATAAAGTTCGAACGCACTCTGCGACAGCAAGTTCTGGCCGGGGAAAATGTCCAAGACCGAAAGCGCAGACGACTGCGTCGAACGTATGATCAGGAAATGGGAGATGTTCTACGTCAGCCTCACGATATTCGATCGTGGGGTACAGCCGCTGCGCCAGTTCTATCATGCGCGGCGACAAATCAACGCCGACCGAGCGCGCGCCGCGATTTGCGGCTTCGGCTGTAAGGACACCCGGCCCGCTCGCGACATCCAGCAGACGCATGCCGGAGTGCAACCGCACGTCGTCGAAAAGAGGGGCGGTAGCTAGAGCGGTCACCGCCGCAAAAAATTCGTGATAGCTCTTTGCCAAAGCATCATGACCTTGGCGTTCGAAGGCCCGCAGTCGTTCCGCCTCGCTGCTCGACAGTTCTGCTGGAGACACAATCATTCCCCCCTAGACGCAAGACCGCTCAACAATAACAGCTCTCGGGGAACGGCAACATCCTAGATGTCCGGATGTGGCCCTTCTCCGAAGCATCGGCTCGCCCCGTCAAGGTCCAGATACTGGAGTACAGCGGACTCGATTTGCTCACGTTGAGTTCTTCGCATTCTGACCCATTTCGGACCTTGGCTGCTTTCGGGCTGCGACTCACGCGTCAGCTCGGGAGATCATTCTTCCGGCAGTCCTACCGGTCGGAGAATGTCGCAATAACGCGTTCGGTCGGCCGCGTAAATTAATGGGGACGCTCGCTCCACCCATGCTACTGAGTATTCGGGCTGGAGGTCCCGCGCCTTCGCCACGGCTTCTCGCGCCTCCTCCAGATGCCCCAGCATCGCGGCCGAGAGCGCCAGCCCGCGCCAAGAGCCCGTGACTTCGGGGTTCTGGCGCACCGCGCGGCGTCCCCAATCGAGGCCTGCCGCGTAGTCCCCGGCCATGAAGTGTGCGAAAGCTCGGATGCTGGCGAAGGCCGCAAAGTTCGGATCGTGTGGGCTGAGGCGCATCGCCCTTTCAAGGGAGCCGACAGCCTCAGCTCCCTTTGCACCGTAAGCCAGCACCAGCCCAAGAAAGGCGTGGCCCAACGCGAAGTTCGGATTCAAGTCGAGTGCCGCGCGCAGCTCCTCGACGGCTTCCTCGTGCTCGCGCCGGAGCATATGAGAGAACCCAAATGCGAGGCGTGCCCAAGGGTCGTTGCGGTCGATCGCCACTGCAGCGCGGGCCCGCTCAGTAGCCGGTGCCAGTACAGCAGCGAGCCCGCCCCCAAAAGCCTGCGCGTTCCAGAGGCTGAGCCATGCGTGAAGACCAAGCGCGCGTGCATAGGATGGGTCGAGCCGCAGCGCCGCCGATAAAAAATCGAGCGCCGTTTCATTGTCGCTCCGAGTCCATCGCCACATGAACGGCAGCGCGCGAATGACGCAGTCCCAAGCATCGAAGTGGCTTGGCGGCGTCTGTTGTAGGCGCGCGCTCTCGGCAGCGTAGAGCTGCGGCTCAACCGCAGTGACGATGCTTGCGGTGACCTCGTCCTGGAGAGCAAAGAGGTCTGGCAGTGCTCGTTCGTAGCGCTCTACCCAAATTTCGCGTCCGGTCCCCGCGTCGGCGAGCTGGACCCCGATCCGCACGCGTTCGCCGGCCCTTCGGACGCTGCCCTCAAGGACGTAGCGCACGCCAAGCTCGCGACCAATCTGCGTCACGCCGACTGTCCTGCCCTTGTAGGTGAACGCCGAACCCCGAGCAATGACGAAGAAGCCGCGCAGCCGCGCCAGTGCGGTTGTGATCTCCTCGGCAATTCCATCTGCAAAATACTCTTGGCTCGGATCCCCGCTCAGGTTTTGGAATGGCAGAACAGCAATTGATGGCTTGTCGGGGAGCGCCAGCGTAGGCAGTGGCTTGGCTTCCACGCCTTCCAACCGAACGCGGTACACACGCACCGGCCAAGCGATATTCTTTAGTCGATGCTCGCCTGTATCCTCGAATGCAAGGTCCAATTTGCTCCGCGCATCCTCCTGCACTCGAGCCGACACACAGATGCCGCCCGGGAGCGCGAGCGTCTCCAGCCGTGCGGCGATGTTCACGCCATCGCCATAGATGTCATTTTCTTCAATAATAACGTCGCCCACGTTGATGCCGACGCGAAACTCAATCCGCTTATCTTGAGGCACTTCGGAATTGCGCGCGGCCATACCGCGCTGAACTTCGACAGCACAACGCAACGCATCCACGACACTGCTGAACTGCGCCAGCATGCCATCGCCGGTGTTTTTAACAACCCGTCCGCGGTGTTCGACGATTTTGGGCTCGACGAGCGTGCGAAGATGGTCCTTCAACTGGACGTGTGTGGCCTCCTCGTC
This sequence comes from Bradyrhizobium sp. ISRA430, assembly GCF_029909975.1. Classification (NCBI taxonomy): domain Bacteria; kingdom Pseudomonadati; phylum Pseudomonadota; class Alphaproteobacteria; order Hyphomicrobiales; family Nitrobacteraceae; genus Bradyrhizobium; species Bradyrhizobium sp. ISRA430. Next base: position 5,755,764 of record NZ_CP094516.1, read on the forward strand.
GACGCCCATGAGCCGGCTGTAGCCGGCGACATCAGCTGCGAGAATGGCGGAGAGCCGTCGCTCCAAGCGCTCGCCAGCCAAAGCACACCTCCGGGTACGCGTAGGCAGTTTACTCCTCCGGTTGCGGTCGCCAAGGGGGACTGACGGATTTGGACGCCCGCCGCATGCCGGTACCGCGAGGGCGGCCCTTTCCGCGACGGATTAATGACCATCCGCGGCAGCACCGCTATATGTCCGCTTCTGGGCCCAGACCAGACGAGCTGAAGGGACAGGCCGAAGTCTGCTTCCTAACACAGGATGCGGACACAGCTTATCGAGGCTTCGGGACGAGTACGCGCGCTAAGCCGCCGCAGCCTGCGCCGACAGTAACTGCTTCAATTTCGCTGCAGGCACCGCCGGGCTGAACAGCCAGCCCTGCATCTGGCTGCACCCGAGCTGTCGCAGCACTTCGCGCTGCGCCTCGGTCTCGACGCCTTCGGCCGTCGTCGCCATGTGCCGGGCCGCGGCCATGTGCACCACCGCCTGGACGATCGGGGAGGAATCCTCAGGCTCGCCGATGTCGCTGATGAAGCTGCGGTCGATCTTGATCTTGTCGAAGGGGAAGCGGTGCAGGTAGCTCAGTGACGAATAGCCGGTGCCGAAATCGTCGAGGGCAATGCGCACGCCGAGCTCGCGGAGCTGCTGCAGGATCGTCAGCGCCTCCTCGTCGTCGCGGATGAGAACGGTTTCGGTGATCTCGAGCTCGAGCCGTCCCGGCGCGAGGCCCGACTCCCCGATCGCGGCTGCGACCTTCAGTGCGAGCGTCTTGGATCGGAACTGCACCGGCGAGACGTTGACCGCGACGTGGATCTGGCCGGGCCAGGCGGCGGCTTCGGTGCAGGCCTGCTTCAGCACCCATTCGCCGATCTCGCCGATCAAGCCGGTGTCCTCGGCGACTGGAATGAACTCCGCCGGAGAGACCATGCCGCGCTCCGGATGGCGCCAGCGCAGCAGCGCTTCGCAGCCCGTCACCACATCGGCGGCGAGATCGACCAGCGGCTGGTAGTGCACCTCGAACTCGCCGCGCGCGAGCGCCTGCCTCAAGTCGAGCTCGAGCTGCCGCCGCTGCCTCGCCTTGGCATCGTATTCCGGCACGAAGAAGCGGAACGTGCGGCGGCCTTCGGTTTTCGCCGCATACATCGCGAGGTCGGCGCGCTTGAGCAGGTCGTCGAGATTGTCGCCGTGGTCGGGCGCGATCGCGATCCCGATGCTGGCGTCGGTCGGAATCTCCTGGCCTTTGCAGTCCACGGGCGTGCGCAGCGACTTCAGGATCTGCTCCGCCAGCGCGGTCAGCTCGGCCTGATCGTTGGTGCCGGCCTTGATAATGGCGAATTCGTCGCCCCCCAGCCGTGCGACGAGGTCGTTGCCGCTGACGCAGGCGCGCAGGCGGTTCGCGACCTGACGCAACAGCTCGTCGCCGACCTCGTGGCCGAGCGAGTCGTTGACGCCCTTGAATTCGTCGACGTCGATGTAGAGGATCGCGAACGGCTTGCCCGCGGCAAGCTCCGCCACGCGGCGCTCCAGATGCCCGCGCATCAGCACGCGGTTCGGCAGGTCGGTCAGCGCGTCGTAATGCGCCATATGCGCGATGCGCTCGTCGGCGCGGATGCGCTCGGTGACGTCGTCATGGGTCGCGAGCCAGCCGCCGGCGGCGCCGGGCTGATTCTTGATCTCGATCAGGCGGCCGTCGGCGGTTTCCACGATGGCGCTCTGGGTGCGCTCGACGTGATTCAAAATGCCGTCGCAATAGGAATCGACGTCGCCGTGGAACGAGCCGGTGTCGTAGCGATGCTGGATCACGTCGCGGAAATAAGCGCCCGGCTTCACGACGTCGGCCGACAGCCGGTACATCTCGATGTAACGCCGGTTGCAGACGATGAGCCGCTCGTCCTGATCGAACATCAGCAGGCCCTGCGTCATGGTGTTCATCGCGGTATCGAGCCGCTGCTTCTCCACCGATAGCCTGTTCGTCATCTGGCGGAAGATCAGGTACAGCGTGAGCACGAGAAGCCCGACGGACAGCACCGCGACGGTGACGAAGAATTTGGTCTGCGTGCGCCAGGTGGCGAGCGTGGCGTCCAGCGACTTGGTCGCGACCACGACCAGCGGCTCGCCGGTCAATAGACGCGAAGCGACGATGCGGTCCTTGCCGTCGATCGGGCTTGCGAGCTGCGTCGTGACGAAGGTGCGCTCGAATACGGCCATCTGCTCGGGCGGACCCTTGCGGTAGTTCTGCCCGATCATTGCATCGACATGCGGAATGCGCGCGAAGAGCTGGCCGTTCTGGTGGTGCATCGCGATCGAGGATTCCTCGCCGAGCCCGGTCGACGCGAAGAACGATTCGAGCTGCTCCGGCGTGATCGCACGCGAGACCAGGCCGAGGAATTCGTCGTGCGGGCCGGACACGCGCCGCGCGAATACGATCGCCGGCCCGTTGCCGAACCGTCCCGGCACCACCTCGACCTCCTCCTGCGAAGCGGGGTCATTCTTGAGTCGATTGAAATAGCCGCGATCGGCGATCGAGATCTCGGCGACCGGCCAGCGCTTCGACGAGTTGATCAGCACGCCGCTCGAATCGAACACGTTGGCGCCGGCGACGTCGGTCCAGCCGCTGGCCTTGCTGCGCAGCACCTCGTGTACGGCGAGCGTGCCCATCTCGCTGCGGAACACGTCCGCGGAATCGATGCCATGGCTTTCGAGTTCGGCGATGATGCTCTTCTGGAGCACCGCGAAATCCTCGAACTCGCGGTCGAAATGCCGGGCGAGCAGCCGCACCGCACTCTCGAGGTTGTCGCGGCCGCTTTCGATCGCGTTCTGGCGGAAGCGGTCGACGGTGAGCGCGGTCCCGATCGCGGTCGCCGCCATCAGCACGAAGCCACCGACGATCAGCCATGTCAGCGGCGCCCCGCGCCAACGGCGGAACACCGCGCGCATGCGCGCGGTCCATCGGATTGATGTGCCCATGCAGCCCTCCCCTGGGATGCAAGATGCAGCAAAACCGACAAGACCCCGTTACCAGTGACGGTTAGGAAAATATGAATCGGAGCGGAATCAGAGGGTTGGTTTCGCTGTCCGGCGGAACGCCAGTCCGTAGAGTGGATTACGCTTCGCCACCCCACCCTCGCGTCCTACTTTGCATGGGGTTGTTTTCGAGATTTTTTGGTGAGAGCGGGGTCGGCGCGGGGAGAGGCATTGCGAATCGCTGCTGAAGCGGAAGCCGGCCGGATAGTCCTGCTCCGGCTTCAACTCCGTCATCTGCTCGCCGCCCAGACCTGCCACTTGATGTCGTCGTCCGGCGTCCCCTTCTTGTACTCCTCGAGCTTGGTCGCTCCGTCGGGCGAGGTGAAGGCGAGCTCGGCGTCGTCGGTGAGGGTAAAGCCCGGCGGCGGGCCGGACGCGGAGAGCGCCGGCGGAACGGTGAGGCTCACGGCAAAAGCAAAGGCGATCGCTCGTCGGCGCGCAGGATGGCAAAGTGCGTTCACGGAAAAAATTCCTCAAATGAATGTGGCGGTGAGCTCGCTGGTTTCACATCGCCGGCACGCTCCCGGTTCACGCGCTACCCGGCGGTATCGAGGCGAAAAATCTTGCTGGCGCGCTCAAATCGGCGCAGGTTTATGCCTGTGGCTGATTTGCGACCAAGGCTGGGTTGTGTCGATGATAACGGCGTCAAAAGCGTTCATTGCGTTCTGCGTTCTGGCGGTGCTCGGAACCGCGCTCGTGATCGGTCCGGCCGAGCTGCGTCGCCTGTTGCCGGGCACCAGCGCCGCCAAGCCGGAAGCGAGGGCCGAGGTCGAGGTGGTCCTGCCCAAAGCCGAAGCGAAGCCGGAAACCAAGCCCGAGGCTAAACCCGAGCCGAAGCTTGCCGACGCCGCGCCATCCGCGCCCGCGCCCGCCGCGTCCAAGCCCCCCGGCGCCCTGGCTGAGACCCAGACCCAGGCAACGGCCGCGCTCACCGATCTCGCACCGGTCAAGGCACCGCCGGCCGCGGCCGAGGCCGGCCCTCGCTTCGACGTCGCGCGCATCGACGATCACGGCGAGGCGGCAGTGATCGCAGGCCAGGCCGCGCCGGGCGCAAAGGTCGAGCTGCTGCGCGATGGCCAGCCGCTCGACACCGTGGTTGCCGATGCTTCCGGCCAGTTCGTCATGACCCCGCCGCAGCTTCCCGCCGGTTCCTATGAGCTGACCCTGCGCGCCAAAGCGCCCGACGGCACCGTCACACAATCGGGCCGCAGCGTGCCGGTGACGATCGCCGAAGCCGCGCCGCCGCCGGCGCGCCTGGCATCCGCGCGTCCCGACGCAGCACCTGCCGGCAGGCCTGAGACCAAGCCGGATCAGAAGCAGGACATCGTTGCCGCCTTGCCCTCCGTCGCGCCGCGACTTGGCTCGACGCCGGATCGGCCGGTGGTCCACCAGAGAATGATGGGCGCGGTAAAGCCCAGGGTCATGGCCAGGGCCACGGCCGCGGACATCGTGGCCGGCGCGCCCTCGGAGCCCGGCACAAGCCGGGTGATCTCCCGTGGCGACAGCCTGTGGGCCATCAGTCGACTCGCTTACGGCGACGGCTCCCGCTACGCGCTGATCTTCAACGCCAACCGCGCCAAGATCCACAACCCCAATTTGATCTATCCCGGCCAGACTTTTGTCTTGCCGCAAAAGATGAAGTGACGTCAGCGCGTCTTGCGGCCGCGTTCTGCCGCGGAGCTGCGACGCATCTCCTCTCCCTCGCGCGTGCCATGATGCCACCGCCTTGGTTTGACAAAGCGACCGGACGCTCAACGTGCGCGTTGCGACGCTTTGACTCCCGCGCAGCCGGAACCTTTGGTTCCCCAGCGCGTCATTACGGGGCGATGCAGTGCGTGCTTGGCGCGGGAGGAGGGCCAAGTGGTCATGTCGAGATCACGCATGGGACTGGCGATGGCCGGCGCGACCCTGGTGATTCTGGCAGTGCTGCTGCCGAACACGGCGGAGGCACAGTTTGGTCTGCGCGGCGGACCGCTGGGCGTCGCTCGCTTCGCCGTCGGCCACGTGCTCGGCTTGTCGCGCCTGCGCCATGCCCGCATGGCGGTTCGGAGCGGCCGCGACCGTACCGCGGCGCTGAGGTCGCATGACCCGCGCGGCGCTGAGCCTGGCCAACCCGCCAACCCCTACGCCTTGCGGGCTGCGCTCACCGCGCAAGCGGCGCTGTCGGGCTGGCATGGCGGCCGCCGTCCGCAAGGCTGGTGGCGCCATCCCGACGGCAGCTACGGCTGGGCCGGCCCGGTGTTCTGGCCGTTCGCGCATGACGATATCACCACTGCGATCATCTTCGGCGACCAGACCAGCCTCTCGCTTTATGGCTATGGCGACATCTACGCCGCGATCTTCGCGCCTTATGCATCGGCCGAGCTCGTCGCATACACCGAGCCCCAGGGACGTCGTGCGCGCAAAGTCCCGACGGCGCAAAATATCTGCGATGCCAGCGACACCGGCGGTCTTCCGCTCGACCGCATCGTTGCCGCCGTGCAGCCGAACGAAGCGCAGCGCGCGGCGCTCGACGCGCTCGCGACCGCCTGGACCGCGGCGCGCGATACCATCCGCGCCGCCTGCCCGGTGCAGGCGCCCGCGAATGCGGCCGAGCGCCTCGGCCTGATGCAGACCCGCCTCGAGGCGATGATCAAGGCGACGGACGGCGCCGCGCCGGCGCTTGAAAAATTCTACGGTCTGCTCGGCGACGAGCAGAAGGCAAGGTTCAACGTGCTCGGCAAGGACAGCCGTGCTGCGGGCCGCGGCAAGGACATGCCGGCGGCTTGCCAGGCCGGCGCTGAGCCGCAATATGACGAGCAGGCGCAGCGCCAGTACGAGCAGCTCGTGAAGCAGCAATGGCCCGCGGAGGACATCGCCTCCACCTTGCGTCTCGATGACAACGGTCGCGCCCGGCTCGACGTACTCCAGGACACCGCGCTGCGGACCATGCAGACGTTGAGCGCATGCCCGCCGCCGGCCGCGCTCACGCCTCAAGCCCGCCTTATGGCGGTGAAGGCGCGCCTCGAAGCTATGCTGCAGGCGGTCAAAGGCGTGAGCGACGCGCTCGACGATTTCGAGGCGGATCTCAGCGACGAGCAGAAGGCGCAGTTCGAGGCGATGGGGCCGAAGCGCGGGGCGTAAGCGTTTTCGCTGTGCCGACTCTCGCTGCCTCTTGCGCGCTCAACTGTCATCGCCCGCGACCCGGCTACGCCAAGGCTTCGCCGGGGCTGCGGTCCAGGGGCGCCGAAGCTTTAGCGTAGGCGTCAAGCGGGCGATCCAGTGTTCCAGAGGCAGTGGTTATTCATCGAGAGGCCGCGGCGTACTGGATGCCCCGGTCAAGCCGGGGCATGACAGCGGAGGTATCTGGCGCGCGCCTGTGATCACATCCTCCGCCGCGCCGCGGACGCGTCCACCACGTTCTTGACTTCCTCGCGCCAGGACAAAATCTCCATCGCGAGCACGGGGTGGTTAAAACCCTTGAGCTGGAGATCCTCGAGCGCGCGCGCTTCGACCCAAGGTTCGACCATGCCGTAGACGCGGCGGCTCACTACGATCTGGCCGGCCTTGGCTTCGTCGCAGAGGCGCGAGGCGAGGTTGGTGACGCTGCCGATCGCGGCGTATTCCAGGCGCTGCTCGAAGCCGATCTGGCCGAGCGTGGCGTAGCCCATCGCGATGCCCAGGCCGAAGCCGAGCGAGTGGCCGCGGTTCTTCCACTTCTCGGTCAGGGCGCCGATCGCATCGCGCATCTCGACGGCCATCTTCACTGCGCGCTTGGTGTGGTCGGCGAATTGAATCGGAGCGTTGAACAGGATCATCACGCCGTCACCGGCAAAGCGATCGAGGGTGCCCTCGTAACGGAAGATCAGCTCGCCGAGCGCGGCGTGATACTCGCGCAGCACGTTCATCGCTTCTTCCGGCTCGGTTGCCTCGGTGAAGGAGGTGAAGCCGCGCAGATCGCAGAACACCACGGTCACCTCGCGGCGATGGCTGTCGAGCAACGCGTCGTGACCGTCTGAGGAGGCGATGAGCTGGGCGACCTGCGGGGCGAGGAAGCGTTCGAGGCGCTTGATGCGGCCGATCTCGCCGAGCTGCTTCTCGACGCGTTCCTCGAGCGAGCGGTTCCAGTTGCGAAGCTGCTCGGTCTGCTCCTGAAGCTTCGCCGCCTGCTGCTGCACGGTTTCGTGCGCAGCCGCAAGCTCGCGGCCCTTGTGATCGACTTCGGTGAACAGGCGCGCATTGCGCATCGCCAGCACGGCCTGGTTGGCAAAGGTCCGCATCAGGCCGGTAAGGCTGCCGGCGAACTCGCCGCGCGCGCGGCGCAGCACCACCAGCGAGCCGAGGATGCCCTGCTGGTCGATCAGCGGCGCCACCAGCACGGAATGGAAGCCGGCATTGATCGCGACGTCGCGCAGCGGCTGCTCGGCGGCGTGGTCGAGATCGGCCAGCGCGATCGGCTCGCCGCTTGCCGCGGCATCGCTCAGGATGTTCGCGCCTTCGTCGATGGTGACATGCGCGCCCTCGGCGGACTTGTCGATGCCGTCGGCCTCGATGAGGTCAAACTGCCGCTTGCTGGCATCATAGCCGTAGATCAGCACCGCATCGGCATGGGTAATCTCGAGTGCGCGCGCTGCGATGGTCGGCAGCACGGCATTGAGATCGAGCGAAGAGGCGACCGCGCGGCCGACCTCTTCCAGCACCTTAAGCTCGTTGATCGACCGCGCGAGGTCGCGCGTGCGCTCGTCGACCTTGGTCTCCAAGCCCGAATAGGTCTCCTGGAGCTGGCCGGCCATGCGGTTGAACTGGCCGGCAAGCTCCTCCAGCTCGTCGGAGGTGTGCACGTCGATGCGGTGGCTGAAATCGCCCTCGCCGAGCCGGTGCGCGCCGGCTCGCAGCGCGGCAATCGGGATGATCATGCGGCGCGCGAGCAGCGTGCCGGCGAGGATCGCGACCATCAGGCCCATGCCGATCAGGAGCGCGACGCGCACGAGCTGGTCGCGAATTGGCGTCAGCGCCTGCGCAGTCGGCTGCTCGAACAGCACGCTCCAGCCGAGCTTCGGTACGGCGCTTGCGGCGGTCAGCACGGCATGGCCGTTGAAGTCGGTGCCGGACGTATCGGGCTCGCGGCCGGGCGCGATCGCAGCCGCCACATGCGGCAGCTTCGACAGATCCTTGCCGACCTCGGGTCCCCTGGACGACGTCGCCAGCACGCGGCCGCGCGGATCGACCACATAGGCAAAGGCGGCCTTGCCGACCTGCGCGTCGGTGACGAAATCGGAGAGGAAGCCGAGATCGATCTCGGCGACCGTGACGCCGGCGTTGAAACCGGAATGCGCCACAGAGATCGACATGAACGGTGTCCGGCCATCGAAATGGGCCGGTGAATAACTTACGCCACGGGCAACCGTGTCGATGAAGCGCATGTCGCGTGAGAGATCGACATTGCCGCCGGTCGTGGTCGACTGGCGCGAGACGCGCAGCACCTCGCGGCCCTCGCCATTGAGCTGGAAGAGCTGGCTGACGACCGAGACTTGGTGCAGGAGCTGGGCGTAGTCGGCTCTGCGCTTGTCGATGGTGTCCTGGCTCGCGCGGGTGACCCAGCTAATCTGGCGCTCGAGCTCGGAGATCGACTGTTCGATCCGCCGCGACGCCGCTTGCGCCTTGTCCTCCAGCCCGTCGGTCAGCGACGTCTTGGTGGCGCGGTAGGAGATCCAGGTCTCCATCGCGCCGTTGACGGCGAGCACGAACACGACGAGGCCGACGAGGGAGACGACGTATTTCGCGAACAGGCCCTCGCGGAGAAACCCGACCTTGTCTTTCGCCCCTGCCATCCGGATCCTCACGCGCCGCGACCGACGCCGGCGCTATGGGCCGTAGAGGCCCTTTCGGCCTTCTACCACAGTTTGGGCCATGGGGGCCGGTGAGCACGCGTCGTGGTTACCCGCGGTGGACACCATGATCGCCGTCAGGGCGGTGGATTGTTGCAGCAAGTGAGGCGCGCTCTCTCGGGGGAAGCCGCGGAAGGGGCAGCATTGAAGGATGGCTGAAGGTCTCCGCGCCGGCCCCGCCAGTCACCGATTAAAGAGTTGCCGCAGCACGTCGTTCATTGGCTGACTGTCCTGCTGCGCGGCCGGCGGGTCCTCGTGGGCCGGCGGTGTGGGCGATGCCTGCGGCGCCGGCGTATTCGGGCTTGCCGGCAGGCCGCGGCTGGTCCGGCCGGTGCCGGTCCCGCTGGAGAGCCCCTGCTGGATCAGATTGCCGATCGCCTCGCCGAGCGGTCCTCCCAGCAGATTGTTCTGCCCCGGCTGTTGCGCCGGGGGATTGGGGTTGCCGGCCGAGTTGCCGCCGTTGGGCGCGGCGCCGCCGAGACCGAGGCTATCCAGGATGTTGCCGAGCCCGGCGCCGTCAGGGCCGAACAGGCCTTTGCCCATCTCACGCAGCTTAGCATAGGCGGCGTCGGGATTGTCGAGCACGCCGGCCATGTCCGGATAGATCCGCGGCTGCGACCACGAGCCCTGGATCATCACGGGGATGCCGAAGCCGACCGGCTCGGAGGTGCGGCCCTGGCCTTCGGTCGTCATCACCAGCTTCGGCTCGACGCGAAAGCCCATCATCTTGGTGTCGAGTGCGATGGTGCCGGCGCCGGTCACGCGCACCAGCGGTCCGATCAGGTTGAGATCGGTCGTCACCGCCTGGCCCTTGTCGACGCGGAACGAGGCGGAGAGCTGCGACAGGTCCGTGCTCAATTCCTGGCTGTCCTGCCAGCCGGACAGCGTGCCCGTCGTCAGCGAGCGGATCATCTGCGCGACGTTGATGCCGCGGATGGCGCCGTCCTGGAAGTTGGCGAACGCCGTGCCCTGCATGTTCGCCATCAGCGCGCGCTGGCTGGTGCCGGCGCTGCGCAGGGCGAGCTTGGCCTGCAGCTTGCCGTCGAGCCGATCGAAATCGGCAAGTCCCTTCAGCAGCGGCAGGGCGCGCACGCCGACGAGGTCGGAATGCATGGCAAAGCTCGGTGCGCCGCTGGTCGCATCCAGGATCACCTCACCCGAGATATGGCCGTCATAAGCGCCGAGATTGGCGGTGCCGGCTTTCAGCACGCCGCCCGCAAGCTTTGCGTCGAGCGCGAGCGGCGCGAGGCGCGCCTCGCCGATATTGGCCTCATTGGCCGAAATCCTGATCTGCGCATCGACATAGTTGAGCCCGGAGACGTCGATCGGCGCATCGCTCCAGGGCTGGCCGGCTGCGCCCTCGGGCGATTTCGACAGCGGTATGGAAAGCCGCTGGAAGTCGAGATCGACCTTCACCAAAGGCTTGCTCGCAATGTCGACCGAGGCCCAGCCGTTGAAGGCGCCGTCCCCGAGCGCGCCGCTCAGCCCGTTGATCATCACGATCGGCCCATTGAGCCGCATGTCGGCGTGGCCCTTCAGTTGCGAGGTCAGCACTTCGGGCATGTCGATGGCGAAATCCACCGGGATGGTCTGCCGCTCGATCGGCGCCGCCGGCGCGGTCGCCTTGATGTCGAACTTGATCGGGCGATTGCCGGCGCGCGCGGTGCCGGTGAAATCGACCTTGCGGTCGCGGCCGGCGATGGCATCGGCGTTGATGGCGCTGATGCGTCCCTCGACCCGGTCGCGGACACGCGAGAACGCAACTTCGCCATCGGTGATCTTGATGCGGTCGATGGCCGCGCCATCCATGTCCACCGCAACGGCGGCCGGCGTCGACGGCGGATTGGTATTCGGCAGGCGCTCGCGCAGCAGCGGCTGGTAGAGCACCGGATGGGTGATGATGAGCTCACTGATCTTCGGCCGGCCCGACCACACGCTGGACAGCGTCATGTCGGCTTGCACGCTGTCGACCGTCAGGCGCGTGATGCCGCTGCGGTCCTTCGGATCCTGAAGCGTGAGGTCGTTCAGCGTCACGTTCAGCGTGGGCCACAGGCTGACCTTGGTCGTGCCGTCGATCGACAGGCGATAACCTGTCGCGCTCTCGACGCGCGATGCAATCGTCGATGTCAGGAAGCCCGGGGGGATCCCGACCACGAGGAGAAGCGCGATCACGATGATGACGGCGGCAACCGCCGCCCCGGCGAATTTCACTGCTCTCATGTCGACTTTCCAACGATGGACAAGCGGCACCGAACCCGGTCGGTCGCCCGTCTGCGCGGGAGTTTATCCCGGGACGGGAAGCCGCTCCAAGCGGCCAAAAATAGTCAGGAGGTGCTGCAAAGTTATGTGACTTATGACACACTTATCCGGTGCGGCTTTGACGCGATTCTGATGTTGATGGTTCCAAGGGGTTTGCCAACGGATTGCCAAAGGAATTGATAGGCGAATTGATAAGGGAATTTTGAGATGAGCAAGCAGGCCGAATTTGCGGTCATTCTGAAGATGAACCCGATGTTCGCGGATCTCGGGGCCGACGAACTCCAGAGACTGTCCAACCTCTGCCACACTCAGCTCCTGGCGAACGGCGAGGTCCTGTTCCAGAAGGGCGATCCTGGCGATGCGCTGTTCGGCGTGCGCCGCGGGCAGATCCGCATCGAGACCGGCGCCGCCGACGGCAGCCGGCTTACGCTGAATTTCATGGGCCCCGGCGATCTGTTCGGCGAGGTCGCGGTGCTGGACGGCCAGAATCGCACGGCGGACGCGACGGCCGGCGAAGCCAGTGAGCTGTTCGTGCTGCGGCGCGAGGATTTTCTCGCCTTCCTCGAGCGCGAGCCGAAGGTCGCGATCAAGCTCATCGCGTTGCTCTGCCAGCGCATCCGCTGGCAGAGCGAGCGCATGGAGGAATCCATGCTGCAGCCGCTGCCGGTGCGGCTCGCGCGGCGGCTCTGCGCGCTCGCCGCCGATTTCGGCTCCGAGGTGCACATCTCGCAGGAGCAGCTCGGCATCTTCGTCGGCGCCGCACGCGAAAGCGTCAACCGCCAGCTTCAGGCCTGGCGCAAGGACGCGATCCTCGATCTCCAGCGTGGCCGCATTCTCCTGAAGAACATGACGAGGCTGACGTCGATCGCGCGGAATGAGTAGCCAGAGCGAGCCTGGTCCTCCATCTACTCCGCCGGATGCGCGACCTTCTTCGACGCGTGCGCTGCTTCCGCCGGCGCGGCGCCGGGGGGCGAAGCCGCGTGTTGATCCGCGGTCTCGGCATCCTCGCTGTGCACGATCAGCCGCTTGCCGAAGCGCCAGAACAGGACGCCGATGTCGTCCATCACCATGAACATCGCCGGCACGAACACCAGCGACAGGATGGTGGAGAACAAGAGGCCGCCGATCACCGCGAGCGCCATCGGCGAGCGGAATTCGCCGCCGGCGCCGACCGCGAGCGCGCTCGGCGTCATGCCGGCGACCATCGCGATCGTGGTCATCACGATCGGGCGGGCGCGCTTCATGCCGGCGTCGATCATCGCGTCTTCGCGCGTCTTGCCGGCGTGGATCGCCTCGATCGCGAACTCTACCAGCATGATCGCGTTCTTGGTCACGATGCCCATCAGCATCAGGATGCCGATCCAGACCGGCGTGGTGAGCTGCTTGCCGGTGACGAGCAGCGCGGCGATCGCGCCGCCGATCGACAGCGGCAGCGAGAACAGGATGGTTATCGGTTGCAGGAAGGTGCCGAACAGCAGCACCAGCACCGCATAGACCATCATCAGGCCCGCGGTGATCGCGGTGGCAAAGCCGTCGGACAGTTCGTTCAGGCTCTCGGCGTCGCCGGACGGTGAGACCTTCACGCCCTTCGGCAGGCTCTTCATCACCGGCAGCTCGTAGATCTTCTTGGTGGCATCGCCCAGCGCCGCAGAGCCGACGAGATCGGCGGCGACGGTCGCCTGGCGTTCACGGTCGTAGCGGTTGATGCTGGTCGGGCCTTGGTCGAGCTTGACGTCGGCGATGACCGAGAGCGGCACGCCGCCCTTTTCGCCGTGCTCGCCGAGCGGCACGCGGAGCTGTTCGAGCGTCTTGAGATTGCCGCGCGCGGCGTCCTCGAGCTGCACGCGGATCGGCACCAGGCGGTCGCCGACGTCGAACTTGGCGAGCGCGGGGCCGACGTCGCCGATGGTCGCGACGCGGATCGTCTGCGACAGGCTTTCGGTCGAGACGCCGAGGCGCGCGGCGAGGTCGGCGCGCGGCTCGATGCGCAGCTCCGGCCGCTCCAGCGCGGTCTCCGAGATCACGTTGGAGATGGTCGGAATCCGCTTTATCTGCGTCGCGAGCTCGCTTGCGACGTTGTTGACGATGTTGGCGTCGACGCCGGTCACGACCAGCGAGATTGCGCGCAGGCCGTTCTCGTCCAGGAACCAGAAGCGGATGTCGGGGATGTTCTCGAGCTCCTGGCTGATCGAGAATTCGAGCTCGCGCTGGGTGATGTCGCGTTCGGTCTTGGGCGTATAGTTGATGATCAGGGCGGCGCGGCGCACCTCCTGCGTCCCCGGCGGGACACGGCCGCCGTCGACGAAGATGCTCTTCACCTCCGGACGCTTGCGCAGGCGCGCGACGATGTCTTCGGTGACCTTCTCGGTGTAGGCGAGCTGGGTGCCGGGCGGCAATTCGATCGCGAGCAGCGAGCGCGCACTGTCCTGCGCGGGCAGGAAGCCCTGCGGCAGCAGCGTGATGCTCCAGATCGATGCGGCGAAGATGGCAAAGCCGATCACCACGGTGATGAAATAGTGCTTCACCGACCAGGCCACGATCTTGTGGTAGGTGCGCAGCACGCGGCCCGGCGGCGGCTCCGCGTGATTGTGGTGCTTGAGGAAGTAGGCCGCCAGCATCGGCGTGACGAAGCGCGCCGCCAGCAGCGAGAAGAACACCTGCACCGAGACGGTGATGCCGAATTGCTTGAAGAACTGGCCGGCGATGCCCGACATGAAGCTCGCCGGCGCGAAGATCGCGATGATGGTGAGCGAGATCGCGATCACCGCGAGGCCGATTTCATCAGCGGCTTCGAGTGCTGCACGATAAGGCGATTTGCCCATGTTCATGTGCCGCACGATGTTCTCGATCTCGACGATGGCATCGTCGACCAGAATACCCGTCGACAGCGTGATGGCGAGGAAGCTGACGAGGTTAAGCGAGAAACCGAGGATGTCCATCGCCCAGAACGCCGGGAAGATCGACAGCGGCAGCGAGATCGCGGCGATGATGGTGGCGCGCAGGTCGCGCAGGAACAACAGCACGATGATGACGGCGAGGATCGCGCCTTCGAACAGGGTCGAGATCGCCGCCTCGTAATTGCCCTTGGTGTATTCGACCGAGGTGTCGATCAGCTTGAGGTCGACGTCCGGATAGGCGGCCTTGAGCACGTCGATGCGCTTCTGCACGGCGGCGGCGACCACGACGTCGCTGGCGCCCTTGGAGCGCTTGATGCCGAGTGCCACGACCGGCTCGCCGTTGAAGCGGGCGAAGGTGCGGCGGTCGGCGATGGTGTCGGTGACGGTACCGAGATCGTCGAGCCGGACCTCGCCGCCGCCGAACAGCGGGATCATGGTGCCGGTGAGATCGCCCAGCGTCTTGGCGCCGGCAAGCGTGCGGATCGCCTGGTCATTCTTGCCGATCTCGGCCCGGCCGCCGGCGACGTCGACATTGGTGCCGCGCAAGCTCTGGCTGACATTGACGGCAGTCAGCCCCATCGCCTGCAGGCGGTCGGGATCGAGCGAGACCAGGATCTCGCGCTCGACACCGCCGATGCGCTCGACCTGGGCGACGCCGCGCACGCCCTGCAGCGCGCGCTTGACCACGTCGTCGACGAAATAGGAAAGCTGCTCCGGCGTCTTGCCGGGCGAGATCGCGGCGTAGGTGACGATCGGCAGGCCGATCACGTCGACGCGCTGGATCAGCGGCTCGGTGACGTTCTGCGGCAGGTTGGAGCGCACGCGCGTGACGGCGTCCTTGACGTCGTTGAGCGCGCGGTCGGTGTTGGTCTCGAGCGCGAACTGGATCGTGGTGACCGACAGGCCGTCGGTGATCGACGAGGTGATGTGCCGCACACCCTCGACGCCGGAGACCGCGTCTTCAACCGTCTTGGTGACCTGGGACTCAAGCTCGGCGGGCGCCGCGCCAAACTGCGATACCGCGACCGAGATCACGGGAATATCGGCCGAGGGCAGCCGCGTCACCGCAAGCTTGGTGAAGGAGACCCAGCCGAGGATCAGGAGGATGATCGAAAAGACGACCGACGGCAGCGGATTGCGGATCGACCATGCCGAAATATTGAGAGCCATCAGCGTACTCGCGATCGATCGATTTCATCGGCGAAGACAGTCTTGATCTGGTCGCCGTCATGCAGCGAAGAGCCGGCGTCGGCCACGACGATTTCGCCGACGTCGAGCCCTTCCAGGATTTCCGTCGAGCTGTCGGACGTCAGTCCGACCCGCACCTTGCGCGTCTCGACCGTATTGCCTTTGACCACCTGGACGGTGAGATGGTCAATGGCGGTCTTGGGAACCGCAACGCCGCAGCTTCGCTTGGCGTCGATCGAGGCGCGGGCGAACATGCCGACCTTCAGCGACGGATTGTTGGTGACGCTGATGCGGACGCGCCCGAGCTGGGTGGCGCGGTCGATTTCGGGCGACACCAGCCGGACCCGTCCGATCAGATCGGGCGCGTCGTCGCGGCTGATCCGCACGGTGGCGCCGGGGCTGAGCTTGGGCATGTGCACGGCCGGAACCTGCGCGTCGAGCTCGATCTCGCCGTTGACGGCGATGCGGAACATCGGACCCGCCTGCGGCGAGGCCGGCGCACCGACGATGGTGCGGACTTCGGTGACGAGACCCGGCGCCGGCGCCTTCAACGAGATCGGGCCTTGCTGACCTGGCCGTGCCGGCTGGCCCGGAATCTGCGGCGGCGCCGTCAGGCGCGCCAGCTCCTGGTTGTCGGTGACAACGGCGCCTTCCGTGACGAAGACATCGGTGACCCTGGATCCCTCCTGGTCGGCCACGACCACGGCTTCGCGTCGCGGCACGAAGAAGCCGGTCACCCGCACCAGATCGGAGAAGCAGGCGTTGGTCGCCTTCGTCACGACGACGAGCGCCTGGTTCGGCGTTTCCTTCACTTCGGGACGATGCCGATGCTCGAACAAGTAATAGCCGACGCCGAGCGCAATGATGAGCGCCACGGTTGCGGCAGGCTTGAGATATTCGGTGGCCTTCATCGCCGGATCATCCTGGCCTGGCTCACGGCCGTCCGCACGAGGCCTGCTGAGAGCGTTTCCCTGAAACAAAGCGGCGTCCCGCAAGGCTGCGGGACGCGCTCCGAAGGCGAGACTTTACACCACATCACGACGGATCACTTCGAGAATTGCGTCGTGGTCACTTCGATGCGGTGGTCTTGTTTTCCATGTTGACGACCTGCACGCGGCGGTTCACCTCCGCCATCGGCTGGCTCGGATCCTTCAGCTTGCTCTTGCCGTAGCCGACGGTGACGAGGTCGGCCGCGGGGATGCTGTACTTTTCCATGAGATAGCGCTTGATCGAATCCGCGCGGCGCTCCGACAGGTCCTGATTGTAGGCTTCGCCGCCGGCGGCGTCGGTGTGGCCGGCGACCACGAAGGTCGAGCCCTTCAGGTCCGGGCTGGTCAGCGCACGGCCGAGCGCCTGGACCGAGGACAGCGACTTGGCGCTGATATTGGCCGAGTTGTAGTCGAAGGTGATCTCGAGATCGATGTTCGGCTTGTCCTTGGCCACCGAGGCGATCTCCTCGCGCTCGGTGACCGAGAGCGAACGCGTAGCGCGTCCGCGGACGGACTGGAGCAGCTTGGTCTCCGCTGCGCTCGGCGCGGGATCGGCCTGCGGGCCGATCGAAAGGCCGCGGGTGAGGGGCTTCTTCGGCGGCGGCGCCAGGGCGCGAACGATCTCATCCTCGCTGACATTCTTGCTGTTGCCGTCATCGCCCGCGCGCACGGGTGATGGCGCCAGCGACAGGGCGGTGCCAATCGCGAAGATGGAAAGGATCGCGGTAAGTCCCTTTGCAGCCAATCTCATTGCCTGTCCCTCCTGCGCAGCCAGCGCGCGCGGTTCTAAAAAATTTGTGCAATAAGCCCCCAGAAGGCCGCTTGCGGCATCGTCAAATTAGTCGCCGGCGGGGCCGCAGGGTTCGAGGCGCGCCCCGCCTCAGCTCAAAAAAATATCAACGCACTCCGTAACTTGCGAATTCCTGAACGATGTTCGGGTCCATCGCCTTGGCATTGGCGATGTCCAGTGTACCCTCCTGCGCCGAGCCGTTGCGCTGCTTGGCGAGGCCCCGTCCATAGAGCGAGGAGGTCAGGCGCGGGTTGATCTTCAGCGCCGCGTCGAAATCGGCGATGGCATTCTTCACCGCGCCGGATTTCAGGTTGACGAGGCCCCGGCTGTCCAGCGCATCGACGAAATTCGGCCGCAGCCGCAGCGCCTCGTTGCAATCTTTCAGCGCGCCCTGGAGATCGCCGACTACGGTGCGGGTCCAGCAGCGGTTGTTCAGCGCCTCGACGTCCTTCGGATTGATCCGCAGCGTGCCGTCAAAATCCTTGATGGCGAGGTCGTAGGCGCCCTTGCTGGCATAGACTTGGCCGCGCCGGTACAGCGCGTTCACGTCATCGGGGTTGGCGGCGATCTTCGCTGTGAGGCCCTTGATCGTGGGATCGTCAGCCAGCAGGGCCTGACTCGGGCCGCTGTCGGTGCTGGTGCTCGGCGTGGCGACGGGATCGGCCGGCTTCACCGGCGGTGGCGGCGGCGGCAAGGCGGCCTCGACCTGCGGCTTCGCAGATGGGGCCGGGGCCGGCGCGACAGTCGCTTCCGCCGGCGGCTTTGGCGGAGGAGGCGGTGACGGCGGGGCGGGCGGCGCAGGCGGCGGATTGTTGGCGACCACGGCGGGTGGTGGAGCGGGAGGCGGCGGCGTTGTCGCCGCCGTCGGGCGCGATCCGCCGGCGCCTGGAATGAACGAGAAGTCCTCGGCCAATGAGGACGAGATCCAGGGCACCTGCTCGCCGCGCGAGGCGCGCGTGACGCCCATCTTGGTGCGGTTCAGCGTCTCCTCCGCCATCAGGTCGGGGACGCGGATTTCCTTGAGCAACTCCTGGACGAACAGGCTGTGGTCGCCGCCGGCGTCCGAGACCACCGAGGCCAGCGCCGCCGAATACATGACCAGCGTGCCGTTCGGCGCGATGACCGGCGTTAGCCCTGCCGAGAAGCTGCGGAACCGGCGCTCGAACGGATTGCGCCTGGAGGCATCGATCAGCGCGATCTTGACGCCGGCGCCACGGGTGTTGAGTTCGCCGAGGATGGTTTCGATGCTGAAGCCGTCGCGGCGCACGTCCGACTCGGTCCAGATCTGCGCATCGATCGGGATCATGTAGCTCTGGCGCGCCGACTGGATGCCGAAACCGCTGAAGAAGACCAGCGCCACCGCACCCGGCTTGATCTTGCCGTAGAGCTTGTCGAAGGCGCGGCGCATGGCATCGCCGGTCAGGTTCTCGCCGATCTCGACGGAAAAGCCGTCCCGTTTGAGTTCGTCGGCAACATCGCGTGCGTCGTTGATCGGTTCCTTCAGCGGGCTGTCCGCGTCCGGATATTTGGCGTTGCCGATGACCAGCGCAAAACGGTCACCGGCCGCCAGCGATGGCGCGGTCGGAAGCAGCGAGACGAGCAACGGCAGAAGAAAAAGGAAGCGAATTTTCATAATCAGCGCGGTCCAGCCAAAAGGGCGCCGTTCCCAGCTTGCGCCGCGGCGACCTTAACTTACGCTATTTGCATTATCAAACCGGGGGGAGGGGGCGTCAACCGCTTGGAGATTCGGCATTATCGCGACAATTGACCGCGATGCCGCTGCAAGTTGCGAAGGGAATAGATCGGCCGTCACGGCTTCGCTCGACGAAAGTTCGATTCAGGGCCCAAGCCTCTTGGGGGGCGATCCATGTTAGGCCGGCCATGGCGACGAAAGTGTGATTGGTCTCACATGATGGCGCGCGATGCGCCATAGTCCGGCAGCGTTTGACGTTTGCGACGGAGAATGGCTTGGTGCGCGGGATCGTCCCGAAAGGCTCCTTCAGAAAAAAGCAAAACCATGGGAAACGTCTACGAAATCTACGCCCTCCGCTATGCGACGATGTCGCCGCGCACCCCGCACATGAATTTCCTCGCGCCGGATCCGCACGATAGCGCGGCGCAGGACCTCGATTACTTCGTCTGGCTGATCCGCGGCGGCGGCCGCGATATTTTGGTCGATACCGGCTTCAATGCCGAGGAAGCGAGCTTGCGGGCGCGAAAACTGACACTCAATCCGGTCGATGCGCTTGAGCGTTTTGGCGTCTCCGCGTCAAGCATTCGCGACATCATCGTGACGCATCTGCATTACGACCACGCCGGCAATCTTGACCGCTTCCCGAATGCGCGCTTCCACCTCCAGGAGCGCGAGATGGCTTACGCGACGGGACGCTGCATGTGCAACGGACTATTGCGACATCCGTTCTCGGTCGAGCACGTCACGCTGATGGTGCGCCATGTCTATGGCGAGCGCGTCACCTTCTATTCTGGCGATGGCGAGATCGCGCCCGGCGTCACCGTGCACCGCGTCGGCGGCCATTCCGATGGCCTGCAGGTGGTGAAGGTCGAGACCGCGCGCGGACCGGTGGTGCTGGCGTCCGATGCTACGCATTACTACGCCAATCTCCAGCGCAGGAGCCCGTTCCCGATCGTCTACAATGTCGGTGACATGGCACAGGGCTGGGAGACGATCGAGCGTCTCGCCGGCCATCCCGACCGCTACATCCCCGGCCACGATCCGATCGTGACGGAGATTTATCCGCGCGCCAGCGACAAGGTCGACGTCTGGGCACTGCATCTGCCGCCGTCGACGTCGTTTGCGAAGTGACGGGCTAGCCGTCATTCCGGGCGCGCTGAAAGCGCGAACCCGGAATGACGGAGGAGGCTAATACGCCTCCTTGGCGTCCGCTTCTTCGCTGGTCTGGATCAGATCGAGGCTCTGCTCGAGCTTGCCGAGCAGCACTGATAATTGCTTGCGCTCTTGCCCCGAGAGGCAGGAGAGTATCTCGTCTTCCCGCCGCAAGAGTTGCGGGAACAGCTCCTCGTAGAGCGCGCGGCCCTTCTTCGTGAGCTGCAGGCGGAATTCGCGGCGATCGGCTGCGTTCTCGACCCGCTCGATCAGCTCGTCATGCAGGAGCGTGGTCACCGCGCGGCTGATGGTCGATTTGTGCGTGCGGGTGCATTGCGAGATGTACTGCGCGCTGCAGGCATCGTTGCGGAAGCCGAGCGTCGCCAGCACCCGCCAGGCCGGAATGTCGAGACCGTGGCGCTCCTGATATTCGACTGCGAGCGCGGCGCTCACTTCGGCAGCTAACCGGTTCAGGCGGAACGGCACGAACTTGAACAGGTCGAGCCGCGCCTTTGCCTTCGGCAATGTGTCGTCCGCTTCGCGTGTCTTCAGCGCGGTGTCTGTCGTCCTCGCCAAAATGCGCTCCGAATTCCAGTTGACGGCCGGCCGGCTCCGGTCCAAAATAGTTGCACGTGAGACTATCTAGCAGATCGGTCCTCTCCTGACCAGAGCCGAGGTTAGCGCATGGCGCAGGCAAAGACCCAGTTCGGCTACCGCCGCCATCCCGATCAGGACCGCCCCGGCCCGAACCCGGCCGAGCATGCGGTGGTCGTGGTCGGCGCCGGCCCGGTCGGACTGTCGCTGGCGATCGACCTCGCCCAGCGCGGCCAGCCTGTCGTCCTCCTGGATGATGCCGACCGCATCGGCGAGGGCTCGCGCGCGATCTGCTTCTCCAAGCGCTCGCTGGAATATTGGGACCGGCTCGGCGTCGGCGACCGCATGGTCGACAAGGGCGTGGTGTGGAGCGTCGGCCGCATCTTCCACGGCGAGTCCCAGCTCTACCAGTTCAACCTGCTGCCTGAGGACGGCCACAAGCGGCCGGCCTTCATCAACCTCCAGCAATATTACGCCGAGGCCTACCTGGTCGATCGCATCAATGATCTGCCGGGGATCGACCTGCGCTGGCGCAACAAGGTGACGGCGCTGGAGCAGCGCAACGACTCTGTGGTGCTGACCATCGAGACGCCCGAGGGCGCCTATCGCCTGCAGGCCCAATACGTCATCGCCTGCGATGGGGCGCGCTCCTCGATGCGACAGATGGTCGGTGCGGAATTCGCCGGCCAGGTGTTCGAGGATCAGTTCCTGATCGCCGACGTCAAGATGACCGCCGAATTCCCGACCGAGCGCTGGTTCTGGTTCGATCCGCCGTTCCATGCCGGGCGCTCGGCGCTGTTGCACCGCCAGCCCGACGACGTCTGGCGCATCGATCTCCAGCTCAGCCGCGATGCCGATCCTGTGTTCGAGAAGAAGCCGGAGAACGTGCGGCCGCGCATCGCGCGCATGCTCGGCCACGACAAGTTCGCGTTCGAATGGATCTCGCTCTACAAATTCCAGTGCCGCCGCATGGACCGCTTTCTCCATGGCCGCGTGGTCTTCGCCGGCGATTCGGCGCATCAGGTCTCGCCCTTTGGCGCACGCGGCGCCAACTCAGGTCTCGAGGACGCCGAAAATCTCTCCTGGAAGCTCGATCGCGTGCTGCGCGGGCGCTCGCCCGCGAGCCTGCTGGAGAGCTACCACGTCGAGCGCAGTCTCGCCGCCGACGAGAACATTCGCGAATCCACGCGCTCCACCGATTTCATGGCGCCGAATACGCCTCAAGAAGCGCGGCTGCGCCAGGCAGTGCTGTCGCTCGCCAAGGAGACCGAGTTCGGCAAGCGCATGGTCAATGGTGGCCGGCTGTCGGTGCCCTGCAGCTATGACTCGCCGCTGTCCTCGCCCGATGCCGATGCGTGGCGTGGCGGCCCGAAGCCCGGCTGTTCCATGCTGGATGCGCCGGTCGAAGTGCGCGCGGGCGAACAGACCTATCTCACGGAGGTGTTCCGCAAGGGAGGAACGGACTTCGCCCTGCTGTCGTTCAGCAATGGCGCAGCAATCGGGGCGCCCGGCGGCGTCAAGGACATCCGGATTGGCGGCGAGGGCGGTCTGGCCGATTCCGCCGGTCTCGCCGCGAAGCGCTACGACGCCGAACCTGGTACGGCCTATCTGCTCCGGCCCGACGGCTATGTCGCCGCGCGCTTCCGCCATCCGACAGGAGCCGCGATCGCGGCGGCGCTGTCGCGCGCCGAAGGTTTGAACTGAGGTCTCGCATGCCGCTTTCCACCAGCTCGAATTTCGCGCGGCCCGATGACGCCTTCCGCGCCATCGTCGAGGCACATCGCGGGCTCTCGGACGGACAGAGCGCGGATTTCGATGCGGCGTTGGTGCTGATCCTCGCCAACCATATCGGCGACATCGATGTACTGCGCGAGGCGATCGTGCTCGCCAAGCGGCGCATGATCGACGGCCAGCAGCAACAACAGCAACAACAATGACCCTGTGAATCAAGGATAAACTGATGGCGAAGAACTTCGCATCCACCGGCGACCTCTCCGAGAAGAAGATCACCTTCTCCGAGATCGGCACCGATCTCTATGCTTTCACCGCCGAGGGCGACCCAAACACGGCCGTCATCGTCGGCGACGACGGCTGCCTGGTGTTCGACGCGCAGGCGACGCCTGCGATGGCGAACAAGGTGATCGAGCGCGTCCGCGCCGTCACCGACAAGCCGATCAAGTATGTCGTGCTGTCGCACTATCACGCCGTGCGCGTGCTGGGCGCCTCTGCCTACAAGGCGCAAGGCATCGTCGCCTCGCAGGAGACCTATCGGCTGATCGAGGAGCGCGGCAAGCAGGATTGGGACTCCGAATACGGCCGCTTCCCGCGCCTGTTCCAGGACGCCGCGAGCATTCCCGGCCTGACCTGGCCGACGCTGACCTTCGAAGGCGAGATGTCGATTTATCTCGGCAAGCGCGAGGTGCGGCTGATGCAGCTCGGCGCGGGCCATACCTCGGGCGACATCGTCGCCTGGGTGCCGGATGCAGAAGTCATGTTCTCCGGCGATCTCATCGAATATCACTCGGCCTGCTATTGCGGCGATGCGCATTTGCGCGAATGGCCGCTGACGCTGAACGAAATCCGCAACTTCAATCCGAAGGCGATTGCGCCGGGCCGTGGCGATGCACTCAAGGGCACCACCACCGCGCGCGAGGCCATCGCGATGACGCGCGACTTCGTCTCGACGCTCTATGGCGCAGCCGAAATCTCCGTCGCCAAGGGCCGCACGCTGAAGGAGACGATGGCGGCGACCCGCGAGGTGATGGACCCGAAATTCTCGAGCTTTGCCATCTACGAGCACTGCCTGCCGTTCAACGTGTCGCGCGCCTTCGACGAGGCGTCGGGGATCGACGACCCCGTGATCTGGACCGACAAGCGCGACCAGGAGATGTGGGCCGCCCTGCAAGGAGGAGGATAGTCATGAACATCAACACCTCGCCGGATCAGATCGTTCGCAGCACGGGCCAGGTCACGCCGGGCTACATGTCCGGCTTCGGCAACAGCTTTGAGACCGAGGCGCTGCCAGGCGCGCTGCCGATGGGCCGCAACTCGCCGCAGCGTTGCGCCTACGGGCTCTATGCCGAGCAGCTTTCGGGCTCGCCGTTCACAGCGCCGCGCGGCACCAATGAGCGCTCCTGGCTCTATCGCATCCGTCCCTCGGTGAAGCATTCGGGCCGCTTCGAGAAGGTCGATGCCGGCCTGTGGCGCTCGGCGCCGTGCCATGAATACGATCTGCCGATCGCGCAGCTTCGCTGGGATCCGGCGCCGATCCCGAAGGAAGAGATCACCTTCCTTCAGGGCGTGCAGACCATGACGACGGCCGGCGACGTCAACACGCAAGGAGGCATGGCCGCGCACGTCTATCTCATCACCAAGTCGATGGTGGACCAGCACTTCTACAATGCCGATGGCGAGATGCTGTTCGTGCTACAGCAGGGCAATTTGCGCTTCGTCACCGAGTTCGGCCGCATCGACGCCGAGCCCGGCGAGATCGTGGTGATCCCGCGCGGCGTAAAATTCCGCGTGGAGATTTTGAATGGGCCGGCGCGCGGCTATCTCTGCGAAAACTATGGCGGCGCCTTCACGCTGCCGGAGCGCGGCCCGATCGGCGCCAATTGCCTTGCCAATGCGCGCGACTTCCTGACGCCGGTCGCAAGCTACGAGGACAAGGACACGCCGACCGAGCTCTTCGTGAAATGGGGCGGCTCGCTGTTCAAGACCACGCTGCCGCATTCGCCGATCGACGTCGTCGCCTGGCACGGCAATTACGCGCCGTACAAATACGATTTGCGCACCTTCTCGCCGGTCGGCGCGATCGCGTTCGATCATCCTGATCCGTCGATCTTCACGGTGCTGACCTCGCCGTCGGAGACGGCGGGCACTGCGAATATCGACTTCGTCATCTTCCCCGAGCGCTGGTTGGTCGCCGACAACACCTTCCGTCCGCCCTGGTACCACATGAACATCATGAGTGAGTTCATGGGCCTGATCTACGGCGTCTACGACGCCAAGCCGCAAGGTTTTGTCCCCGGCGGCATAAGCTTGCACAATTGCATGCTGCCGCACGGTCCCGATCGTGAGGCCTTCGACCACGCCAGCAACAGCGAATTGAAGCCGGTGAAGCTGACGGGCACCATGGCCTTCATGTTCGAGACCCGCTACCCGCAGCGCGTTACCGCGCACGCCGCGCAATCGTCGACGTTGCAGGACGATTACGCGGAGTGCTGGAAGGGACTTGAGAAGCGGTTCGATCCGAGCCGACGGTAGTGTTCCACCCTCTCCCCTTGTGGGAGAGGGTGGCTCGCCGCGTAGCGGCGAGACGGGTGAGGGGTCTGTCTCCGCGAGTGAACCTCTCTCATTCGGGCACGCGGATAGAGCCCCTCATCCGGCGCCGTAGCCGATGCAAAGCATCGGCGTTCTAAGGACGGCGGCCGAAGGCCGCCTACGCCACCTTCTCCCACAAGGGGAGAAGGAAGAAAGGACCAAGCCAAAAGTGACAACGCACCCCAACGATCCCAGCCTCCGCTCCTTCATCGACGTCGATCCCGCCTCCGACTTCCCGATCCAGAACCTGCCCTATGGCGTGTTCTCGACCGCGGCCTCTCCGTCGCCGCGCGTTGGTGTAGCGATCGGCAACTACGTGCTCGACCTCTGGGCGCTCGAGCAGGATTGCCGGCTCGATGTCGGCCCGCTCGGCGTGTTCTCCGCGCCCTCGCTCAATCCGTTCATGGCGCTCGGGCCAAAGGTCTGGGCCAAGACGCGGGCGCGGATCAGCGAGCTGCTGCGTCATGATCACCCCGAGCTGCGCGACAACGAGGACCTGCGCAAACAAGCGCTGGTGCCGATGCGCGATGTGCGGCTGCATTTGCCGTTCACCGTCTCCGGCTACACCGACTTCTATTCGTCGAAAGAGCACGCCACCAATGTCGGTGTGATGTTCCGCGGCAAGGACAACGCGCTGCAGCCGAACTGGCTCTACATGCCGATTGGCTACAACGGCCGCGCCTCCACCGTCGTGGTGTCCGGTACGCAAGTGAAGCGCCCGCGCGGGCAGTTGAAGCCGCCGACCGCCGAGGTGCCGAGCTTTGCGCCCTGCAAGCGGCTCGATTTCGAGCTGGAGATGGGCGTCGTGGTCGGCCAGCCCTCGCCGATCGGCGGCATGCTGACCGAGAGCCAGGCCGAGGAAATGATCTTCGGCTTCGTGCTGCTCAACGACTGGAGCGCGCGCGACATCCAGCACTGGGAATACGTGCCGCTCGGGCCGTTCCTGGCCAAGGCATTCGCGACCTCGATCAGCCCGTGGGTGGTGACGCGCGAGGCGCTGGAGCCATTCCGGCTCAACGGACCCGAGCAGAGCCCGGCGCCGCTGGATTATCTTAGGCAAGCTCGGCCGCAGAACTATGACCTCGAGCTCGACGTCTTCTTGCGCGCCGCCGGCGCGAACGCGCCCGCCAGCATCAGCCGCACCAATTTCAAATACATGTACTGGTCCTCGGTGCAGCAATTGATGCACCACGCCTCCAGCGGCTGCGCCATGAATGTCGGCGATCTCTTGGGGGCCGGCACGATCTCCGGTCCGGAGAAGAACCAGCGCGGCAGCCTTTTGGAGATTGGCTGGAACGGCACCGAACCGGTGGAATTGCCCGGCGGCGTCAAGCGCTCGTTCCTGGAAGACGGCGACAGCCTCGTCATGCGTGGCTGGTGCCAGGGTAACGGCTATCGCGTCGGGTTCGGCGAGGTCGAAGGGACGATCTTGCCGGCGGAGTGAGCTCAGTCGTTGCCACATCCTCCGTCATTGCGAGCGCAGCGAAGCAATCCAGAGTCTTTCCGCGGAGGGATTCTGGATTGCTTCGTCGCAAGAGCTCCTCGCAATGACGATATGGCGAAAGCCTACCGCTTCTCCGGCGGCACGTCGCGTATCCTGGCGCAGTGCGCCGCGACGTCATCCGGGCTGTACTTCAAATGCACCCGCTTGTCCGACGGCGCGTGCTTGGCCACGCACACGCCGGGCCGCCATTCCCGTGTCGGGCGGATCGGGCGCGGGGCAAAGCCGCCGCCGCAGTTCGGGCAGACATTGGACAGCTTTGTCTCGACGCAGTCCGCGCAGAACGTGCATTCATAGGAGCAGATCCGGGCGTCCGTCGCACTCGGCGGCAGGTCGCGGTCGCAATATTCGCAGTTCGGTCGAAGTTGCAGCGCCATCTCGTAACCTCGCTCTGAGGGGGCGCATCATTGCAGATCGCGGGCGCAGCGCGAATGTCGCATTTCCCTCGATTTCAGCCTGTGACCTGTTTCAGCGGCAGCCGCGTGCTCTCCTTGAGCCGGTCCAGGACGATGGAGGAGCGCACATGCGCCACGCTCTGGTGCGGCATCAGCACGTCGTTGACGAGATTGGAGAGTCCCTTGAGGTCGCGCAGCACCGCCTTGAGCACGTAGTCGGCGTCGCCGGTCAGCGAATAGGCCTCCTGGATCTCGTCGATGCGGCCAACGAGTGCGCGAAAGCGCTTGGAATTGTCGGGTGAGTGGGTGGCTAACGTCACCTGGATGAAGGCGATCACGCCGAAGCCGAGCGCCTCGCTGGAGAGGTCGGCGTGATAACCGGCGATCACCTTCTCCTCCTCCAGTCGCATCCGCCGCCGCGAGCATTGCGAGGCCGAAAGCCCCGCGAGCTCGGCGAGCTCCTGGTTGGTGAGACGGCCGTCATCCTGGAGCGCGCCCAGGATCCTGAGGTCGAATGCGTCAACAGAAATCATGCGATCTTTGCCAAATTCATGCACAAACCGTGCATGCTTTACCCAAATCCCATCCCGTTTGCACGCTCATTGTGTGCCAGATGAAGGATAGTTCTCGCCAGCAGCAATTTGGGAGAACCACCATGGGTCCGTTTCCGCACGATGCACCGCCGGCCACGATCAGCGCCGACAATCCGATGGGCACCGACGGGTTCGAGTTCGTCGAATATGCGCACCCCAATCCGCAAGAGCTGCACACCCTATTCAAGTTGATGGGCTTTGCCGTCGTCGCTCGTCACAAGGCCAAGAAGATCACGGTCTATCGTCAGGGCGACATCAACTATCTCGTCAACGAAGAGCCCGGCACCCACGGTTTCGACTTCGTCGCTGCGCACGGCCCCTGTGCACCGTCGATGGCGTTCCGCGTCGTCGATGCGCAAAAGGCCTATGACCGGGCGATTGCGCTCGGCGCGGAGCCGGCCGACGCCACGTCTGCGCAGAAGACGCTCGATGTGCCCGCGATCAAGGGGATCGGCGGCAGCCTGCTCTATTTCGTCGATTCCTATGGCGCCAAGGGCTCGGCCTATGATGCCGAGTTCGAATGGCTGGGCGCGCGCGATCCACGACCCCATGGTGCCGGTCTGTTCTATCTCGACCATCTCACCCATAACGTCCATCGCGGGCGCATGGACGTCTGGGCGGGCTTCTATGAAAAGCTCTTCAACTTCCGCCAGATCCGCTTCTTCGACATCGAGGGGCGCGCCTCCGGCCTGTTCTCGCGTGCGCTGACCAGCCCCGACGGCAAGATCCGGATTCCGATCAACGAGGACGCCGGCGATTCCGGACAGATCGAGGAATATCTGAAGACCTATCGCGGCGAGGGCATTCAGCACATTGCCTGCGGCTGCCGCGACATCCACGCCACCATCGAAGGCCTGCGCGAAGCCGGCCTGCCGTTCATGCCGTCGCCGCCCGACACCTATTTCGAGCGGATCGACAGCCGCCTGCCCAAGCACGGTGAGGACGTCGCACGGCTTAAGACCAACGGCATCCTGATCGACGGCGAGGGCGTGGTCGACGGCGGCCAGACCAAGGTGCTGCTGCAGATCTTCTCGGCCAACGCGATCGGCCCGATTTTCTTCGAATTCATCCAGCGCAAGGGCGATGATGGTTTTGGCGAGGGCAATTTCAAGGCCCTGTTCGAATCGATCGAGGAGGATCAGATACGGCGCGGGGTGTTGAAGGTGGACAACGCGGCGTAAGCTGCGCGCCTCGCACTTGGGCACACGGTTGGGTCAAAGCAGATGTCGTCCTGGCGAAAAGCCAGGACGACGTCGGAGGGTGAGGCGATAGCGGAGATCTACCGCCGCTAACGCCCCGTCTTCCACGCCTTCGTCACCGCACCGATCTCCGCGGCCTCGGGCTCGCGGATCGCGGACGGCGTGCGTGAGAAGCGCGGCGCGGGGGCGGGCTGTTTCACGCCGTGGCGCTCGACGAAGACGTTGCGCGCGACCATGTGCGGATGCTGGGTCGCTTCCGACATGGTCAGCACCGGCGCAAAGCAGATGTCGGTGCCTTCCATGATCTTGCACCAGTCCTCGCGCGTCTTGCTCTTGAAGACCGCCTTCAGCTTCTCCTTCAGCGCCGGCCACGCCTTGCGGTCCATCTGCGCGTCGAAATCGGCGTCGGTCAGGCCGGCATGCTGGCGCAAGAGCGCATAGAACTGCGGTTCGATCGAACCGATCGAGATGAAATGGCCGCAGGCGCATTCGTAGACGCCGTAGAAATGCGCGCCGCCGTCGAGGAAATTCTGGTTGCGGCCCTCGGCCCAGCGGCCCATCGCGGTCATGTCGAAGAAGAACGACATCAGCGACGCCCCGCCGTCGCACATCGCGGTATCGACCACCTGGCCCTTGCCGGACTTCTGCGCTTCCAGCAGCGCGGCGAGCACGCCGACGACGAGATAGAGCGCACCGCCGCCGAAATCGCCGACCAGGTTGAGCGGCGGCACCGGAGCCTCTTTGGTGCCGATCGCGGCGAGCGCGCCGGTGATCGAGATGTAGTTGATGTCATGACCGGCGGCGCAGGCAAGCGGGCCGTCCTGGCCCCACCCGGTCATGCGGCCGTAGACGAGCTTTGGATTGCGCGCGTGCACGATTTCGGGGCCGAGCCCGAGCCGCTCCATCACGCCGGGACGAAAGCCCTCGACCAGTGCGTCGGCGTTGGCGAGCAGATCGAGCACCTCTGCGATCGCCGCCTTGTCCTTGAGGTCGAGCTCGATCACCTTGCGGCCGCGGCCTGCCACCGACTTCATGCTCTTCTTCGCGCCGACACGGTCGACCGTGACGACGTCTGCACCCATGTCGGCCAGCATCATGCACGCGAACGGACCGGGGCCGATGCCGGCGAATTCGACGATGCGGAAGCCCGAAAGCGGGCCGGAGGCGCGGACGGAGGGAGCGGGAGCTGGTTTGTCGAGCACGTTCTTGTTTCCTCGGATCACAAGGGATGCGCGAGTTGCGGCAACCGCTTGAGACGTTCCTCTGTGGACGAGTTAATTGGCTGATTAACTTTTCCCGCCTTACACCGGACGAGGCAAGCGCTTTTCATGCATGGGCGCATAATAAAAGCGGCGCGCATTGCTGCACGCCGCGAAGGATTTGTGTTCAGTAGCTATCAGCCGGCAGCCGCCACCGCGCGCTGCGCCATCACCTTGATCAGGTTGGCGCGGTAATCCGACGAGCCGTGAATGTCAGAGAGCAGTCCGCTCGCCGAAATGCTGACGCTGTCGATCGCGGATGGCGACCAGTTCGCTTTCAGCGCGGCTTCGATGGCGGGAACCCGCATCACCCCGCTCTGCGAGGCACCGGTGGCAGCGACGCGGATCTCGCCCGATTTCGTTTGTACGACGAACACGGCGGTCAGCGCGAAGCGCGAGGCCGGATGCGGCATCTTGGCGTAGCCCGCCTTCTGCGGAACGGGGAACGACACGGCGGTGACGATCTCGCCGTCCTCGAGGGCGGTCGTGAACAGGCCCTTGAAGAAATCATCTGCCGCGATCGACCGCTTGTTGGTCTTGATCGTCGCGCCGAGCGCCAATGTCGCGGCCGGATAATCCGCGGCGGGATCGTTGTTGGCGAGCGAGCCGCCGATCGTGCCGCGATAGCGCACGGCGGGATCGCCGATCAGCGAGGCGAGATAGGCGAGCGCGGGGATCGCCTTCTTCGCGGCGTCGCTGGTCGCCACGTCATAGTGCGGCGTGGCCGCCTTGATGGTCAGCGTGTCGCCGGAAGCCTCGACGCCGATCAGCTCCTTGATCTTGCCAAGGTCGATCACATCGGAGGGCCCGGCGAGCCGCTGCTTCATCACCGGCAGCAGGGTCTGGCCGCCGGCGAGAAACTTCGAATCGCTGCCCTTGGCGAACAGGCTGGCCGCTTCGTCGACCGAGGAGGCGCGATGATAAGTGGTCTGGTACATCTTCGTTGCTCCTCTTAAGCCGCGTGGATCGTGCGCCACACCCGGTCAGGGGTTGCGGGCATTTCCAGATTGTTCTTGCCGATCGCATCCGTGATCGCGTTGATCACGGCCGCAGAGGCGCCGATCGCGCCGGCCTCACCGCAGCCCTTGATACCGAGCGGGTTGCCCGGGCAGAGCGTCGTGGTGTGGGAGAGCTTGAACGAGGGCAGGTCGTCGGCGCGCGGCATGGAGTAATCCATGAACGAGGCCGTCACCGGCTGGCCGCTGGCATCGTAGATCGCATGCTCGAGCAGCGCTTGCCCGATGCCTTGTGCGAGACCCCCATGGACCTGGCCTTCGACGATCATCGGGTTGATCAGCCGGCCGAAGTCGTCGGCCGCGACGAAGTTGACGAAGGAAGTCTTGCCGGTACCGGGATCGACTTCGAGCTCGCAGATATAGGCGCCGGCCGGGAAGGTGAAGTTGGTCGGGTCGTAGAAGGCGGTCTCCTTCAGGCCCGGCTCCATCCCGTCAGGCAGGTTGTGCGCGGTGTAGGCCGCGAGCGCGACCATCGGGAAGGCGATCGCCTTGTCGGTGCCGGTCACCTTGAACTCGCCGTTCTCGATGACGATGTCGGCTTCGGACGCTTCGAGCGCATGCGCGGCGATCTTCCTGGCCTTGGACTCGACCTTCTCCATCGCCTTCAGGATCGCGGTGAGACCGACGGCTGCGGAGCGCGAGCCGTAGGTGCCCATGCCGAACTGCACCTTGTCGGTGTCGCCATGGACGATCGAGACCTGGCTGATGGGAACGCCGAGGCGATCGGCGACGAGCTGGCAGAAAGTGGTCTCGTGGCCCTGGCCGTGGCTGTGCGAGCCGGTGAGGATCTCGATGGTGCCGACCGGATTGACACGCACCTCGGCCGATTCCCATAAGCCCACGCCGGCGCCCAGGCTGCCGACCGCCTTCGACGGCGCGATGCCGCAGGCCTCGATGTAGCAGGACACGCCGATGCCGCGCAGTTTGCCTTGCGCCTTCGCCTGCGCCTTGCGGGCCGGGAAGCCGGCGTAGTCGATCGCCTTCATCGCGGCGTCGAGCGAGGCGTTAAAGTCGCCGGTGTCATAGGCCATGATCACCGGCGTCTGGTGTGGGAATTGGGTGATGAAGTTCGTCCTGCGCAACGCGGCCGGATCGACGTTGAGCTGCCGCGCCGCCGTCTCCATCATCCGCTCGAGCAGATAGCTCGCCTCGGGCCGGCCCGCGCCGCGATAGGCGTCGACCGGCGTGGTGTTGGTGTAGACACCGATCACCTCGGCATGAATCGCCGGGATGTTGTACTGGCCCGACAACAACGTCGCATAGAGATAGGTCGGCACTGACGATGAGAACAGCGACATATAGGCGCCGAAATTGGCGTAGGTCTTCACCTTCAACCCGGTGATCTTGTTGTTGGCGTCGAACGCCATCTCGGCATGGGTGACATGGTCGCGGCCGTGCGCGTCGGTGAGGAAGGCCTCGGTGCGGTCGCCGGTCCATTTCACCGGACGGCCAACCTTCTTCGACGCCCACAGCGCCACCATTTCCTCCGGATAGATGAAGATCTTCGAGCCGAAGCCGCCGCCGACGTCGGGTGCGATCACGCGCAGCTTGTGCTCGGGGGCGATGTTGTAGAACGCCGACAGCACAAGGCGGGCGACGTGGGGATTCTGCGACGTCGTATAGAGCGTGAAATGCTCCTCTGCCGCATCATAATCGGCGATCGCCGCGCGCGGCTCCATCGCATTGGGCGCGAGGCGGTTGTTGGTGAGGTCGAGCTTCACCACATTGGCGGCCTTCGCGAAGGCGGTGTCCACCGCGCCCTCGTCGCCGAGCACCCAGTCATAGACCTGGTTGCCGGGGGCTTCGGGATGAAGCTGCGGCGCGCCGGCCTTGATCGCGGCGGTCACGTCGGCGACCGCCGGCAGCTCTTCATAGTCCACGACCACGGCCTCGGCGGCGTCGCGCGCGAGATTCTTGCTCTCGGCGATCACCACTGCCACGGCCTGACCGACGAAGCGCACCGTCTCCGGTGCCATCGCCGGCCATGCGCCCATCTTCATCGGGCTGCCATCCTTGGAGGTGATGGCCCAGCCGCAGATGAGGTTGCCGACCTTGTCGTCGACGATCTGCTTGCCGGTGAGCACTGCGACCACGCCCGGCATCTTCAGCGCGGCGGAGGAATCGATCCCCTTCACCTTGGCGTGCGCATGTGGGCTGCGGATGAAATGGGCAAAGGTCATGCCCGTCAGTTTGATGTCGTCGACGTACCGGCCCTTGCCGGTGATGAAACGCTTGTCTTCCTTGCGCACGACGCTTGCGCCGATGCCTTCAACACCCATGTCCTGTCCTCCCGACCGGAAATTGTTGTCCGCCCTTTTCATCGAAAGTGGCGGTGGTTTTTTCGTTTCGAGGCGGGCCGCCCTACTCGGCGGCCTGCGCAACCTTCATGCGGCCGGCCGCGTCCAGCACGGCTTTGACGATGTTGTGGTAGCCGGTGCAGCGGCAGATGTTGCCTTCAAGCTCGTGGCGGACGGTGGCTTCGTCGAGCTGGCCACCATAGCGCTGCACGATGTCGATTGCCGACATGATCATGCCCGGCGTGCAGTAGCCGCACTGCAGGCCGTGATTGTCGCGGAACGCGGCCTGCATCGGATGCAGCTCGTCGCCCTTGGCGATGCCCTCGATCGTGGTGACGTGGGCGCCGTCGGCTTGGCCCGCCAGCATGGTGCAGGATTTCACCGCCCGGCCGTCCACGTGCACGACGCAGGCACCGCACTGGCTGGTGTCGCAGCCGACATGGGTTCCGGTGAGATTGAGGTGATCGCGCAGGAGATGGACCAGCAGCGTGCGGTCCTCGACGTCGACAGCAACAGCCTTGCCGTTCACCGTCAGTTTGACTGTAGACACGTGAAGTCCTCCCGGAATGATTTTGATTGTTTCTAATTAGAGACAGCGACCCGGAACTTTGCAACTAGGATTTTGGTCGCCCGCGTCATGGAAAGGTCACCGATCAAGAAGACGGCGCAATGATTTGCGCTGCCCGTGCCGGCACTCCTAACGAGTGGGTCGGCGAGCTTGGGATGCCAGCGGTCACCGCATCCGTCGTCCGTTGGCCGACAAAGCCGAACGCCGCTCTAGTGTGCCAAATTTACCGCCCTTTATCGATTCTGCCCTAGTTTTACGCATCCGGTCAGGGGGCGGGGCGCCCCCGGATCGCGGCTGAATAGAAAATGGGGGTTGGAATGTCCGGGCGTATCGCGTCGCCGTCTAAGCGCACAATATTTCCGACCCTCAGGTTCCGCGCCAAAATCATCCTCGGCTTCGCCGCGGTACTGGTGATTTCCGCCGGCAGCATGGCCTTCTCTTATTTCGGCTTCGAGCGGGTGTCGTCCGGGGTCGGCTCCTACCGCACCAGCGTCACGGAGGCCGATCTCGCCCGCAATATCGATCGCGAGCTGCTCGCCTATCGTTCGGCGGTCCGCTATTTCGTCGTCACCGGCAAGGAAGACGACGCCAAGGCGGCGCTGGAGGCTGAAGCGAGCCTGAAGGGCGCCATCGACCGGGCGCTCAAGGGCGCCAAGAACGCGGCCCGGCAGGAGAGCCTCAACAAGCTCGCCAAGGAGTTCTCGAATTTCTCCGCAACTTTCGCCAAGGTCCTCCAGGCCAAGCGCGACAGCGCGCTCCTGGTGCAGAACCAGCTCACGCGCAACGCCAACCTCCTGAAGTACAAGCTCGACGACATCGGCAACAACGCCTCCGACGCCGAAGCGCAATCGATCGAGTTCGGGACCAAGCAGGTCAACGCCCAGTTCCAGACCGCCAGCGCGGCTGCGACCAACTTCGTGCTGACGTCCGACCAGGCGATCGCCACCAGCGCGCTGGCGCGGCTGAAATTCGTCGAGAATTCGCTGGGCGCGGTCTATTCCATGGACGACAAGATCGTCGCCGGCCTGAAGGACGCCAAGGCGTTGCTCGGCGCCTATCGCGAAGCGCTGGACAAGCTGATCGCGAACGCCAAGATGGTCGATGAGCTCGTCACCGAGATGAGCGGCTCCGCGGGTGCGATCCTGCAGGGCGCCACCGCCATGAAGGCGGACCTTGTCGCCGAGCAGCAGCGCCTGGATTCGGAGTCGGAAGCCACCATTGGGCAGACCGAGCATTTGATCCTGATGCTGGCCATTGGCGGCACCCTGCTCGGTGCGGTTCTCGCCTTCCTGCTCGGCACCGGCATTTCGCGTCCGATGATCGCGATGTGCAAGGCGATGCGGGAATTGGCGTCCGGCAATTTCGACGTCGTGCTGCCCGGCCTCGGCCGCAAGGACGAGATCGGCGAGATGGCCGGCGCGGTCGAGGAGTTCAAGATGCAGGCCGTGGCCAAGGCCGAGCGCGATGCCGCGGCCGGCGAAGCCCAGAACAGGGAGCAGGCGGCCGCCCGCCGGTCCGAGCTGATCCGCTTCGCCGATGATTTCGAGAGCGCAGTCGGCGCCATCGTCTCCAACGTCTCGG
The DNA here is from genome assembly GCF_029909975.1 of Bradyrhizobium sp. ISRA430. Classification (NCBI taxonomy): domain Bacteria; kingdom Pseudomonadati; phylum Pseudomonadota; class Alphaproteobacteria; order Hyphomicrobiales; family Nitrobacteraceae; genus Bradyrhizobium; species Bradyrhizobium sp. ISRA430. Next base: position 5,790,985 of record NZ_CP094516.1, read on the forward strand.
CCTCCGCCGTGCAGCTCGAATCGGCCGCCTCGACGCTGACCCGCACCGCCGAGACCACGCAGGCCTTGTCGAGCCAGGTCGCCGGTGTCTCCGAGCAGGCCTCGAGCAACATGCAGTCGGTCGCGACCGCGACCGAAGAGCTATCGGCCTCGGTCGAGGAGATCGGCCGCCAGGTCCGCGACTCCAGCCGCATCGCGGAAGCCGCGGTGGTGCAGGCCAAGGAGACCGACGGCCGCATCGGCAAGCTGTCGCATGCCGCACAGCAGATCGGCGAGGTGGTCAAGCTGATCACCGCAATCGCCGAGCAGACCAATCTTCTGGCGCTCAACGCCACCATCGAGGCGGCGCGCGCCGGCGAGGCCGGCCGCGGCTTTGCCGTGGTTGCGAGCGAAGTGAAGTCGCTGGCAAGCCAGACCGCGAAGGCCACCGACGAGATCTCCTCGCACATCGCAGGGATGCAGGGCGCGACCGCCGAATCGGTTGCCGCCATCAAGGAGATCGGCGCGACCATCGGCCAGATCTCGACGATCGCGACCTCCATCGCCAGCGCGGTGGAGCAGCAGGGCGCCGCGACGCAGGAGATTGCCCGCAGCGTCCAGAACGTGGCGCAAGGCACCCAGGCCGCCGCCACCGACATCGGCCAGGTCAACCGCGGCGCCGCCGAGACCGGCTCGGCTTCGGAAGAGGTGCTGAACTCGGCCAAGTCTCTCTCCACCGAGAGCACCCGCCTGCGCGCCGAGCTCGACCGCTTCATGGGGAATATCAGGGCGGCTTAGCGCTCGGACCGCGCGAAGTACTCCGCCATCGTCCTGGCGAAAGCCAGGACCGCCGCGCGAGCGCTTGCGCTCGTCGCGATTACCCCAGGAAGTAGTTGCGGCGCGAGCAGGTAACCCCGAGTCTTCGCCAAACTGCTCCCTATGGTTATGGGTCCTGGATCAGCGCTACGCTTGTCCAGGACGACTTGAGGATCCTGATCGGTCGCCGCGTCACCTAACCGCAAGTTGCGGTGCCGCAAATTTACCGCGGCTTATCCTTTGCTCCGTAACGTGCTGTCGAGTCGGCAAGCGGGCTGCTTGCCGGCTGCGCCTGGTTTTCCGCGAATGGAATGGGGTGGGGGAATGTCGGTCAAGTCAAAGTCGAGCACATCGAAGCTGCCAACGCTGCGCTTTCGCGCAAAGATCATCCTCGGGTTCGTGGCGGTGCTCGCCATCCTCGCCGTCAGCATGGCCTTCGCCTATTTCGGCTTCGAGCGGATCGCCGGCGCCGTGACCTCCTACCGTACCAGTGTATCGGAAGCCAACCTCGCACAGACCGTCGATCGCGAGCTGATCGCCTATCAGGGGCTGGCGCGGGCCTATACGCTGACCGGCGCAGCCGATGACGAGACCGCGGCAAAGGCGGCCGAAGACAATCTGAAGGCAGCGATCGCAAGGTCGATGGCGGCGACGACGACCGCCGCACGCCGCGAGCAGGTCGGCAAAGTCGAGGCCGAGTTCCAGCGCTTCACCAAGGTATTCGGCGAGATCATCACGCTGACGCGCGAGAACGGCAAGATCGCGGCGGATGAGCTCAACAGCGTCGGCAACAAGATCCGCTTCAAGTTCGACGATCTCGCCGATACCGCGGCGCTGGCGGGCCTGGGCTCGGTTCAGACCACGGCCAAGGACGTCACCTCGCAATATCTCGCCGTTTCCACCTCAGTCAGCGCCTTCGTCGCCAAGCCGGAGCCGAAGACGTCCGACGGCGTGACCGCGCGCATCAAGTTCCTGGAGACCCTGCTGGTCTCGATCTATGCCAACGATCAGAAGATCACCGACCGGGTCACCGAGATCGGCAACCTCCTGAAGCAATACCGCACCTCGTTCGCCAAGCTGTCGGAGAACGTGAAGGTCATCGTCAAGCTCAACGGCGAAATGACCAAGACCGCGGCATCCATCCTCAAGGCGTCGGGCGAATTGCGGGCGGACGTGACGGCGGACCAGCAGCGCATCGAAGCAAGCGCCAATGCGACCATCGGCGAGACCGAGCGGTTGATGTTGATGATGGCGCTGGGCGGATTGGCCATCGGCATCGTGCTGGCCTTGATGCTCGGCAACGGCATCTCGCGTCCGATGATCGCGATGTGCAAGGCGATGCGGGAATTGGCGTCCGGCAATTTCGACGTCGTGCTGCCGGGCCTCGGCCGCAAGGACGAGATCGGCGAGATGGCCGGCGCGGTCGAGGAGTTCAAGATGCAGGCCGTGGCCAAGGCCGAGCGCGATGCCGCGGCCGGCGAAGCCCAGAACAGGGAGCAGGCGGCCGCCCGCCGGTCCGAGCTGATCCGCTTCGCCGATGATTTCGAGAGCGCAGTCGGCGCCATCGTCTCCAACGTCTCGGCCTCCGCCGTGCAGCTCGAATCGGCCGCCTCGACGCTGACCCGCACCGCCGAGACCACGCAGGCCTTGTCGAGCCAGGTCGCCGGTGTCTCCGAGCAGGCCTCGAGCAACATGCAGTCGGTCGCGACCGCGACCGAAGAGCTATCGGCCTCGGTCGAGGAGATCGGCCGCCAGGTCCGCGACTCCAGCCGCATCGCGGAAGCCGCGGTGGTGCAGGCCAAGGAGACCGACGGCCGCATCGGCAAGCTGTCGCATGCCGCACAGCAGATCGGCGAGGTGGTCAAGCTGATCACCGCAATCGCCGAGCAGACCAATCTTCTGGCGCTCAACGCCACCATCGAGGCGGCGCGCGCCGGCGAGGCCGGCCGCGGCTTTGCCGTGGTTGCGAGCGAAGTGAAGTCGCTGGCAAGCCAGACCGCGAAGGCCACCGACGAGATCTCCTCGCACATCGCAGGGATGCAGGGCGCGACCGCCGAGTCGGTTGCCGCCATCAAGGAGATCGGCGCGACCATCGGTCAGATCTCGACGATCGCGACCTCCATCGCCAGCGCGGTGGAGCAGCAGGGCGCCGCGACGCAGGAGATTGCCCGCAGTGTCCAGAACGTGGCGCAAGGCACCCAGGCCGCCGCCACCGATATCGGCCAGGTCAACCGCGGCGCCGCCGAGACCGGCTCGGCTTCGGAGGAGGTGCTGAACTCGGCCAAGTCTCTCTCCACCGAGAGCACCCGCCTGCGCGCCGAACTCGACCGCTTCATGGGGAATATCCGGGCGGCGTAAGCGCTCGAACCGCGCCACTTGCTCCAATGTCGTGCCGGCCTGCGCCGGGACGACGGCGGAGTTAGATGCGCCGTCCGAGCCTCACTCCCTCCCGAACGCGCGCTTCAACTCCATCTTGGCGCGCTCCAGTCGCGTGCGCTGCGTCTTTGGCAGGGTCTTGCCGGCGCGGTTGATATAGAAGGTCAGCATCGACACCGCCGAGCGATAGGCGCCGGACTTGCGGCGCGAGCTGTGTTCGGCGGAACGCTTCAGTGACGCCGCGATCTTCTTCGGACTCGAGAGCTTGAACACGCCGCGCTTGAGATCGAGCGCGTCGCTTTCCTTCGTCACGCGCTGCGACCAGCGTTTTGGCGCGGCGCGCCTAGCCGTTTTGCGCGCGGTTGTGCCGCGCCTTGCGCTGCTCGTTTTCTTTCGGCGCACCGTCTTGCGCGCACCGCTTTTTCGCGAATGTGTCGTCTTTCTGACCTGAGCCATGCGTCAACTCCTTGCGGCTCCATCGGAAACGGACGGCCTTAGGCAGTGTTCCATGGGAACCTGCCCTTGCTGAAGACGTTGTCGCCGGTGGCAGGCGGAATGCCGCACCCCCATGATCGGACCGACCCCGTCCACAATCTCGTGCCGCGGGGCGGACCGCATCGGTCAGACGCAACAACACAATGGAATTGCAGCAGAGCCCAGCGCTGAATCTTGGTCCTGCGGCCTCGGTAGCAACCGCGTCCGATCGCATCGTCGAGACCAGCATACCTTCACGGCTCGACGCGCTGCCGTGGAGTGGTTTTCACACGCGCGTCGTGCTGGCGCTCGGCATCACCTGGATCCTCGACGGCCTCGAGGTGACGCTGGCAGGCGCGCTCTCCGGCGCGTTAAAGCAGAGCCCGACGCTGCTTTTCTCCAACCTCGATCTCGGCATCGCCAATTCCGCCTATCTCGCCGGCGCCGTTCTCGGCGCGCTCGGCTTCGGCTGGCTCACCGACCGCATCGGCCGCAAGAAACTGTTTTTCATCACGCTCGCGGTTTATCTCTCGGCAACCGCCGCAACCGCGGCCTCCTGGGACATCGCAAGCTACGCGCTGTTCCGCTTCCTCACCGGCGCCGGTATCGGTGGCGAATACACTGCGATCAACTCGACGATCCAGGAGCTGGTGCCGGCGCGCTATCGCGGCTGGACCGATCTCGTCATCAACGGCAGCTTCTGGATCGGCGCGGCGATGGGCGCGGTGGCGGCCATCGTGCTGCTCGATCCCGCTTTCATCGGTCCCGATCTCGGCTGGCGCTTCGCTTATCTGATCGGCGCGACCATCGGCCTTGTCGTGCTGTTGATGCGAATGTGGATCCCGGAGAGCCCGCGCTGGCTGATGATCCACGGCCGTCCCGACCAGGCCCATGCGATCGTCGACGAGATCGAAGGCTCGGTGGTCGGACATCGGCAGGATGACCGCGAAGATTTCGTCAAGGTTCGCCTGCGGATGCGCGACCACACGCCGATCGGTGAGGTCGTACACACGCTGTTTTCGGCGTATCGCCAGCGCGCGCTGGTCGGCCTCGTGCTGATGAGCGCGCAGGCCTTCTTCTACAACGCGATCTTCTTCACCTTCGCGCTGGTGTTGACCGACTTCTACGGCATCAGTGCCGATCATGTCGGCTGGTACATCCTGCCTTTCGCCGCGGGCAATTTCCTCGGCCCACTCCTACTTGGCCGCCTCTTCGATACGCTCGGCCGTCGCACCATGATCATGTTCACCTATGGCGTGTCCGGCCTGCTGCTCGCGCTGTCGGGTTATCTGTTCTCGATCGGCGCGCTCAGTGCGCAGGGCCAGACCATCGCCTGGATGGTGATCTTCTTCTTTGCCTCGCCGGCAGCGAGCGCGGCCTATCTCACCGTCAGCGAGACGTTTCCTCTCGAAGTCCGCGCGCTGGCGATTGCGGTGTTCTACGCGGTCGGCACCGGCATCGGCGGCGTGATCGGGCCGGCGCTGTTCGGCGCGTTGATCGACACCGGCTCGCGCACCAGCGTGTTCGCCGGCTATCTCTTGGGGGCGGTGCTGATGATCGCGGCCGCGATCGTGGCGTGGCGCTATGCCGTCTCCGCGGAGCGCAAATCGCTCGAACATATCGCGCGGCCGCTCGCCTTTATGGAGTAGACTATGAAATCAGACCTTGCGGAAATACCGTTGAGCGACGAACCAACCATACGCGATGACCGGGAAGTGCCGGAAACGGTGCCGGTGCCCCACGCGCTCGTGCCGCATCTCGGCGAGACCGCGATCCTGCTCGACATCGACGGCACGCTGCTCGACCTGATGCCGACGCCGCGCGAGGTCTGGGTACCGCCGGGCCTGTCCGATACGCTCAATCGCCTGGTGGAGCGCACGTCGGGCGCCTTGGCGCTGGTCAGCGGTCGCTCGCTCAACGACATCGACCTGATCTTCGCGCCCGATATCTATCGCGCTGTCGCCGGTCACGGCGCGGAAATGCGCCTGTCCGTGGACAGTGAAGCGGACGACGTGCACGCGCCGCCGCTGGACAAGGAATTGAAGCGCCGGCTGGCTGCGATCGCCAAGCTCAGCCCGGGCATTCTGCTCGAGGACAAGGGCTATTCGCTGGCACTGCACTACCGCCTCGCGCCGCATGCGGAGAAGGCGATCTATGAAGCGGTGTCGCTGATCCGCGCCGACCTGCCCAATGCGCCGATCGAGGTGCTGCCCGGCAAGTTCGTCTGCGAAATCAAGCATTCCGGCTTCACCAAGGCGAGCGGCGTGCGCGAGCTGATGAAGCACGAGCCTTTCAAGGGCCGCCGTCCGATCTTCATCGGGGACGACGTTACCGACGAAACCGTGTTCGCCATCATGCCCGACATGGATGGGCTCGCTTTCTCGGTGGGCCGCCGCGCCATCGGCGTGAGTGGTCACTTCGATGCACCGAGCGACGTGCGTGAGTTCCTCGCGCGTTTGCTCGATGATGCACGAGCCTGATCCGGCCCCGAAGCGCCGCGTCGCGGCGACAAACGCGGAACGCATTTGTGCGGAGATCGTGCTCAAACAACACCTGAGGCGACGTCGACGGTTCGTCGGGCGCTTTAGGTGAAAGCAAGGCAGCGCCACCGCAGAGCCACAATACCTCTCGCGGAGCGCTATGGCGCACGAAATTCATGCTGCGCAACACGACCGCAAAAACTGTCTTTGCAGGCAAATTTCCAGGTTCCGCCGGTAAAAACGGTTCCGTCGCCCGCGCCCGATTTTGGTTTCAATTCGTTGAAACGATGTTCCGGAACCATATTGATGAACATCAGTTAAACGAGGCGGAATGAACAGGAGGGGACGACCTGTGAATCTTGTCGTCGTTTCGAACCGCGTCGCGCGCGGCAAACCTAATGAACCCATGACGGGCGGTCTTGCGGCTGCCTTGCTTCCGGTGGTGGAGCATTCAGGCGCGATCTGGGTGGGTTCCTCGGGTCGCGTGCGCGACGGCCATCAGAAGGAACCGTTCGCCGAGATCGAGGCACTCGGCACGGGTGCCCTGGCGACGCTGGATCTGCCGGCGGCGCATTACGGCGGCTATTACGAAGGTTTCGCCAATTCGGCGCTGTGGCCGGCGCTGCACTCGCGCAGCGACCTGATCCGCGTCTCTCAAGGCGACTATCTCAGCTATCGCGAAGTCAACGCGTTCATGGCGCGCGCACTGCTGCGCTTCCGGAAAACGCGGACCGCGTTCTGGGTGCAGGACTATCATTTCCTCGCGCTCGGCGCGGAACTGCGCGAGCTCGGCGTCGACGATCCGATCGGCTTCTTCCTGCATACCCCGTGGCCGGTGGCCGCGGTAATGCAGGGCGTGCCGAATCATCGTGAGCTGATTACGGCAATGCTGGCCTATGATCTCCTCGGCTTCCAGACCGAGGTGGATCGCCAGAATTTCCTCGGCTATGTCGCCGGCGAGCTGGGCCTCACCGTCGAGGATGGAATCGCGCTCTCGCAGCATGGACGCACGCGCTGCGAGGTGTTCCCGATCGGCATCGATGCGGAGAAGTTCGCGCAGTATGCCGCAAAATCGGTCTCGCATCCTGACGTATCGCGATTGCGCCGCAGCCTCAACGGCGAGCGGCTCGCCATCGGCGTCGACCGGCTCGACTATTCCAAGGGCCTCGTCAACCGCATCAGCGCGTTTGACCGGCTCTGGAGCGAGCAGCCGCAACTCTTGCGCAGCATCTCGTTGCTGCAGATCGCCAATCCCTCGCGCGGCGGCATCGAAGCCTATGGCAATCTCCAGAACGAGGTCGCGCGCCTCGTCACCGACGTCAACGGCCGTCACGGCGAGGTCGACTGGACCCCGATCCGCTACTTGAACAAAGGCTTCAGTCAGGCCGTGCTCGCTGGCCTCTATCGCACCGCGCAGGTCGGTGTGGTGACACCGCTGCATGACGGCATGAACCTGGTTGCCAAGGAGTATGTTGCCGCCCAGAACCCGGCGGATCCCGGCGTGCTGGTGCTGTCGAAATTCGCCGGCGCCGCCAACGAGCTCGACACGGCGCTGCTGGTCAATCCGCATGACATCGACGGCATGGCGCGCGCGATCGCGATCGCGGCCGCGATGCCGCTCACCGAGCGCAAGATGCGCTGGGACGCGATGATGAAGAAGCTGCGCGGCCACACCATCCAGCAATGGTCCGCCGACTTCGTCGCCGAGCTCGAGAAGAGCCGCACCCAGAAAGCGGCCGTCGCGCCGCTCGCCGCCCAACCGCCGCAAGCGCTGCGCTGGCTGAAGTCGGCGATTTCGGGCGTGAGGTTGATCTAGCTCCCAGAACGGCGTGCTCTTACCCTCTCGTCTTGCGGGAGAGGGGGCCTCGCGAAGCGAGGCGGGTCTCCGGGCGTGAATCTCGCGCATCGCATGTGCTGAACTACCCCCTCATCCGATGCGCTGCGCGCGCCAACTTCTCCCACAAGGGAGAAGGGAAGAGAGTGTCTCAATAACAATACGACACGCCATCCAGGATTGCGCAGTTGTGCTTGTTCGGCGCGTTGGGATCGTCCAGCGGCACCGCGCCCTTGCCCTGGCCGACGAACACGCCGGGCCCGACATGCACTGAAGACTTGTTGCCGATGATGACGCTCTGATGCGGCGTCGAGCTCGAGCGCGTGCCGTCCGGCCAGATGATGGCATCGCCCGCAAGCACCCCGCGCCGGCCGTCGTCGCAGCTCACATCGACCCCCTGCCGTGTGCAGATCTGCGCCAGGGCAGGCGCGGCGAAGGTGACGGCAAAGGCTGAGAGCAGGCCCAGCGTGGCGATGGTTTTGCAGATGGTCATGGCGTCCCGAGGTGTGGTTGGCGGTCTGTCCGTGAATCGTCGTGCCAAACCCACCGCTGGTTCATGCGACGGACGACATAAAGTCGCCTCGCGGCGGCTGATATTCTTTTGAAATTACAATGGCTTACGGAAAATTCACCCGATTTTCCTGCAGTCCCTTGCAAAATCATCGCTGCCCCTTCAAGAGAGGGCGCTCCGGAGAGATGGCCGAGTGGCTTAAGGCGCACGCTTGGAAAGCGTGTGTGCGGGAAACCGTACCGTGGGTTCGAATCCCACTCTCTCCGCCAGCGCGTCATCGAATCCTCCGGCCGAATCGCTGGAGAATCATCATTGAGGTGTTTTCACACAGTCTGGACCCAAACGGGACATTGGAAGTGCCGGGGCTCCGCATTCTGGATGGGACAGAATCTTTGCCATCTCGACAGAAATGTTGCGCGGGATCGGCGCTCTCAGCGATTGGGGCGTATCCGGCCCTTTTCGTTGCCGTGAAAACTCCGAGAGACTAATTGCCTCCGCCCACCTGCCTCATTGGTCTTGGTAGGATGTGTGATTGGGAGGATTGTATGCATATAATCGGCCAGCGTTTCGCAAAAGGCGACGGCGTAAGAAGGAAGCCGGCGGCGCCTGTCCCATTGAATTGCAACTCTTTCTCGAATTGGCTTGCGGCCATGCGTTACGCGGACAATTCGCAAAGCGTATCGGTCCGTTCGCTGAAGGGAGGGGATAATCGCCACACCCTGCCCAACCTCCGCCATAGCGAGCAGCGTGTGCGGTGCACGACTCTCGAGCACAATATTGGGCTCGACGTCCGCGAGGCGGCACGCTGCGTCGAACAGCCTTCGGATGGAATAGCCGGGATCCAGTAGCAGCAACGGATAAGAGGCAAGGCGGGTGATGTCTATGAAACCTGCATGGCCTAGCTCTAGGGATGTCGCGCAAGCCGCCAAGGCCTCAGCTGGTGGCAGGACGCGGCTCTCGAAGCGGGGACCCCCTTGTTCAAGTCTGATGCCCACATGAACTTCCCCGCGTTCAAGCATCGCTGTCTGTTCAGCACCGAGTGCTTCAATCAGCTCTACATTTACGTTGGGAAAGCGCTCAGCGTATTGAGGAAGGAATCTCGCCAGCACACTCTCGATCGTGTGCGGTGGCGCGGCGATTTTCAGCACTCCCCTGTCTCCGCGCCGAAGGACCTCCGCGTGTTCGCGGATAGCTTCGAGATCGGTCATTACGCGGCGGCAATCCGCGAGAAGCTGCTTACCTTCTGCAGTTAATACGAGGCCCCGCCCGACACGGTCAAACAGCCTGAGCCCCAACTCCCGCTGAAGATCACCGATTTGTCGCGAAAGCGCGGGCTGTCCAATTCGCAGGCGCACTGCGGCTTTCGATACAGTGCCCAGTTCAGCGACTGCAACAAAGGTTGTTAGGCGCCTCAGATCCATGGTCCAAATTTATGCCTCGCCGGCATGGAATACGAGCACAATTATGCATTGGACGTGGATCCACTCTGGCGGCATGTTTGCCAACAAGCTTGGAATATCGCCTCCGGCATTTCCGGCGAGCGATGCGACCACGAAGATCCGAGCATAAAAGCGGGCTTCTGCTGCACGCCTCTATGAGCGCCTGAGTAGGGAGGATCAGCATGGAGAACAGTAAGAATAGCAGGAATTTCACCACCGAGGGGCGCAAGCCGATTCGACCCTATCTATCCCGTCGGACGGTCCTCGGTCTCGCCGGGGCATTCGGGGTCGCAACGCCGATCGCGATGGTCGGTGGGGCTCGTGCATTGACGGCAGTGAAGAGCGCATCTCTTCCTGATGAACTTCCTCTTTGCCGCACGGCTATGCCAGGGGAAAGGTTATCGGGACCGCAGCGAGCGCTCACACTTGCATGGAATGCGACGTCGATTTGCACGGCGGCGGCCCCTGTCGCAAAGGAACGGGGCATCTTCGCAAAACATAATCTCGACGTTGATTTCATCAATTTCGGTGGTTCGACCGAACAACTCCTCGAAGCGATCGCGACGGGCAAAGCGGATGCGGGCATTGGGATGGCTCTACGTTGGCTCAAGCCGCTAGAGCAGGGATTCGATGTTCGTATCACAGCCGGCGTGCACGGCGGCTGCATTCGGCTGCTCGGGTCCAAGGCTGCCAACATCACGAGCCTGGAATCGCTGCGCGGCAAGACTATTGCCATCAGTGACCAGGCAAGCCCGGCGAAGAACTTCTGCTCCATTGCGTTCGCCAAGATGGGGATTGATCCGGTCAGGGACGTCGACTGGCGCCAATATCCGGCCGATCTGCTTGCGCTTGCCGTTGAGAAGGGCGAGGCTCAGGCACTCACTGACAATGACCCGCGCACCTATCTTTGGCTCAAGGGTGGCAAGCTCAACGAGGTCATGACCAATCTCTCTGGGGAATTTGCCGATCGCATCTGCTGCGTGCTCGCTATCCGAGGAAGTCTGATCCGTAGCGAACCGGCCGCGGCAGGTGCATTGACACGATCAGTACTCGAGGCTGGCGACATGGTCGCTGACCGTCCCGCCGACGCCGCCGCGGCGTACTCGGCCTATGGGGGCAACGGCTCGCTGGACGATCTCGGCGCCATGCTCGCGAGCCACACTCATCACAATCATCCGATCGGGACGGAACTCAAGCGGCAGATCGTATTGTACGCGAGCGAGCTTAAAGAGGTGAACGTGTTCAAGCGAAGCATGGATCCGACGAAGTTCGCAGAACGGGTCTACGTCGACGTCCTAAGCTGAGCGGGCAACAGCCGTGGCGATCAATTCCACCATGGATCAAGTGAGCCGCCCCACAAGGATGGCTCTCGCCCAGCGCCAGAGTTCGATGCGGCGGGCATGGATCCTTGGAATGGCAGCGGCGGCATGGCTCGGAGTCGCCATGCTCACGGGCGTCTGGTCCGACCAGCCGGGAACGGATTGGAGTTACACGGGTGACCTTGCCGCTGCATTTGGTGCGCTCGGCGCTGTGCTCGCATTCGCCACCCTTGCCGGCCCTTGGCTTGGCTGCTTGCCGCGCATGCAGCGCCTCGCACCGTGGATGCTTGCTCTCGCACTGCTTCTCTGTGCTTGGGAGACGGTTACGGCGAAGCTTGGCCTCCTTCCGATGCCATTCTTCCCGCCACCTCAAGCTCTGTTGGAAGTCATAGTTGATGATCGCGTCCGCCTCGTCGAAGGTGTTCTCGCCTCGTTGCGCCTGTTGGCAGGGGGCTATTTTCTTGGCGCCGTGCTCGGTTTCGTCGTCGGCGTGGCCATTGGCTGGTCGAGCGCCGTCGGCTATTGGATCCACCCGGTCTTGCGGCTCGTCGGCCCGCTGCCTGCGACGGCCTGGCTACCGCTTGCGTTCTTTGTCTTCCCATCAAGCCACAGTGCGAGCACGTTTCTGATTGCGCTGGCGACTGGATTTCCGGTTACCGTCCTAACCTGGTCGGGGGTCGCAGGCGTGAGCAAGGCCCATTACGATACCGCACGCACGCTCGGCGCAAACCAAAGCTTCCTCATTCTCAAGGTGACCATTCCGGCGGCGATGCCACACGTATTCGTCGGCCTGTTCATGGGCCTCGGAAACTCATTCGCCGTCCTCGTTATTGCTGAGATGCTGGGCGTCAAGGCAGGTCTTGGTTGGTACCTTCAATGGGCGCAGGGGTGGGCTGCTTATGCCAACATGTACGCCGCACTGCTGATCATGGCGCTCATCTTCTCCAGCTTGATCACCCTGCTTTTCCGCCTGCGTGATCGGCTTCTGGCATGGCAGAAGGGGTTGGTGCGATGGTAGCCCACATGGCAGAGTCGGAACCTGCGCTTCAGGCCGGTATCCCATCGCAGCGGGGAGCCGCGCTCTCGATTCACGAGGTAAGCCATTGTTTCGAGTTGGAGGGACGTCCGCTGCCGGTACTCGAAAGTATCAGCTTGCGTCTCGAGCCTGGAGAGTTCGTCGCAATCCTGGGTCCGAGTGGCTGCGGCAAGTCGACTTTGTTGCGACTGGTTGCAGGGCTCGACTTCCCCACGATCGGCACACTATCCATGGACGGCCAGGCGATTGACGGGCCTGATGCATCCCGCATCATCGTTTTTCAGGACCCAACGCTCTATCCATGGCGCACAGTTTGGAGCAACGTTGCCCTTGGGCTGGAAGCGCGCGGGCTGCTTCGAAGCCATCGCGAACGCGTCGATGACGCGTTGCGACTGGTCGGCCTTGCTTGTTTTCCCACGGCTTATCCACGCCAGCTTTCCGGCGGAATGGCGCAGCGCGCGGCTCTGGCGCGGGCACTGGTCAACGACCCAAAGCTTCTCATTCTCGATGAGCCGCTGGGCCAACTCGATTCCTTGACGCGCATCACCATGCAGGAAGAGCTCGTGCGACTCTGGCAGCGGGCGGGCTTCACTGCGCTTCTGGTCACCCACGACGTGGAAGAGGCCATATTCCTTGCTACTCGGGTCATCGTGCTGAGTGACCGTCCCGCACGTATCAGGGCCGAAGTCGTGAATGCGCGGCCTTATCCGCGTCATCGCGGCGATCCGCATCTGGCAGAGCTTCGGCGTGAAATCATCGGCCATCTGGGGCTTGCCGAGACCTGGTGAGGGCTAAGGGAGCGTCGCTTTGACCGATCTACTCACGCGCATTGAAGATCAGCCGCCCGAGGTGCTGGATGTCATCGCCAGATCGATGAGCATCCGCGCAGCCGAGCCGGCCATGCAATCGATATGCGCACGCTATATGAGGGCAATCGGTGTCCCGGACGCCCACGTGCTCGAGGTCGGCTGCGGCAACGGTGCTGTCACGCAGCTCATCATGCAACACCTGCGCCCAACACGGCTCTTGGGTATCGATCCATCCTCGTTATTCATCAAGATGGCGAACGAAACATTCAACGGTGAGCCACGCGCGTCGTTCGAGCGCGGCGATGCCGCATCTACCGGGCAGCCGGACGCCAGTTTCGATATTGTCATTGCACATACCGTCTATTCCCATTTACTCGACCCCAAAGGTGCATTAGCCGAAGCCTGGCGGGTACTTAAGCCGGGTGGTCAGCTCGTTGTTTTTGACGGCGACTTCGCGACGCTTGGCGTCGCACTGTTCGATGGCGACCCGTTGCAATCGGCAGTGGCCGCGGTGCTGCGCAATATGGTACACGCACCTTACATTATGCGGCGGCTCCCTGTTCTCGCGGCCGCGGCGGGTTTCTGCGTGCAATCGCTGGATCCCCACGGTTACGTGCAGACGACGCACCCCGACTACCTGCTCACTTTGCTCTCGCGTGGAACCAGCGCGGCCGGCCGGGCTGGCGAGATTGGGCAAGCACTGGTGGATGGCTACGACCGGGAAGCGCAGCGGCGCGTTGCCACCGGCACCTTTTACGGATCCATGCTCTTCCTAAGCCTCACCGCGCGCAAGATTGACGATGCGCCATGACCGCTTGTGGCGGCACTTAGCCGACATCTCGAAGCCCCCGCCGTTGCGACGGCAATTGCCTTTCGCTAGTCGCTTGATGGCACTGTTGTCGACCACGGGCCATTTGGTAGGACAGGTTTTTGTCGAAGGCGAATCCCATTTTCCGGCGGTAGCTCAAACGGTGGGTTCGGGTCGAAGAAGGTCGAAAATACTTGATCTTTCAATGAGGATTGACTGACACTCTCTCCGCCAGGGGCGCGATTTCGTGCGTCAAACAACGGGAAATTGGTTTCTCTCGTCCTCGGCGTTCACGATTGCAATTGATGAACACGGTCATCCGGCCCAACCAGTGTTGCTCGGGACTGGATCTGAAGACCTTCAACTTCGCGCTCAAGCTTTGCGACACGATCTTCCAGCCTGAAATTGTAGTCGCCGCGCGGATCGTCCATGCTGAGGGCCTCGGCCCATTCATTCATGCTCTGCCAAAAGCGCTTGAACATCGTTGCGCACTCCTGCGTTTGATCATTGCGGTCATTCTGTCGTCAGTATCACGCGAGCCAGTTCCGACGGATTCTCGACGGCTGAAAAGTGACCGGTATTTTTCAGCGTCACGATTTGCGCGCCAGGGATCTGCGACCGTGTGCGTTCGCGCTCACTGGGCCGAGACCAATCGCTGTCGCCATAAATGAGCGTCACGGGGGCCGCGATCTGCCGATAGTAGTCGCGGGCTTTGCTCCAGGATCGCCAACCTGCCAGCACCTTGCGGGCGGCCCGCTTGTATCCCGAACGGTGGGCGACTTCGTCGAACTCGGCGAGCAGATCGGCCGGCAGTTTGCGGGGGTCGTGATATCCGCCGCCCATGATCTTGCCGAGGATGATCTTGTTTTCGAGCGACGCATTTACCGCGCCGAGAAGCGGGATCTGCAAACTTCCGATGATGAAATTCGCGAGCCAGTTGCCGCGCCTGATGCCGTCGCCGTAGCGGGTCTCGTAATCGTAGGGGTTGATCGCGTAGACCCGCTTCACCCGCTGCGGAAGCGATGCCGCCACCGTGAGCGCCAATGCGCCGCCGATCGACTCGCCGACAATTGTCACCGCCGAGAGATCCAGTTCCTCGATGAAGCGAATGACGGCCCGTCTGAAATAGGGTTCGTCGAAGCTCGCGCTCGGATCGATCGGTGAGTGTCCGTGGCCCGGCAGGTCAATGGCGTACACCGTGTGCGATCCGGCGAGGAGCGGCGCGAGACTGCGGAAATATTCGAGCTGCGTCCGGATGGTATGGATCAGCAGCAGCGGAGGCCCGCTGCCGATCTTTTGAAACCGGACACTCAGCGTGTCCGATATCTTGAGCAGATTTGGTTTGTCGCCAGTCACGCTGAGCATTCGATCTCTCCGTGCTTTGAGGGCGCTTTCAAGCGGGAGCGGCGTTGCGAACCTGTTCGGCCGCCGCATCCAGGATCGCCTGAGCCAGAGCGGGATCGTTGACGACGCGCGATAGCGTCACCGCGCCGACCATCGTCGAAAGAATGGCCATGGCCTTGCTGCTGGACGCCTCGCCGCCGGCGGGATCGAGGAAGCGGCCGAGCACGTCGAGATGCGCCTTGATTCCCCCCTCGAATGCCGCTTTCACATCCGGGCCCTGTCTCGCGGCATCCGCGCCGAGCGCCACGATCGGGCAGCCGTCCATCTTTTCTTCGCGATGGTCGCCACTGAGGTAGAACCCGATCACCGCGCCAAGCGGATCATCAGGCTTCTGCTCGGCCGCGTCCGACCACCGGCGGGAAGCACTCTCCAAGGCACGCTTGGACGCCTCTACCGCCAAATCCTCTTTTGACTCGAACTGCTTGTAGAAGGCGCCCTGGGTTAGCCCGGCGCCCTCCATCAGATCCTTGAGGCCGATGCCATCAAAGCCGCGCTCCCTGAAGAGGCGACTTGCCACATTGATCACGGTTTGCCGGTTCTCCGCGGCTTGAATGCGACTCACGCGCATCGTGGACCTCCATTTTGGATTTCGGTTGAAATCTATATCTCAAATAGAGTGCGAACGCAATCTATCAAGCGGCGCAGGACTGAATCTGGCGCCCCTCGGCCAAAGGGCCGGCTTTATGGAGATCACATTCCCGTCAGCACTCCAATTTAGATTGTGATCGACCTCTACATTAGCTATAGAGGTCGAACGAAATCTAAGTGGTCTGGGAGATGGCAATGAGAAAGAGCAGACTTTTGGTCGTGGCAGGCGTCCTGATCGCGGCGTCGGGAGCCGCTGTCTTCGCCACTCTTGCTATTCCCGCCCAAGAAGCTTCCGCCGCACGCGATCCGAGGCAGGAACCGCCGATGGTCAGCCTGGTGACGGCCGCGCGGGTGAGCGGATCCGAACGCGGTTTCACGGGCACCATAGGCGCGAGGGTGGAAAGCAACCTTGGCTTTCGCGTCGCCGGTAAGATCGTCGAACGACTTGTGAATGTCGGTGAGCAGGTCAAAGCCGGGCAGCCGCTGATGCGGATCGACGAAACCGATCTGCGTCTTGCGCTTACGGCGAAGCGCAACGCCGTCGCCGCAGCGCGCGCAACCGTCGTTCAGACGGATGCGGATGAGCGGCGATACGCCAACCTCGTCAATGATGGATGGACCTCCCGGCAGCGCTACGAGCAGGCGAAGGCCGCATCGGATACAGCCAAAGCGCAGCTCGCCGCCGCCGAAGCCGAAGCGGGGGTCGCCGAGAACCAGGCAACTTACTCCGTCCTGGTGGCGGATGCGGACGGCACCGTCATGCAAACGCTTGGCGAGCCCGGACAAGTCGTCTCCGCCGGCCAGATGGTCGTTCGGCTTGCGCAGTCCGGCCCTCGCGAAGCCGTGGTTGCGCTTCCCGAAACGATGCGACCGGCGATCGGCTCGCTCGCCGAGGCCAGCCTGTATGCGAGGCCAGCCTGTATGGAAGCGATGGACGCCGCTTTACGGCGCATCTTCGCCAGTTGTCGGATTCCGCCGATGCCCAGACCCGCACCTACGAGGCCCGCTATGTGCTCGACGGCGAGGCTGCCGCGGCACCGCTCGGCGCAACGGTCACGATTCGGCTTGCAAGCCAGGAGACGCAACCGGAAGTCCAGGTGCCGCTGGGAGCCGTGCTCGATGACGGCAGAAAGACCGGCGTTTGGGTTTTCGACAGCGCCACCTCGACCGTGCACTTCCGGCCGATCAAGCTGGTGCGCGTGACCAGCGAAACCGCCGTGATCTCCGGGCTGAGCTCGGGTGATTCCGTTGCTTCGCTCGGCGCTCATCTCCTGCAGGAAGGCGCACGCGTCAGGACCGCCTCTCAAGATAGGAGCAACTGATGAGCTTCAATCTTTCCGCGATCGCCGTTCGCGAACGGGCCGTCACGCTATTCTTCATCCTCCTGCTGGCGGCTGCAGGCGCCTACGCTTTCTTCATGCTCGGACGCGCCGAGGACCCCTCCTTCACCATCAAGACCCTGACGGTCACGACGGTATGGCCGGGCGCGACGGCGCGCGAGATGCAGGACCAGGTCGCCGAACCGTTGGAGAAGCGGCTTCAGGAACTGACCTGGTACGACCGGGTGGAGACGACCACACGGCCAGGCTATGCGTACATGACGGTTACGCTGAAGGACAGCACACCGCCATCGAGCGTGCAGGAGGAGTTCTACCAGGCCCGCAAGAAGCTCGGCGATGAAGCCCGCAAGTTGCCGTCCGGCGTGCTTGGACCCTTCGTCAACGACGAATATTCGGACGTGAGCTTCGCCCTTTACGCCCTCAAGGCGAAGGGCATGCCGTTGCGTGAGCTCGCCAGGAAGGCCGAGGTGATCCGCCAAGATCTCCTGCATGTGCCCGGCGTCAAGAAGATCAACATCCTCGGCGAACGTCCCGAGCAGATCTTCGTCGATTTTTCCTATACCAAACTGGCAACCCTCGGCGTATCGGCACAGGATATTATTGCCGCTTTGCAGCGGCAGAATACGGTCACACCCGCCGGTTCGATCGACACCAGGGGCCCGCAGGTCTTCATCCGGATCGACGGCGCTTATGACAGTGTCCAAACCATCGCTGACACGCCGATCGTTGCTGCCGGCCGGATGCTGAAGCTCTCCGACATCGCCGATGTCCGCCGTGGTTACGAGGATCCTCCCACCTACCTCATCCGACACCAGGGTGAGCCCGCCATCCTGCTCGGGGTCGTTATGCAGGAGGGCTGGAATGGTCTCGCACTCGGCAAGGCGCTGGAAGAGAAGTCCGCAGCTATCGCACAGACGCTGCCACTCGGCATGACGCTCGACAAGGTGACCGATCAGGCCGTCAATATCACCTCGGCAGTTGACGAATTCATGCTGAAGTTTGCGATGGCGCTCGGCGTGGTGTTGCTGGTGAGCCTACTCAGCCTCGGCTGGCGCGTCGGTATCGTCGTGGCCGCAGCGGTTCCTCTGACGCTTGCCGTCGTGTTCCTGATCATGCTGGAAACCGGCCGGTTCTTCGACCGCATCACGCTCGGCGCCCTCATCCTGGCGCTTGGTCTTCTCGTCGATGACGCCATCATCGCCATCGAGGTGATGGTGGTGAAAATGGAAGAGGGCATGGACCGCATGCTGGCGGCGGCCTATGCGTGGAGCCACACTGCGGCGCCGATGCTGTCCGGAACACTCGTGACGATCGCCGGCTTCCTGCCGGTGGGGTTCGCGCGCTCGACGGCCGGCGAATACGCCGGCAACATCTTCTGGGTCGTAGGGTTCGCCCTCATCGTCTCCTGGATCGTCGCGGTGGTCTTCACGCCGTACCTCGGCGTCAGGATGCTGCCCGCGATCAAGGCAGTCCAAGGCGGTCACCACGCGATCTACGACACACCCAACTATCGGCGCTTGCGCGGGCTCATCACTTTCGCGGTGCGCCACAAGTTCGTGACCTGCGCCATCGTCGCCGTCGCTTTCGCGCTTTCCGGTGTCGGCATGGGTGCCGTCAAACAGCAGTTCTTCCCGACCTCCGATCGTCCCGAAGTGCTGGTCGAGGTTCGCCTGCCGGAAGGCACCAGCATTGAGACGACGACAGCCACAGTCGAGAAGCTCGAACGCTGGCTGCACGACCAGCCCGAGGCCAAGATCGTCACCAGCTATATCGGTCAGGGCGCTCCCCGTTTCTTCTTCGCGATGGCGCCGGAGCTGCCCGATCCGGCCTTCGCCAAGATCGTCGTGCTGACACCGGACGCGGAAGCGCGCGAGGCTTTGAAGCACCGGCTCCGACAGGCGGTGTCGGAGGGGCTTGCACCTGAGGCCAATGTGCGAGTTACTCAGCTTGTGTTCGGACCCTATACGCCGTTCCCGGTCGAGTTTCGGGTCATGGGGCCTGATCCCGCGCAATTGTACGCCATCTCTGAAAAAGCCCTCGACGTTATGCGTGGCGTGCACGATGTGCGCCAAGCGAATCGCGATTGGGGCAATCGTACGCCTGTGCTCCGCTTTATCCCGGATCAGGATCGACTGAACCTCATCGGCCTCTCGCCTGCGGAAATGAGCCAGCAGCTCCAGCTTCTCCTCACCGGCATCGCCGTCACGCAGGTCCGCGAGGACATCCGCAACGTTCCGATCATGATGCGCAGTGGAGGCGGCGAGCGGTTGGACCCGACGCGTCTGGCGGACTTCTCGCTCATCAGCCGGACCGGCCGACAGATTCCGCTCGACCAGATCGGCCATTCGGAAATCCGTCTGGAAGAGCCGATCCTGAAACGCCGCGATCGCACGCCGGTCATCACGATTCGCTCGGACATCAACGAGGCGACCCAGCCTCCAGAGGTCTCCAAGCAGATCAAGACGGCCCTCCAGCCGCTGATCGCATCTCTACCGGCGGGCTATCGCATCGAGATGGGTGGCTCGATCGAGGAGGCCACCAAGGCCAATGACGCCTTGGCGACTGTCTTTCCCGCGATGATCGCCGCCACCCTGATCGTCATCATGCTTCAGGTGCGATCCTTCTCGATGATGGCCCTCGTCGTGCTGACCGCACCGCTTGGTCTCGTCGGCGTCGTGCCGGTGCTGCTCGCCTTCAACCAGCCCTTCGGTTTCAACGCCATTCTGGGTCTGATCGGACTGGCCGGCATCCTGATGCGCAATACGCTGATCCTGACCGAACAGATCAAGGAAAACCTCGCTGCCGGACTTGACGACTATCACGCCGTGATCGAGGCCACGGTGCAACGCACGCGGCCCGTGATCCTGACCGCACTTGCCGCCGTGCTGGCCTTCATTCCCCTCACGCACTCCGTGTTCTGGGGATCGATGGCCTACACGCTGATTGGCGGCACGGCGGTCGGCACGGTGCTGATTCTGCTGTTCCTGCCTGCGCTCTATGCTGCGTGGTTCCGGATCAAGCCGACGGCAGATCAGGTCCACCAGAATTCGACAGAGCAACCGGAATTACGGCCAGCATTGGCTGCCGAGTAGAGCTCGCTGAATTCGATGAACCGTCCGGTCCGAACGGAAAAGGTTTCCGACGAGGCGCGCGCGAGAATCCTGGAAGCGGCGGAGGAACAGTTTCGCCGCGTCGGTCACCACAGAACTTCGGTGGCCGACATCGCCGCAGGACTCGGCATGAGCCCGGCGAATATCTATCGGTTCTTTCCCTCCAGGGATGCAATCAACGAGGCCATCTGCGGGCGTGTTGTGAACGAGGTTGCTGACATCGCGTATGCGATCGTACGCACGAACGCGCCGGCCAAGGCGAAACTCGACCAAGTCCTGACCGCTGTTCACCACCGCGCCAAGATGATGCTGGTCGAGGCAAGGCCCATGCACGAGTTGATCGTCGCCGCCACGCAGCAGAACTGGCCGATCATCAAGGCGCATAGCGAACGGATGGTGACGATCTTAGAGGCGATCTTTACGGGAGGGCATCGAAGCCGGCGAGTTCAAGGTCGAAGATGCCGCGGAAGCCGCGCGAGCGGTCAAGTGCGCGTTCATCCCGTTCTTCCATCCGATTCTGATCGAGTACTGCGTTCAACACGGCGAAGACAACGAAGCAGGCCTGCGCAGCCATATTCGCTTCATCCTCAGAGCTCTCGGCAAGTCAGGCTAAAGCATGTCCGAGGTCAACAAGATCCTCAGGGCAGGAAGAACGGCATGAATGGCATTCCGCCGCCCCCCTTGTTGTCCGCGCTGGCCTCGGCCTTGGGCTTTGCGGGTCTTGCCGGAGCCTCCTCCCTATCCCTACTCCTGCGCTCGAGCCTGGCGGATGGGGCCTGACGTGCCTTGCGCCTCTCGCATTCGTCGTTGTCATTGACGAAGTAGCCGGCGGCACACGTGATCTTGACGCAGCGATCGCCGTCACGTTTGAGGCCGGATCCGCAAATCAACGGACAAACTCGCGCGGCTTTGAGCTTGATCGCGTCAAGCGCATCGGCGCTCGCGGCCTTGGCATCGAACTTGGTGCCGGCGTTCTGGTTGAACAGCTCAAGCGAGCGCCGGGACGCAGCGTCCCATTCCCCGTTGGCCGATCCTGTGAAGCAGCCAACCCGGCGCAACTCGGTCTGTAGCGATTTTGCAAGCTCGGGCGGCGCCGCTGGCGGCGCGGGCGCTTGCGGACTGGGCAGCGCGGCCACCTTGGCATCCGCATTTGTGTTCGGCTCTCCCGGCCGGTTTGACGCGGAGGGAGCAACCGGTGCGGTGTTCTTTGCGACAGCGGCGGCAATCTCGGCCGCGACACGCCTCTGTTCGGCCTGAGCCGCCTGTTGTTGCGCGGCCTCCTTGGCTGCCTCGGCGGCGGCCCGAGCTTCCTGCGCTGCTTTCAGCTCCGAGGCCGCCTTGGCGAGCTGCGTCTGCTGAGCGCCCTGGTTGACGAGCCGTGCCTGCTCTTGCTCGGCCTGACGCGCTTTTTCGTCTGCCGCCGCACGCTTCTCCTCCGCGTCAATCTTGGCGAGCTGAAGCTTTGCCAGATTTGCGTAGTAGCTGTCCGGATACTGGGCGATGAAGAAGTTCAATGCATCCTTGTTGCCGACCTGCAGCGCAAGCTCGTAGTCGTGCCGCATTTCCGACCGCGGCGTCGCCGCTGAGGCGGCTTCCTTGGCAGTTTCCTTGGCAGCTTCCTTGGCTGGTTCCTTGGCCGGCACCAGCGGCACATCGTCACCGCCAAGCGTGCCGTAAACGTACGGCTCCTGCCGATTGCCGGTTGCTTTCATGACGTCGTCGCGGACGAAACCGAATACCCTGCGCAAATCCAGGCCGGGTGTTCCGATATATTTGACCAGTGCGGCAGCGTAGGGACTGTTCTTGCTGTTGCCGTCCGACGCCGTCGAGCCGGCCTTGGCGGCGAAGGCCACCAGCGTATTCGCTGTCGCCGGCTCAATGCGGGCGAGGCCCCGGCTGATTGCCCGTGAGCCAACCGTTCGCTTCATCTTCTCGGAGAAAGGATTGTTGCGGCAAGCGTCGAGGATCACAAGCCGCAATTGCCTTGCCGGTTCAACGGCCAGCAGGACCCGATCGAGCGAAAACGCCTCGTCGTAGACATCTGTATCGCGCTCTAGCGTGGCATCGATCGGGATCAGGTAGTTCGTGCCCTCGATCTCGATGCCATGACCCGCGTAATAGACGACGGCTACATCCGCGTCGCGCGCCTGGTCGGCAAAATCGCGCAGCGCACGTCGCATCTCGGCCGCCTGAATGTCCAGACGGGTTTGCACAACGTCAAAACCCGCGTTCTTCAGTGTCGCCTCGACAATGACGGCGTCGTTGATCGGGTTTGAAAGCGGCGCCGCGTTCTTATACGCGGAATTGCCTATGACGAGGGCGACACGATTTGCAGCCCATGCCGGCTGACAGAGCAGCAGCATGGCGAGGAAAAAGGAAATTCGGCGCAGTTTCACAAAGCCGTGTGCAGCCATGGCAGTGCTACTGTTGAAATAGTGCCTCTAAATATACGTGCCGCCACGACAGAAACGGTTCAATGACAGCTTGATGATCCGCAGGATCCGGGGGAAATGGAACCGGGTCGGCAGGATGCGTGACCCCCGGGGATGGCGGGCCGATTGACCTCCTCGGAGGCATGGCGTCTAGTGACACCGATTTTGAGCGGCGAGGTCAGTGCTGTGACTGACGTGAAGCTCGGCCAGGTGAACTCCGCAACAGCCGGGAATGGGATCGCCAGTTGCGGCGTCAATCCCTGGCTGGACTGGACCGCGAGAGCAGCAATATTCATCACCTACGGCGGGTCCGCGCTTCTCGGTGCCGCAGGCATTCCTCACCTGCTTCCGCTGGACAGCGTCGCCAAGCTGCTGATGGTCGCGGCCGGCATTGCAAACGTCCTTTTTCTCGGCCTGGTTACAGTGACGGCCATGATCCGGCTGGTCCCGATCATGAAGTCGAAGGGCATTGAGACGCGCATCTCAGCCTTGCTGGGTACTTTCCTGAGTATCGCGCTCGCTTTTCTTCCGAAGGCAGAGCTCGGCCCAATCTGGTCGATCCTGTCCACAGCGTTGATCATGGTGGCGACGTCGCTGTCTATTGTGGTGCTTCGCTGGTTGGGCAAGTCCTTCAGCATTCTGCCGGAGGCAAGGCGCCTGGTGACGGAGGGACCTTACCGAATCGTCAGGCATCCCCTCTACCTCTGTGAGCTAACTGCTCTGGCCGGCGTGACACTCCAAGTGCTTTCACCGCTTGCTGTGCTCATCGCCGTTGCTGTCGTGACGATTCAATGCCGGCGAATGATCAACGAAGAGCGGATTCTTCGGTTGGCTTTTCCTGAATATGACGCCTACGCCGCAAGGACGCCTTTTCTGATCCCGGTCAGATTGATCCCTACAGGGATTGAGCGATTGGCTCGTCAGGCCGGGCGGAAGCGGTTGACCAAGGCCGTCGATCCGCAAGCCTGACGCCGCGCTTCAGCCTCATCCAAGCAATTTCCACCGCCCGTCTCCCGCGCGCTTCAGTGTGGGATCATCCACGCGCACATGCTCGGCCAAAAAATCGATGAACGCGCGCACGCGCGCGGGCAGCGGCGCGGTATGGCCGACATAGACGGCGTGGATGTCTTCGCGGTCGCCGGGGTTGTAGTTCTGCAGCACCGGCACGAGCCGGCCGGCTTCGATGTCCGGGCCGATGTGGAACAGGGCGAGGCGGGCAAGGCCGACGCCGCCGAGCGTGAGGCGGCGGGCGGCTTCGCCGTCGCTGGCGCGCGCGGCCGGCGGCGGCACGGCTTCCTCGGTGCGGTCGCCGCGCTTGAACGGCCAGCCGCGGATCGAGCGCGGAAAGGTCCAGCCGATGCCGCGATGTTCGGCGAGATCCGCCGGTGTCTTCGGCGTGCCGAAGCGCGCGAGATAGTTCGGCGCGCCGACGACGACCATGCGGCTGGTGCCGAGCTTGCGCGCGACCAGGCGCGAGGCCCGTAACGGTCCGACGCGGATGGCGACGTCGGCGCGCTCCTGCATCAGATCGATCAGCGTGTCGGTCAGCACGAGGTCCAACGTGACGTCCGGATGCTGTTCGAGGAAGCGCGGGATCAGCGGCATCACATGCAGCATGCCGAACGGAATATTGCTGTTGACCGTGAGCCGGCCGCGCGGCGCCGCGCCCGAGGCTGCCTCGCGCTCGGCCTCCTCCATCTCGCCGAGGATGTTTACGGCGCGCTGATAGAAGGCCTGGCCTTCTTCCGTCAGCGTGAGCTTCCGCGTGGTGCGGTTGATCAGCCGCGTGCCGAGCCGCGCCTCCAGCCTTGAGATCAGCTTGCTGACGCCGGACGGCGTCAGGCGCAGTTTTCGCGCGGCCTGGGTGAATCCGCCCAAGTCGACGACGCGAACGAAAACCTCCATCTCGGCGGAGCGGTTGGTGTCGAAGCGGGCCATGTTGAATTCACGTCATAAATGATTGGATTGCGGACATCCTAATGTTTTTGCTGCGCTGCGGCTATCTGCGTGTGTCGTCCCTCTCATTGGAAGTCACGCATGCCTCCCGCCGTCCTCGCGCTCACCGCCGGTGCCTTCGGCATCGGCACCACCGAGTTCATCATCATGGGCCTGTTGCTCCAGGTCGCCGCCGACATGCACGTCTCCGTGCCGGTCGCGGGCTTGCTCATCTCCGGCTATGCGCTCGGCGTGTTCGTCGGCGCGCCGGTCCTGACGCTGGCAACGCGGCGGATGCCGCGGAAAACCGTGCTGCTGGCGCTGATGGCGATCTTCACGCTCGGCAATGCGGCCTGCGCGCTGGCGCCGAACTATGCGCTGCTGATGGCCGCGCGGGTGCTGACCTCGCTCGCCCACGGCACCTTTTTCGGCGTCGGCTCGGTGGTGGCAACCAGCCTCGTTGCCGAGGACAAGCGCGCCTCCGCGATATCAACCATGTTCATCGGCCTGACGGTCGCAACCCTGCTCGGCGTGCCCTTCGGCGCCTGGTTCGGCCTGATGCTCGGCTGGCGCGCGGCGTTCTGGGCGGTGACCGCGATCGGCGTGATCGCGTTTGCGGTGGTCGCCGCGCTCGTGCCGGGCCATGTCGGCAGCGGCGACAAGCCCATCTCGCTCGCAGAGGAAGTGGCGGTGCTCGGCCGGCCGCAGGTGCTGCTCGGCCTTGCCATGACCGTGTTCGGCTTCGCCGGCCTGTTCGTCGTCTTCACCTACATCCAGCCGATCCTGACGCGCTTCACCGGCTTTCCGGAAGCCGCCGTATCGCCGATCCTCCTGGTGTTCGGCGTCGGGCTTGCCATTGGCAATGTCGCGGGAGGCAGGCTCGCCGACCGTGGGCTGGCGCGTGCCCTGATCGGCACGCTCGCCGCGCTCGCGATCGTGCTCGTGGGTCTCGCTGCGGTGCTGTCGATCAAGAGTCTTGCGATCGTGTTGATCCTGCTGCTCGGCATCGCCGCCTTCGCAACCGTGGCTCCGCTGCAGCTTCGCGTTCTCGAAGCCGCGGGCCCGAGTGGCCGCACGCTCGCCTCGAGCCTCAACATCGCCGCGTTCAATCTCGGCAACGCGCTCGGCGCCTGGGCCGGCGGCGCCACCATCGATCGCGGGCTCGGTCTCTCCGCGCTGCCGATGGTGGCCGCGGCAATCACGGCAGTGGGCCTCCTGCTCGCGCTGTGGAGCCTTCGGCTCGACCGCGCGCCGGACGCGGTCGTGGCGTGCCCTGCCGAGTAGAGCGAGGGCGCACGACGATCCCAGACAATTCGGCGCATTGGCGGGCCCCCGCCAAAGCGCCATGCAGAAACGCACCTGTACACGCCCTATCGCCCTCCGTAACCTCCGCTGCGCAATTTCAGGAGAAAGCGACGTGGCGAAGAAGACGGCGACCAGGAAGAAAACGGCTTCGAGGAAATCGGCGGCGAAGACCTCGCGCAAGAAGGCGACTGTCGGCAAAGCGGCTCCTGCAAGGCCGGCCAAGAAAGCCGCACCACGCAAACCGGCCGCGCCGCCCCGCCCGAAGGGGCCGGTCTGGCAATGGTCGGCGGTCGACACTGCGGCCGCGATCCGCACTGGGGCAATCTCCGCGGTCGAGACGGTCGAAGCCCATCTCGAGCGGATGCACGCAGTCAATCCCAGGCTCAACGCGGTGGTCGTCGATCTCTCGGAAGAGGCGCTCGCGGCGGCGCATGCGGCCGACAAGCAACGCGCCAAGGGCGGCGAGCTCGGCCTCCTGCACGGTGTGCCGATCACCATCAAGGAGAATGTTGACTATGAAGGCCGACCCAATTTCAACGGCGTGCCGGCCAACAAGGACCTCATCGCGCCATCGGATTCGCCGGTCGTCCGCAATCTGAAGAAAGCCGGCGCGATCGTCATCGGGCTGACCAACACGCCGGAATTTTCCTTCCGCGGCTTCACCGACAGTCCCCTGCACGGGCTGACGCTGAACCCCTGGGATCCGAACATCACCTGCGGCGGCTCCTCGGGCGGGGCGGGTTCGGCGGTCGCCGCCGGCATCGGCACCATCGCGCACGGCAACGACATCGGCGGCTCGCTGCGCTGGCCGGCGCATTGCAACGGCATCGCCACCATCAAGCCGACGCAGGGGCGCATCCCGGCCTTCAACCAGAGCGCAACGGCCGAGCGACCGATGCTGGCGCATCTGATGTCGGCGCAGGGCCCGCTCGCCCGCCACGTCGCCGACGTTCGTCTGGCGCTCGAAGTGATGAGCCAGCGTGATCCGCGCGATCCCTGGTGGGTGCCGGCGCCGCTGGTCGGGCCGAAGCCGAAGGGGCCGGTCAAGGTTGCGCTCGCCAAGATCCCCGAAGACATGGACGTCGATCCGCAGGTCGCGGCGGCGCTGCGCCAGGCCGCCGATCATCTTGATCGCTCCGGCTATCGCGTCAGCGAGGTCGAGGTACCCGACATCAACGGCGTCTGGCAGACCTGGTGCGACATCATCACCAACGAGACGGTGGTGATGCAGGAGGCCGCGATGCTCAAGGTCACTTCGGAGGACTTCCACAAGGCATGGGGCGGCATGAAGACCGAGGCCAGCGTGCTCGACCTGCCGGCCTGGATGCGCGCCACCGCCGCGCGCAACGGCCATATCCGCGCCTGGCAACTATTCTTCGAGGACTATCCGGTGGTGCTGGCGCCGACCACGGTGAAGCCGACGCCGGGGCCGCGCGAGGATACGGTCAGCGCCGAGCGCGTACGCGAGATCTTCTGGGGCGAGATCCGCTTTATCTCCGCGATCAACGTGCTGGGTCTGCCCGGCGCCGTGGTGCCGGTGGCGTTGCATGACGGCAAGCCGATCGGCGTGCAGCTCATCGCCGGACGCTACCGTGAGGACCTCGCGCTCGATGCCGCCGCCGCGATCGAGAAGCGCGCCGGAGTCCTCACCCGTCGGCTCTGGGAACAGATGGCCTGAGCTGACACAGGGGCTTCGTGGGTCGCGCGAAGCCCCTCTTGTATCCTCGGACCAAAGAGCATCACACTCTTGCCTCGAGCACTGCTCTCGCCGCCGCAACATACTCCCGCCAATGCACGTCAGCGTAACGTTCGGCCTGTTGCAGGCAGGTGAGATCGGGCGCATGTGCCGCTGCGATCATCCGCGCAAAGCGCTCTTCGGCCACCGTCGCGCCGTCGTCGGCGACCGTCGATGCAAAGGCCGGTGCTGCGCGAGGTGCCACGGCGAGCCCGGCCATTCCGGCCAGCAAGATGCGGCGTGACGTCTTCATGGCTGTCGTCCTCCGTTGTCCGGCCTGCACTCGGGCGGGCGGATGTGTCGCTGCGAGCACGGCAGGGTAGCCGTGCACGTTCGTACAGTCCATCGGTTGCGGATGCCGCTTGACCATCGTGACGATCACGTTCCATCTAGCAGCGGTTCCGTCATCACAGCGCTTCCCGCGTCGGATTGTCACGTGTTCATCCGCAGTCAAACGTTCCGCCCGGCTTTGGGGGCTCCCGCGGCGGGGCTGCTCTGTCTAATGATGTCGGCCGGCGCCGCCTTTGCCGCCGACACCGAAGATGACGCCGCCACCGAGCCGGCCGTTCCTAACATTTATCTCGATCTGCGCACGACCTATGCGACGATCCCGGCGGGAGCGCTCGGGCTCGGCTTCGGCAACACGTCGCTGTCGGCGGCGCTCGAGGCGTTGGCGGCGCGCGGCCGCACTGCGCTGCCGAACGGCCTGCCGGCCGCGAAATCGATTGCCGTCGATCTGCCGCTGACCGTCGACGTCAGCGATAGCGTGTCGCTCTACGGCGGCGTGTCCGGCTCAACGATCGATCTCGGCGGCGGCTGGTCATCATTCGACGTCACGAGCTGGAACATCGGCATGTACGCCGAGCTCTATCAGCAGAACGGCGGGCAGATCCCGACGATCAAGCTGCAATCCACCCTGACGCAGTCGGTGCCGAACGAGCCGGGCATGACGACATCGTTCAATAACATCCTGGAACTCGACTACGCGCTGGATGAGGACGAGACGAGGGGCTGGCTTGCCGGCGTGCAATACACCTACATCGACATCGCCAGCCAGTTCGCCAGCATAAGGCCGTACACGATCCTTTATGCCGGCGGCTATTATCAATGGCCGAGCAACTGGAAGTTCACGGGACGCCTCGGCGTGCAGTCATTCGGTGGCGCGCGGCTTCTCAATCAGACGCTGGCGCAGTCCTTCACCCAACCGATCCTGCGGCTCGACCTCGACCGCATGGATGACAACGACAACCGCCTGTTCGGCATCACCGCGCAGATTGCGTGGCTGCCGAAGCCGTCTTACCAGGTGACGCTGCGCACGCCGCTCTATGCCGTGCGCAACTGACTGCAGGCATGGCGGCTGGCTGCCTCCCGCGCCTGCAAACAAGGCAGCGGAGTGATCGCGCGAGCAGTTCTACTCCGGTACCGGGACGTCGAACGTGTTCAGCGTCACAGAGACCATGCAGTAGATGCCGACGAGATAGGACAGTTCGGCCGCGCCGTGCTCGCCGAACTCCTTCACCGCCGCGCGCCAGGTTAATTCCGGCAGCACGCCGCCGCTCACCAGCGCGGAGGCCATGTCGTAGGCGACCGCCTCCTGCTTGGTGAGGTCAACCGGCCGCTGCCCGGCGACGATGGTGCCCAGCTTCTCATCGGAGAGGCCGCGCTGCTCGGCAACAAGCACATGGGCATAAAGCTCGTAGCCGGAGCGGAAATGCGAACCGGTAACGAGGATCGCGACCTCGCGCACCGGAGCCGGCAACAGCGGGTTCGCCGCGACCGCCTTGACCAGCTCCCACACCGGCTTGCCGAAACGCGGCTCACGGATCCAGGGATTCCAGGGCCCGAGCAGCGCGCCATCCTCGCGCATGTTCACAAAGCCCTTGAAGTGGTCCTTGATGCCCGCTCGCATGTCGTCATAGAGCGGCTTCTGTTCGCTA
Source organism: Bradyrhizobium sp. ISRA430 (assembly GCF_029909975.1). Classification (NCBI taxonomy): domain Bacteria; kingdom Pseudomonadati; phylum Pseudomonadota; class Alphaproteobacteria; order Hyphomicrobiales; family Nitrobacteraceae; genus Bradyrhizobium; species Bradyrhizobium sp. ISRA430. Next base: position 5,820,651 of record NZ_CP094516.1, read on the forward strand.
CTCAGCTCTTTCGGATCGAGAATGGGCAGGCGCACGGCGGGATCTCCTCGTTGAGAAGGAGCGAGGCTCGCCCGCGGGCGCGGTGAAGGCAAGTGAAGTTGCCGTGACATCGAGCTCCGGAGCGGTGACCGTCCGAGGGCGTCGGCTATGATGCCTCGGGGCTTCGTGCGCTCTGCGGATTGGCGACGTCATCGACGGCGAGCGTCAGCGGATCGCCTGTTGCCAGGAACGACGACAAGGCGGCCTCAACGGGCGCGGGGTCGAGACCGCGCGCGTTCAACCAGGCGGGTTCGTAATAGGTCTGGCGATAACGTTCGCCGGAATCGCAGATCAGCGTCACCAGCGATCCCGTCACATTCGTCTTTCGCATCTCCGATGCGAGCCGGCACAGCGCCAGGAAATTGGTGCCTGTGGATCCGCCGACAGCCCGCCGCAGCCGCCGCGACAGCACGTTCATCGCCGCGATCGTCGCCGCATCCGGGATCTTCATCATGCGGTCGACCACGCCCGGGACGAACGACGGCTCGCAACGCGGGCGGCCAACGCCTTCAATCAGGGAGGGGCGCTCGCAAACTTGCGTGCGGTCCTGCGTGCGGAAGCAATCGAAGAAGGCGGAATGCTCGACGTCGACGACGCAGAGCCGCGTCGGATACTGGCGATAGCGTAAGTATCGCCCAATCGTCGCGGAGGTGCCGCCGGTGCCCGCGCCCATCACGATCCAGTCCGGAATCGGTCGCGGCTCGCCCTTCAATTGCGTGAAAATGGATTCGGCGATGTTGTTGTTGCCGCGCCAATCGGTGGCGCGCTCGGCAAACGTGAACTGGTCCATGTAGTGGCCGTTCAGGCGCGCGGCGAGCGCGGCGGCTTCCGCATAGAGCGTGCGGCCATCATCGATCAGATGGCAGTTGCCGCCATAGTGCTCGATTGCGGCGATCTTCTCCGCCGAGGTCGTGCGCGGCATCACGGCGTAGAAGGGCACGCCGATCATCTGCGCGAAATAGGCCTCCGACACCGCGGTCGATCCCGATGAGGCTTCGATGACCGGCGTGCCCTCGCGGATATGCCCGTTGCACAGTGCATAGAGAAACAGCGAGCGGGCCAGACGATGCTTCAGGCTGCCGGTCGGGTGCGTGGATTCGTCCTTCAGATAGATGTCTATCCCGGCGAGCGCCGGCACGATCAGCCGGATCAGATGGGTGTCGGCGGTGCGGCACTGGTCCGCCTCGATCGCGGCAACCGCCTCATCCACCCAGCCTCGACGGTAGGCCGGTGCGATCGGATTTTGCTGGCGGAAGGGGAGTGGTTGCATCGGCATTGGCAGAATCTGTCATGATGCCTATCGCGCATCAATAGCTTCCGCTCAAAACTCCAGCGGCGCGTTGTCGACCACCTCCTTCATCACGAAGAAGGTGCGGGTCTGGCGGACGCCTGGCAGTGCGATGAGCTGCTCGCCGTGGATGCGGTTGAAATCCTCCATGTCGCCGACACGGATCTTAAGGAAGTAATCGAAATCGCCGGCGACGAGGTGACAGTCGAGCACGAATTTCAGCTTGGCGATCGCCTGCTCGAACGTCGCAAAACTCTCCGGCGTCGAGCGGTCGAGCACGACGCCGACCATGACCAGCGTGCCCTTGGCGACCTTCTTCGGCGCGACCATGGCGCGGACGGCGGCAATAAAACCGTCCTCGAACAGGCGCTGGGTGCGGCGGTGACAGGTCGCCGGGCTGATCGCGACAGTTTCGGCCAGCTCCGCGTTGCTCAGCCGGCCGTTATTCTGCAGCAATCGCAATATCTTGAGATCGATACGGTCGAGTCGGGCAGGCATGGAAGAAGCTTTCGTAAAATATCATTCTGACGAAAGAAATTAGAAGACTTGCCCACCAAGGCGCAAGGATTGCGTCAATCCTGCCTTGCTTTTGAGAGCACATTTGCGGGGCCAGATGCTAGTCGCTGCGGCCAGCTCAACGCCAATCGGGATGACTTTACGATGCTGGAAAAATTCGCGCGCTATCCGCTGACCTTCGGCCCGACACCCATAGAGAAGCTGGAGCGCTTGTCCAAGCATCTCGGCGGTCAGGTCGAGATCTATGCCAAGCGCGAGGACTGCAATTCCGGTCTTGCCTATGGCGGCAACAAGCTGCGCAAGCTCGAATACATCATCCCCGATGCGATCGCCTCCAACGCCGACACGCTGGTGTCGATCGGCGGCGTGCAGTCCAACCACACCCGCATGGTGGCCGCCGTGGCGGCCAAGGTCGGCATGAAGTGCCGCCTCGTGCAGGAAGCCTGGGTGCCGCACGAGGACGCGGTCTATGATCGCGTCGGCAACATCATGCTTTCGCGCATCATGGGCGCCGACGTGCGCCTGGTCGATGACGGCTTCGACATCGGCATCCGCAAGAGCTGGGAGCAGGCGATCGAGGAGGTGAAGGCGGCCGGCGGCAAGCCCTACGCGATTCCTGCCGGCGCCTCCGTGCACAAGTTCGGCGGGCTCGGCTATGTCGGCTTCGCCGAGGAGGTGCGCAAGCAGGAGCAGGAGCTCGGCTTCAAGTTCGACTACATCATCGTCTGCACCGTCACCGGCTCGACCCATGCCGGCATGCTGGTGGGCTTCGCCGCCGATGGTCGCGCGCGAAAAGTCATCGGCATCGATGCCTCCTTCACGCCGGCACAAACCAAGGCGCAGGTGCTCTCGATCGCGCAGAACACGGCGAAGCTCGTCGAGCTCGGCAAGGACCTCGTCGCGGATGACGTCGTGCTGATCGAGGATTACGCCTATCCCGCCTATGGCGTGCCGTCGGAGGAGACCAAGGAGGCGATCCGCCTCACCGCACGGCTCGAAGGCATGATCACCGATCCCGTCTACGAGGGCAAATCGATGCAGGGCCTGATCGATCTTGCGAAGAAGGGCTATTTCGAGAAGGGCGCAAAGATACTCTATGCGCACCTCGGCGGCGCCCCCGCGCTCAACGGCTACGCTTATGCGTTCCGGAACGGGTGAGGCTTGGGTGATGCGGGTGCGACTGGCGCCGCGTCACCCTGTCGTCCCGGCCTAGTGCGCAACTGCGCACGGGGGCCGGGACCCATAACCCCAGGGAGTAGTTTGGCGAAGAACGTCGTCGCGCGTGCCCTAAGATAGATCACGCGGTATGGATCCCGGATCTGCGCTCCGCTACGGGGACAGCGCTACGCGCTGTCCGACGTGTGTGGAGGGAGTAGGGCGCGCCAACTACGGTCCGCGCCGCCGTCTATCGCGTGGGATTGGCGGGCTGCGCCGCTGCCCTACCGAGTCCTGACCAGCCGCAGCAGCTCCTCCCCGTAGTGCTCGAGCTTCTTGTCGCCGATGCCAGGGACGTTGCGCAATTCGTCGAGCGTGGTCGGCCAGGCCCGCACGATGCCGTCGATGGTGGCATCGTGCAGCACCACATAGGCGGGCACGCCGCGCTCGCGCGCGACGTCCGAGCGCCAGGCGCGCAAGCGTGCGCGCAATTCGGGATCGACATCGCCCTGGGGTGCGTTTGCCGCAGGGGCGAGATCGCCGCGGCGGGATTTGGCGCGGCTGGCGCGGACGCGAGTGCCGGGCGCCTCCTCGCGCAGCCACACCTCGGCCTCGCCGCGCAGGACGCTGCGTGAGGAGTCCGTCAGCTTCAGCGCGCCAAAAGCCTCGCTGTCGCTCTGCAAATGCCCCATCGCCACCAGTTGCCGCAGCACGGTGCGCCACTGCTTCTCGTTGAGCTCGCGCCCGACGCCGAACACCGAGAGCTTGTCGTGGCCGAACTGATTCACCTTCTCGGTCAGCCGTCCCACCAGCACGTCGATCAGATGCATCGCGCCGAAACGCTGGCCGGTGCGGTAGACGCAGGACAGCAGTTTTTGCGCCAGCACCTTGCCGTCGCGCATTTTCGGTGGTGTCAGGCAGTTGTCGCAATTGCCGCAGCTCTCGGTCATCACGACCTCGCCGAAATAGGCGAGCAGCCGCCGGCGCCGGCAATGCGGCGTTTCGGCAAGGCCAACCAACGCGTCAAGCTTGCCGATCGAGACCCGCTTGAAATCGTCGGACGCGCCTGATTCGTCGATCATGCGGCGCTGCTGCACGATGTCCGAGAGGCCATAGGCCATCCAAGCGGCGGACGGCTTGCCGTCGCGGCCGGCGCGCCCGGTCTCCTGGTAATAGGCCTCGATGCTCTTGGGCAGATCGAGATGGGCGACGAAGCGCACATCGGGCTTGTCGATGCCCATGCCGAAGGCGATGGTTGCGACGATCACGATGCCGTCCTCGTTGAGGAAGCGGTCCTGGTTGCGCGAGCGCACGCTGCTGTCGAGACCGGCGTGGTAGGGCAGCGCCGGAATGCCGGCGTCTTCCAGCGCCGCGGCAACCTCCTCGACCCGATTGCGGGACAGGCAATAGACCACGCCGGCATCGCCCATATGGCGCTCGCGAATGAACTCCTTGAGCTGCGACACCGAATTGCGCTTGTCGACGATCTCGTAGCGGATGTTCGGCCGGTCGAAGCTGGAGACGAATTGCGGGCTGCCCACAAGCTGGAGCCGCTCGACGATCTCCTTGCGCGTCAACTCGTCCGCGGTCGCGGTCAGCGCGATGCGCGGCACGTCGGGAAAGCGCACAGCGATGACAGAGAGGGCGACATATTCGGGCCGGAAGTCATGCCCCCATTGCGAGACGCAATGCGCTTCGTCGATCGCAAACAGCGCCACCTTCGCTTGCGCCAGCAGCGACAGGCAGCGCGGCGTGACGAGGCGTTCCGGCGCGACATAGAGCAGGTCGAGATCGCCCGCGATCAGGCGGCGCTCGACTTCGGACGCCTCCTGCGGCGTCAGCGACGAGTTCAGCGCGGCGGCGTTGACGCCCGCTTCGATCAGGCCCGCGACCTGGTCGCGCATCAGTGCGATCAAAGGCGACACCACGATGCCGCAGCCTTCGCGCAGCAGCGAGGGGAGCTGATAGCACAGCGACTTGCCGCCGCCGGTCGGCATCAGGACCAGGCAATTGCCGCCATCGGTGACATGCCGGATGATCTCGCCCTGTGCGCCGCGGAAGCCGGGCAGGCCGAACACCGAATGCAGCACCGACAGTGCATCGCGGCCGTCGCCGGATGCGGGCAATGGGGCGATGGAGGGCGCGGACATTGGCGAGCAGGAGCAGGGTGGTGACGATTCCGTCTCCGCCAGTGGCATGGCCGCGCTGTCGTGACAAGGTTTTTGAGGCGGCCGCGACAGCTCTTTGCTTGCGGCGTGGACGGAGCGTTCCGAGTCCCGTCCGCAAAGTGCGGTCGGGCCCAGCCGTTCCCTCGTCAGTCCTTCAGGTCATACCGGTAGGATTTCGATACGATCTGCCAGCCGTCGCTGAGTTTCATTGCGACCAGATAGTCGGTGAAATAGCGCGGCGGCAACTGGCACCTGACCTTGATGAAGGCGGTCTTGTCATCCGAACGATCGATGGTGACGATGAAATCCTCGCGCGGCTTGCCTTCGGCCTTGGCGGAAGCCCGCTTGCGCACGCGGTCGAGCCAGTCCGGCACGGTGAGCACCTGAAGCTCGCCCTTCTCGACCCAGCGCAGGTCGGCGGAGGGATGGAAGATGGCGCCGAGCTTCTCGGCATCGCCTTCGTAAAGCCCGTCAAAATAGGTCTGCACGACGGCCTCGACACTCGCACGGTTCTGGCTCATGGCTCATCCTCCCGAATGTTTGCTCCGCGAGAATTTAGTCACGCCCGCCGAATTGCGCTATGGGTGTTATCGCCGCTTGCGCGAGAGCATTGTCATGACCGGATCAGAAAAGTCGAACGCCTCCATCCTTGCCGGCGAATGCTTCTGCCGCGCAGTCCGCTTTGAGGTGGCGGACGAATTCTCCTACGCGCTGAACTGCCACTGTTCGAACTGCCGCCGCACCACCGGCTCAGCCTTCAAGCCGTTCGCCGGGATCGAGCAGGCCAAGCTCCGTATCGTCGCGGGCGCGGACCAGCGCCTCATCTTCGGGGACGAGACCACCCATGATGCGCACTGCGCCCGCTGCTGCTCGCTGCTTTATTCCCGGGTTCGCGAAGGAAAATGGGTCCATGTCGCCCTGGGAACCCTGGTCGACGCTCCCTCGATCCGGCCGAGCGCCCATATTTTCGTCGGCTCCAAGGCGCCCTGGTACGAGATCACGGACAATCTGCCGCAATATCGCGGGCACATCGCGGATGGCTGAGGCGAGGCCACAGTTCACGTCGCGCCTGAGGAAACAGCCTACGTCGCGATCGCGCTCGCTGCGATGTTGACCGTCAGCGCCAGCAGCGCCGTGTTGTAGATGAAGGAGACGATGCCGTGCGCGGTGGCGGTGCGGCGGATGGTCTTGTCGGTGATGCCGACGTCGGAGACCTGCGCGGTCATGCCGATCACGAAGGAGAAATAGACGAAGTCCCAATAGTCGGCGTGATCTTCCCTCTCGCCGCTCGGGAATTGCAGGCCGCCCGGCGGGTGACGGTAGTAATCATGAGCGTAATGCAGCGCGAAGGTCGTGTGCACGGCGGCCCAGCTCAGCGCGATGGTGGTGATTGCGATGGTCAGCTCCGACACGCCACGATGCGGCGTGCCGAGCTCGGAGACGATCGCGGCGATGCTTGCAAACGCGCCGATCGCCGTCACCAGCAGGATCACGAAACGGCCGTCGTCCTGCATCGCGGCGGCCCGGCGGATGTGCTGGTGGTCGTTGTTCAGCATCATGCCGTAGACCAGCACGAGATAGGCCGCGATCAGCGCGTCCCAGCCGAGCAATAGCCGCGTCACCAGCCGCAGCGAGCCCGGCAACAGCAGGGCGACGATGATGCCGACGCCAAGCGCGATAAAAGTCCGCGGCCGTGCATAAAGCAGTCGCATCGGCCGCGACATCTGGCGGAAGCGGACGAGGACGGGATCTTCCTTGTCAGTGGCCATGACGGCTACGGCCTTTTCGGTAGACTCTCGTTGTCGCCGCAGCGGCGGACTACCCGACATTCAAGCTGTGCTTGAATGTCGACCTCTCCCCGCAAGCGGGGCGAAGTAAAGATCGTTCCTCTCGGTCAGTTCTTCCGCTCGGCGACGAAGTGCGCAGCGGCGCGGAGCACGTCGGCGCGGTCGCCGAAGATCGAGACGGCGGTGTCGGCCCGCGCGAGCAGATCGCGCACGCGCTGCTTGGCGCCTTCGATGCCGAGCTGAGTGACGAAGGTGGTCTTGCCGAGCGCTGCGTCCTGGCCCGAAGGCTTGCCGAGCGCCGCCGCATCGCCCTCGACGTCGAGCAGGTCGTCGGCGATCTGGAAGGCTTCACCGAGTGCATGGCCGTAATCATCGAGCGCCTGGTATTCCTTCTCCGACGCCTGGCCCAGGATCGCGCCGGCGATGCAGCCGTAGCGGAGGAGAGCGCCGGTCTTCATCTGCTGCAGACGCGCGACATCGACCGGCTCGCGGTCGCCGAACCGGCCTTCGCCGGCGAGATCGAGCATCTGGCCGCCGACCATGCCGCCGATGCCGGCGCAGCGCGCCAGCGCACGCGTCAGCAGCAGCCGCACTGTGGCGTCGCGATGGACCTCGTCGCGGGTGATGATGTCGAAGGCGAGCGTCAACAGGCCGTCGCCGGCGAGGATCGCGGTGGCATCGTCGGTCTTCTTGTGCAGGGTGGGCCGGCCGCGGCGCAGATCCGAATTGTCCATCGCCGGCAGATCGTCATGGATCAGCGAATAGCAGTGGATGCATTCCAGCGCGGCGCCGGCGAGCAGGGCGGCCTCGCGCGGCACGCCGAACACCGCGGCGCTCTCGACCACCAGGAACGGCCGCAGGCGCTTGCCGCCGTTGAGGCTCGAATAGCGCATTGCGTCCATCAGCCGCTTGGGCCGGGCAATTTCATCAGGCAGGATGTCGTCCGACAGCAGGCGCCCGAGCAGGGCCTCGGTGTCATCAGCGGTCTTGTCCAGACGTTTGGCGAAATCGGACGGGGACGTGCCGGTCATCAAGAAGGGCTCCAGAACTAAAAATCGGCGGGACAATCCTTTATGCGCTCGCCTCAGTCAATCGTTTGGAAGGCCTTAAAAGTGCTGGAAAAGGCCAGAATTATCACAGGCTTAATGGCCGAGCCCGTGGCCGCGTTTGATTTTGCGCCGGAAAGGTTGCTTTGCGCGTTCTCAAGACCCTGATCGTGGTGCTTGCGATCGCGCTGCTCGCGCCCTACGCAGTTGCGCCGTTCTACCGCGCCGGCCATCCCGTTTCGACGCTGATGGCCTGGCGGTCCCTGCGCGGCGCACCGATGCACCGGGAATGGATAGATCTTTCGGCGATGTCGCCTTACCTGCCGCGATCGGTGGTGGCGGCCGAGGACGCCCACTTCTGCAGGCACCGCGGCATCGACTGGGGCGCGCTGCGCGAGGCAATTGATGACGCGCAGGAGGACGGTACGCCGTTCCGGGGCGCCTCCACCATCACCCAGCAGGTGGCCAAGAACCTGTTCCTCTGGCAGGGGCGGGATTTCGTGCGCAAGGCGCTGGAGTTTCCGCTCGCGCTGTGGATCGACTTCGTCCTGCCCAAGTCGCGGATCCTGGAAATCTACCTCAACATCGCCGAGTTCGGCCCGCGGGGCCAGTTTGGGGTCGAGGCGGGCAGCGCCTATGCCTTCGGCAAATCGGCCGCGAACCTGTCTTCTCGGGAGGCGGCCCTACTGGCCTCGATTCTGCCGAATCCGGTCAAACGCAGTGCCAAAAGCCCCGGTCCGGGCATGCGGCGGCTGGCCGCAATCTATATGGCGCGGGGGCAGGCGAGCTCGCTTGCAACCTGCTGGCGGGAAAATCGCGGATTTTGAGCTCTTTTCGGGCATATTTTCCGGTCCAAAACCCTAGCTTTGCCGCCAGCCTTCCTCTATAAGCGCGGCCTTGATCGGCATTCAGCTCGCCTCGTATTGCGGGTGCTGAGCCGTCCCCTCGCGGACGATGCCCGGAAAACACCAATCCCTAGAGGATATTGATAATGGCCGTTCCGAGAAGAAAAACCTCGCCGTCGCGCCGTGGCATGCGCCGCTCGGCGGATGCTCTCAAGAAGCCGACCTATGTCGAGGACAAGGATTCCGGCGAGCTCCGCCGCCCGCACCATCTCGACCTCAAGACCGGCATGTACAAGGGCCGCCAGGTCTTGAAGAAGAAAGAGTCCTAAAGGCTGGCGTTTTCGGTTGGGCGCGGCGACGTGGCCCCTGATTTCGGCCTATCCAAGAGCTATGATGCATTAGGTGGTGACGGCGGCGGAGCAAATGCTTCGCCGCCGCATTGTCCTGTCCGGACGTCTTGATCGAGAAGGCATTTTGCCGATGGTCGGTTTCCCGCTGCTTCTGATTCCGCTCGCGGTCTACAACATCATCGCCTTCCTGATGCCGACCGTGTCGTTCACGGACGTGTTGTTCAAGGTGCCGATGGTGACGGGCGAGGCCTGGCCGGTCACGCTCGCCGACCTCCTGCTCGCCCTCGGCGTGGTGCTGTTGCTGCTCGAGGTGGTCAAGGGGGCGCGGCCGGGGGCCAAGTTCCTGATGGATCACCTGCTGTCGCTGATCGTGTTCGGCGCGGCTGCGGCCGAATTCGTGATGTGGCCGAAATTCGGCAACTCCACCTATTTCCTCCTGGTGCTGCTCGCGATGGCCGATTTTCTCGGCGGCATCGCCCAGCGCACGCGCCGCCGCATCACCTATGTTCCTGCCGAGGCCGTGACGACGCCGCGCAAGGCCAAGCGCCAGGCCGAGCCGCCGGCGTCGGCGGACGAGATCTTCCAGCCGAAGCACGAGCCGGCGCCTGCGCCGGTGCCGCCCGCGCCTTCGGCGCAATCGGTCGCCGAGTCCGTGCTGAAGGATCATCCCGCACCGAAGCCTGCCACGCAGTCGCCGGAAATCCCCTCGCCGGATTTACAGCCGGGCAACGGCACGCCGCCTTCCGACACGCCGCCGCGCTGATTTTCCCTCAAGCCACCTGCCGCGTGCGGGCGCCGACGCTGGGCAATGGGCACTTGCTGCCATAGGCCGTCCGCGCATCCTCGGGCGAGGCGCGGCGCAGCCGGCTGGTCTGGGGCAGGTGCTCGGCATTGGCGATGAGCTGGGTGACGAAGCTCGAATCCGGCCGCGGCAGCGGCACCTTGCGTGCCCACTGCAATGTCTGTGTCAACGGCACCAGGGCCGTGCCTGTGCCGCCTTCTGCCTCATCCGATCGATCAGTACTCAACATCGCAAATCACCGTTGATCTGGCGGAACTGTCGCGTTTCGGGACGCTGACGCCGCTGCGTGTCATGTACTCGCAAGGCCTATGCCGGCCGGACCGGTTTGGTTCCGACCCCGCCTTCGAACGTGGTTTCCAAATTGTTTATGAACTTTGCCTAGGGTCGAGAGCGAATCTGGCTCTATCCTGTGCCGGCTCAGGACTCCCCGCTGTCCCGAAACGAGGCGAATTTGACCCCTGCATTGCCGCAAGCCTCCGCAATCCTGGCCGGCCTCGGCCAGGCCGTGTTCGTCTGGGACCTCGCCAGCGATGCCATTGTCTGGAGTGAGCATGTCGATGCGGTCTTTCCCGGCATCCCCACTGAGCGGCTTGCCATCGGCGCCGAATTCGCCAAGCTGATCGAGCCCGCGCAATCGCTGCGCGCCGCTGCGCTGGCCCAGACTTCGGCCGTGCATGGTGCCGACGGCACGCCCTACCGCGTCGAATACGGCGTGCGCATGAGCGCCTCCGATCCCGTGGTCTGGATCGAGGAGACCGGTCGCTGGTTCGCCGGCCCCGACGGTCGCCCGGTGCGGGCTCAGGGCATCGTTTGCATCAACAATGAGCGCCACGCCCGCGACGAGGAACTGGCGAGGCTGGCCCGTCTCGATCCGCTGACCGGCGAGCTCAACCGTACCCATCTGATCGCGGCCCTGGCCGAGGCGATCGAGGAGGCGACCCGTTTCCGCTCGACCTCGGCCTTCATGCTGCTCGGCATCGATCATCTCGCCCGCGTCAATGACGCCTTCGGCTTCGACGTTGCCGATGCCGTGATCCTCGACGTCGCCAAGCGCATCCGCGCGCGCCTGCGCGGCGGCGACGTGCTCGGCCGCTTCTCCGGCAACAAGTTCGGCCTGATCCTGAAGAACTGCACCATCGACGACATGAACGTCGCCGCCGAGCGCTTTCTCGCCGGGATCCGCGACGAGGTTGTGCCGACAAGGTCCGGGCCGGTCTCCGTCACCGCCTCGATCGGCGCCGTCAGCGTGCCGCGCTATGCCCGCAGCACCGATGAGGCAATCAACCGCGCCCATGAAACGCTAGACGCCGCCAAGCGCCGCCGCGCCGGCTCCTTCGCTGCGTGGCGTCCGAACGCCGAGCGCGACGCACAGCGCCGCGTCAATATCCGCGTCACCGACGAGATCGTGACTGCGTTGAACGAACGCCGCATCCTGCTCGCCTACGAGCCGGTGGTGGCCGCAGGCACGCGCGAGGACGCATTCCACGAATGCCTGGTGCGGATGGACCAGGGCGACGGCCAGGTGCTGCTCGCGCCCGACATCGTGCCGGTGGCCGAACGGCTCGGCCTCATTCGCCTGGTCGATCACCGCGTCCTCGAGCTCGTGGTCGCCGAGCTCGCCGCTTCGCCCGATGTCCGGCTCAGCCTCAACATTTCGCCGGACACCACCATGGATCCGGACTGGTGGGCGGGAATCGAGTCGCTGATGCATGCCCATCCCGGCGTTGCCGAGCGGCTGATCGTCGAGATCACCGAGACGGTGGCCATCCAGGACATCGACGACGTCCGCGCCTTCGTCGGGCGCCTGAAGCATTTCGGCAGCCGCATCGCGATCGACGATTTCGGCGCCGGCTACACCTCGTTCCGCAATTTGCGCAAGCTCGGCGTCGACATGGTCAAGATCGACGGCGCCTTCGTGCAGAACATCACCCATTCCGCCGACGACCGCGCCTTCGTGCAGACCCTGATCGACCTCGCCCGCCGCCTCGACATCAAGACGGTCGCCGAATGGGTGCAGGACGAGGAGGCAGCAAGCATGCTGCGTGACTGGGGCTGCGACTACATCCAGGGCCGCCTGATCGGGCTGGCGTCAGCCGAGCGACCATGGGGCGCTCCGCCGAACAATGCAGTACCTGCGGCGGGGTAGGGATCGTGGGGGTGGGTTACCTGACCCACCCTCCAAATCTCCTCACGCCCCTTCGTCCAATGCCACCAGCTCGCGCTTCTTGCGCAGCGACGGCAGCAGCGGCGCGATCAGCAGCACCAGCGCGAGCGCAAGGCACGCTGCCGAGATCGGCCGCTGCACGAAGGTCCAGAGATCGCCCTGCGAGAGGATCAGCGACTTGCGCAAGTTGTTCTCCATCATCGGTCCCAGCACGAAGGCCAGCACCAGCGGCGCCGGCTCGAAGCCGAGCTTGCGCATGAAGTAGCCGATGGCGCCGAAGGCAATCATCACATAGACGTCGAACACGTTGTTGCTGGAGCAGTAGACGCCGAGGATCGTGAACAGGATGATCAGCGGGAACAGGATGTTGTAGGGCAGCTTCAGAAGCTGTACCCACATGCCGATCATCGGCAGGTTGAGCACCAGCAGCATCAGATTGCCGATATACATGCTGGCAACGATGCCCCAGAACAGACCTGGGTTTTGCGTGATGAGCAGTGGTCCCGGCTGCAGGCCGTGAATGACGAACGCCCCGAGCAGCAGCGCCATCACCACGTTCGGCGGGATGCCCAACGTCATCAGCGGAATGAACGCCCCGCCCGCGGCCGCATTGTTGGCGGACTCCGGACCTGCGACGCCCTCGATCGCGCCATGGCCAAAGCGCTCCGGCGATTTCGACAGCCGCTTCTCCAGTGCATAGGACGCAAACGACGCCACTACTGCGCCGCCGCCCGGCAAAATGCCGAGCAGGAAGCCAAGGAGCGTGCCGCGCGCGACGGGGCCGGCGCTGGCCTGCCAGTCGGCCCTGTCAGGCAAAAGCTGAGTGATCTTCGTGTTGATGATGTCGCGCTTGATGGCCTGCTCGGTGTTGAGCAGCACCTCGGCGACGCCGAACAGGCCCATCACGACGGGCACGAGACCGATGCCGTCGATTAGTTCCATGCGGCCGAAGGTGAGGCGCGGCTGCGCCGTGATACTGTCGAGCCCGATCAGCCCGAGCACGACGCCGATGCAAGCCATCAACAGCGCCTTCGGCATCGAGCCTTGCGTCAGGAAGGTGAGCACGACGAGGCCGAGAACCATCAGGCTGAAATACTCGGCGGGCCCGAATGCGATCGCGATGCTGGCGAGCTTTGGCGCCACGAGCATCAGGGCGACGAGCGCAAATGTGCCGGCGATGAAGGAGCCGAAGGCGGAGATGCCCAGCGCAGGGCCCGCGCGCCCCTGCTTCGCCATCTGGTGGCCGTCGATGCAGGTCACGACGGAAGCCGCTTCGCCGGGGATGTTGACCAGGATCGAGGTCGTCGAGCCGCCATACATCGAGCCGTAGTAGATGCCGGCCATCATGATGATGCCGGACTCCGGCGTGCCTGATAGCGTCACCGGCAACAGCAGCGACATCGCCGAGATCGGCCCGATGCCGGGCAATACGCCGACCAGCGTGCCGATGAAGACGCCGATGAAGCAGTAGAGAAGGTTGATTCCCGTCAGCGCGACGCCGAATCCGTGCGCGACATTGGCGAGCGTATCCATGCGGTCAACCGATCCCGAGCAAGCCCGAGGGCAGTTGGATCAACAGCAGGCGCTTGAGCACCCACCACATGCCGACCGGAACCAGCACGGCGATCGGAACTGCCAGCGTCCAGCGCACGGGATCGATCACGCGCAAGAGCAGCAGCATCAGCGGGATCGACGACAGCAGGAAACCGAGCGGCTCCAGTGCGAAGGAGAACGCGGCGAGGCAGGCGATCAGCAGAAGCGGCTTGGTCCAGCGCACATTCTCCCAGCGGGAGGCCAGCGTCGGCCCGCCCTCGGTGACCGCCGAGACGATGATCGCGCCTGCGAACACGCACATCAGAATCCCCGTATAGAACAGCACGTAGCCGGAGCCTGGATCGTTGATGGTGCCGAGCTTGAGCTTCAAACCCGACCAGATCACGAAGCCTCCGAGCGCGAACCCGATCAGCCCGCCCCAGAGTTCGGAATTGCTGAGACGGAGTTTGACGTTGGTGTCATTATTCATGCGCAGCGCTTTCGGATCGCCTTCGTTCTGAGGTGGCGGAGCGCAGCGCAGCCCTCGAAGGGGCGGCGGTACCCCGATCCATCCTTCGAGGCGAGCCGCAAGTGCGGCTCGCGCCTCAGGATGACGCCTTCACTTGCAGTCGCCACGGTCTTACTTCCTCGCAAGCCCGAGCGTGTCGATGACCTTGCGCTCGGACTCCGTGACCTCGACGACGAACTTCTTGTAGTCCTCAGTGTTCTTGTAGTTCGGCACCATGTCGTACTTGGCGAGGGTCGCCACCACTGCCGGGTCCTCTACCGCTTTCTTAAAGGCGTCGTGCAGCTTGGCGACGATTTTCGGGTCCATGCCCTTGGGCCCGGCGATGCCAAACGGGGAATCGTAGACCATGGGATAGCCGAGCTCCTTCAGGGTCGGCACGTCGGGATAGTTCGGCGAGCGCGAACCGGTCCATACCATCAACAGCCGGAGCTTGCCGGCGTCGACCAGCGGTCGCCATCCCGTGGAATCGGCCTGCAGCATGGTGTGCTGGCCGAGCACCGCGGCGTTGGTCTCCGCGCCGCCTTTGAAGGGGACCTGTGTGAGCTTGATTCCGGACATTGCGGCGATCTGCTCCATGCCGATATGCAGCGAGGTGCCGGTGCCCGGTGTCGCGTAGGTCACCTTGCCCGGATTGGCCTTGGCGAACTCCACCACGTCCTTCCAGCTCTTGAACTGCGAGTCCGTACTGGTGGTGACGCCGAAGGTGTAGCCGGTGAGATGAACGATGTAGCTAAAATCCTTCGCCGGATCCCATGACACTTCCTGCATCAGGGGTAGGCGGAAGACGGTGATCGGAATCTGGGAGATGGTGTAGCCGTCCGGCTTCGCGGCCGCTGCCATGGTCGCTGGTCCGACCGTCCCGCCGCCACCGGCCTTGTTGTCGATCACGATCGGCTGTCCCAATACTTTCGAGGCGCTGTCGGCGATCGCGCGCATCGAGATATCGGTCGATCCGCCGGCCGGCCATGGCACAATCAGCGTGATCGGTTTGCTGGGATAGTCCTGTGCACCGGCTGTGGTCGCGAGCAACGCGCCCATGACAGCATGTATGGCGGCAAATGCGATCGTCTTCAGCCCGTATCGCGACATCGAAACTCCTCCCTCGCAGCGGCCTCATTCGGACCGCCGTTTCTCGTTCTTGTGACGCGATTGTCCCTGAAATCACGAGAGAAGAAAAGCGCATTGCTCGGCGCGCGCGTGCGGTTGAGGTGGCAATCCCGCCAGAAATGCCGCGTGCGACAATTGGTCGTTCGGACGCGTGCCGAGACACGGAATTTGGCATGGGGCGCGATCGGCAGACGACGCGTTTACGCGCCTGCGAGGCAGGCAGACTTCAGGAGCGCCACCCCACGCCTGCTTTCCTCCGGGGCGCGCGAACCGCTTACGCGGCGCGCCGAACTGAATTCGTTCGTGACTACGCCACGCAGATGTTCGGCACCGCGACCTTCTGAAACAGATGCGGGCTCGCGACGGCGGATGCGGGGTAGACCGAAATCTTCGCGCGGAATTCCGGATGGGTGAAGGCCGCGCGGAAATGCGCGTTGGATTCCCAGACCGCGTAGTTGAGATAGGTCGGATTGTCGCCGACGGCGCGGTGAAGCTGGGTCGAGATGAAGCCCGGTTGCTGCTTCATGAAGGCGGCATCGTCCTGCCAGCTCTTCAGGAAGCTTTGTTCGTCGGCCGCATCGAGCGTGAACAGGTTGACCAGCACCACGGGGCCGGCGTCGAGTGCGAGCTGGCGGTCGATCGGGAAGGCCGGGTCGAGCGGGCGCATCTGGGGCATGACATTACTCCGTTTAATTTGGTATCATCATGTCATTTCGACAATGTGTGACATAGGTATTTGACATGATGATGTCAATACGGAAATATCGTAACAAATGAGCAAGACCAAGCGGACCCCGGCGGGCGAAGCCCTGACCGGCTTCATCCTCGACCTGTTCCGGGCCAACGGCCTGCTTCTGACCGCCGGCGACCGGCTGGTGGCTGGGCTCGGTCTCACCAGCGCGCGCTGGCAGATTCTGGGGGCAATCGTCGATGCCGAGCGGCCCGAGCCGGTCGCCTGGCTGGCGCGCAATCTCGGCGCCAACCGCCAGAACGTGCAGCGCATCGTCAACGATCTCGAGCGTGACGGTCTCGTCGCGTTCGAGACCAATCCGCATCACCGCCGGGCGCAGCTCGTGGTCCTCACCGACAAGGGCAGGCAGGTCTTCGATGCCGCCAGCCGCTTGCAGGTCCCGTGGGTCAACGGGCTGGCGAACGGATTGTCGGTCAGGGATATCGAAATGGCCCATCGCGTCGTGACCGCACTGCGAGCCGGTCTGAAAGACGCCGGTGAAGCGAACGAATGAGCGAGTGAGGCACCAGGGACACGAGGCGTACATCGTACGAGCCCATTTCGGACTCAAATCCGCCGCCGACTCAATCGAATGTATCAAAATGCGGTTGGGGGCGTGTCCTGAGTTGGGGAATTTGCCATGAGTGATGAAGATTTGCTCCGTCATGACAGACAGAAGCCTATTTCCTCTGCCGAAGACATCGTGCCTGATGAGTCTTTCGAACTCCTGTCAAGGCAGCTTTGCGAAGGCGCTAGCTTTTCGGACGATGAATCCCCGTCGAACGACGTTTTCTTGCTTCTTGAGGAGAATGCGCGGCTTCGTGCGCTTGCCATCAGTCTTTCCGGCCTGGTCGGAGACCTCTCCGAGCGGGAGTGGAGCAATGCGCTCGCATCGGCAGATCGTGCCACGCTCAATCGCCTGAGGTCGTCTCGGGCGTGACGATAGAAAGAGCGGCGAGGTGAAGCGGGGCGTCACGCCACGCGGCGGATCGTGCTCAGCCTCTCGATCACGCCGCGGACCTCCATGGCGGAACACGGCTTGCCGAAGTAATAGCCCTGCACCGCGGTGCAGCCGCATTCACGTACGAAGTCGAGCTGCTCGACCGTCTCGACGCCTTCCGCCGTGGTCTCGACGCCGAGCACGGCCCCTAAGCTGGCGATGGTGCGCACGATCGCGACGCTCTCCGGGCTTTCGCCGAGCGTGCCGACGAAGGAGCGGTCGATCTTGATGCGATCGAACGGAAACTTGCGCAGGTAACTCAGCGATGAGTAGCCGACGCCGAAATCGTCGAGGCTGACGCGCACTCCGAGCGTGCGGAGCTGGTGCAGGATCTCGATCGTCGCCTCGCTGTCGTCGAGCAGCGCCGTCTCGGTGACTTCGAGCTCGAGCCGCTGCGGCGGCAGTCCGGCCTCCGCGAGCGCGTTCGTGACCATCGCCACCAGCCCGCGCGAGCGGAATTGCACCGGCGAGAGGTTGACTGCGACGGTGACGTCCGGCCAGGACGCGGCAGTGGCGCAGGCCGTGCGCAGCGCCCATTCACCGATCGGGACGATCAGGCCATTGTCTTCCGCGATGGGAATGAACTCGGCCGGCGAGACCAGGCCGCGCGTCGGATGATTCCAGCGTAAGAGCGCCTCGAAGCCGGTGAGCTCGGACGTGTCGAGACGAACTTGCGGCTGGAACACCAGATGGAACTGGCGTTCCTCCAGCGCGCCACGTAAGTCGTGCTCCAGCAGGTGCCGGCTGCGCGCCTCCTCCTCCATCTCGGGTTCGAAGAGCTGATAGGCGCCGCGTCCCCTCGCCTTGGCCTGGTACAGCGCGAGGTCGGCGCATTTCATCAGCTCGTCCGCGTCGAGCCCGTGGTCGGGTGCGATCGCGATGCCGATCGACACGCCGATGTGGATCGACTGGCTGTCCAGCGGGGGCGGAGAGCCGATGATCTCGACCAGGCGACGCGCAAGCTGCTCGGCGGCTTGCGGCTGGGGTGCGCGTTGCAGCACCGCGAACTCGTCGCCGCCGAGGCGCGCGACCGTGTCGTGCTCGCCGACATTCTCCTTCAGCCGCGCTGCCACCCAGCGCAAGAGCCGGTCGCCGGCGGCGTGCCCGAGCCGGTCGTTGACCGTCTTGAAGTTGTCGAGGTCGAAGCACAGTACGGCCATGGCGCCGCCGGCGACCGCGACCTGGTTCAGTCCCTCGCTCATCTTCTCGCGGAACAGCGTTCGGTTAGGCAGGTCGGTGAGCGAATCGTGCCGCGCCATGTGCGCGACGCGGGCCTGCGCCTTGTGGCGCTCGGTGACGTCCTCATAGGTGACGACCCAGCCGCCGTGCGCCATGCGCTTGTGATTGAGCTTGATGATGCGGCCGTCGCTTAGGTGGCGGTGCAGCGTGTGCTCGCCCTCGCGCAGCCGCTCGACGTAATCGGCATAGAGCTGCACGCCCGTGGTGTTCGGATGGTTGCCGAGCGAGCAGCTATGCTCCATGATCTCGCGCATCGAGACGCCGGGCTTCACGATGTCGGGCGACAGGCTGTACATCTCGATGTAGCGGCGGTTGCAGACGATGACGCGCAGGCTCGCGTCGAGCATGCACAGGCCCTGGCTCATGTTGTTCAGCGCCGCGTCGAACCGGCGATACTGTTCGCTCAGCTCCTCCACCGCGCGCTCGCGCTCGGTGATGTCCTCGTAGGTGGCGACGAATCCGCCCTCGGGCAGCGCGCAATAGCGCACCGAGATGACGGTGTTGTTCGACATGCGTCGGCGCATTGGCGCGGAGTCGCCGCTCGCGATCCGAACGCGAGCGGCCTCGAGGACCTGCTGCGGGCTGTATTCGGAGGAGAACGCGCCGTTCGCGATCGATCGCTCGATTAGTTCGGCGAGATGTGTGCCGGGCTTGGTCTCCTCCGGCGACAGCATGTAGATCTTCCGGTAGGTGGTGTTGCAGACGCGCAGGCGCATGTCGCTGTCATAGAAGGCGAGCCCGTGCGCCATGTTCTCCAGCGCCGCATCGAGGATCAAATTCTGCTGTCGCAGTGCTTCCTCATACCGCAGCCGCTCGGTGACGTCCTCATGCACCGTCACCCAGCCGCCGTCGGGCAGGAAGCGGGACACCGCCTGCACCATGCGTCCGTCATAGCGCATCACGAGCAGCGATTTTGCGTTCCTGCTGCGGATGTCGTCAAGCCGAGCGTCGTGGAAGTCGTTTGCGGACATGTCCGGCAGATTGCCGCGCGAGATCCAGTGTTCGATCACCGTGCCGTGCGCGACGCCCGGCTTCACGACGTCGGCGTCGAGGTTGTAGAGGCGAAGGAATCGCTCGTTGCAGACGACGACGCGGCTGTCGGCATCGTACATGATGAGGCCGTGCGACATGTTGGCGAGCGCATGCTGGCTGCGCTCGGTCTGAATTTGCAGTTCCGCCTCGAGCCTCGCGTGTCGGGTGACATCGTCGCAGATCGTCATCCAGCCGCCGCCGGGAAGTGGCTTCAGATCGAGCGCCATGACGAGGCCGCCGGCAAGCCGCTGCTCGACGCGGAACGGCTTACCGGCCGCGATCTGCGCGATGCGCGAGGCGTACAGCGTATCGAGCTCGCCCTCCGGAAAATTGCCGCGCGTCGCGCTGTGCGCGAGCACCTCGCGGTAGCTCGTCCCTTGCCGGACGACGTCCGGCGACAGGTCGAACAGTTCGCGATAGCGGCAGTTGAGCAGCACGATCCGGTTGTCGGCGTCGTAGACGCAGACGCCTTGCTCCATGCGGTCGAGGGCAAGCTGGCTCAGTGCGAGCAGCGCCTCTGCGCCCTGCGCGCGGCGGACACCGAGCTCGTTGTTGCGGGTCGACGTCATGGGATCGGCGGCTTCTCGGCGGGCAATGCACTTAACGCGACGTAACTGGCACGCCAGGGTAGCGAACACCCGGGAAAATTCCCTTAAGCGCAGTAGTTTACGGAGGGTGACTGGGGACGCTGAGAATTGGCGGCCGCAGCCATTGGGCGCGCGAATGCGAAGCCGTACCTGCAATGCCACGCGCACCAGTCCATCACAGTCACCCTGAGGTATGAGCCTCGCGGCGCAAGATGAGGGGATGGAGGCACAACGTCCCCCAGCGTCGTGCTGGCTTTCGCCAGGACGACATTGTGGTGCTGTCGGGCTAGAGTACGGGGTCCATGCCCGTGGGCCGCAAAGATGAGGGAAAGATCTACTCGTCCTTCTTCGACATCCGCTCGAGGCGTTCCTGCATTTCCTTCATCTGCTGGCGCAGGTCGTCGATGTTGTTGTCCTTCGGCGGCTCGGCGTTCGCATCGGGCTCCGGCTCCGGATTTGCCGCAGGGCGCGCCGACGGTGCGAACGGCTTGAACATCGAAAAGGTCTGCTGAAACAGCTCCATGTTGCGGCGAACCTGTTCTTCCAACGGAGCAAAGGGAGTGCCGGAGAGCGTGTTGGCGAGTTGCTTGCGGAACTTCTCCTGCTCCTGGGTCAGCGTCGCGATCGACTGCTCGAGATATTTCGGCACCACCATCTGCATGCTGTCGCCATAAAAACGGATGAGCTGGCGCAGGAAGGTAGTCGGCAGCAGGTTCTGGCCGGCCTTGTTCTCCTGCTCGAAGATGATCTGGGCGAGCACGGAGCGGGTGATGTCGTCGCCGGTCTTGGCGTCATAGACCAGGAAATCCTCGCCATCCTTCACCATCGCGGCGAGATCTTCCAGCGTCACATAGGTACTCGTTCCGGTGTTATAGAGCCGGCGGTTCGCGTATTTCTTGATGGTGGTGGGTTGGTCTGATTTCGCCATGGGCTCTCACTTGCAAACGCTGAGAACGGGAACCCGACGGGCTATGCCGCAGGGCGGGAAGAGTACGCAACGCAACAAAATAAGCATTTTCAAAGGGCTCACGCTACCGTTTTGTGCGCCACGGTTAATTGCGAAGCAAAAAGCTGCTTGCGAAATCGCCAAGAACGCTGTTTTGAGTGCGCTGCAGTATGAATCTGCTTCCGGTCCGATTGACATGCCGCAACGACGTTAACAGGATGCCGATTGAGACTGGCGAGCCTTTTCCTATCGCCCGCCTGCCCCCATTTCAAAGAACCTCAAGCCCCAGGAGATGCCCATGTCAGACGATGTTGTCATCGTCAGCGCCGCCCGCACCCCGGTCGGAAGCTTCAACGGAGCGTTCGCGACCCTTCCCGCCCACGATCTCGGCGCCATCGCCATCAAGGCCGCGCTGGAGCGCGGCGGCATCGAGCCCGGCCGCGTCTCCGAAGTCATCATGGGTCAGATCCTGACCGCCGCTCAGGGCCAGAACCCGGCCCGCCAGGCAGCGATCTCCGCCGGCATTCCGGTGGAGAGCCCGGCCTGGGGCGTCAACCAGCTTTGCGGCTCGGGCCTGCGCTCGGTCGCGCTCGGTTACCAGGCGCTCGTCAACGGCGACTCCGAAGTCGTGGTCGCCGGCGGCCAGGAATCCATGAGCATGGCCCCGCACGCCCAGTACCTGCGCGGCGGCGTCAAGATGGGTGCGGTCGAATTCGTCGACACCATGATCAAGGACGGCCTGTGGGATGCGTTCAACGGCTACCACATGGGCAATACCGCAGAGAATGTCGCGCGCCAGTGGCAGATCACCCGCGCCCAGCAGGACGAGTTCGCGGTCGCCTCGCAGCAGAAGGCCGAGGCCGCACAGAAGGCCGGCAAGTTCAACGACGAGATCGTCCCCGTCACCATCAAGACCCGCAAGGGCGACGTCGTCGTCAGCGCCGACGAATATCCGCGTCACGGCGCGACGCTCGACGCGATGGCAAAGCTCAAGCCGGCCTTCGAGAAGGACGGCACGGTCACCGCGGGCTCGGCCTCCGGCATCAATGACGGCGCCGCCGCGGTGGTGCTGATGACGGCGAAGCAGGCTGCCAAGGAAGGCAAGAAGCCGCTCGCGCGCATCGTGTCCTGGGCGCAGGCCGGCGTCGATCCGAAGATCATGGGCTCGGGCCCGATCCCGGCCTCGCGCGCCGCGCTGAAGAAGGCCGGCTGGAGCGTCGGCGACCTCGACCTGATCGAGGCCAACGAGGCCTTCGCGGCGCAGGCCTGCGCCGTCAACAAGGATCTCGGCTGGGATACCTCCAAGGTCAACGTCAACGGCGGCGCGATTGCGATCGGCCATCCGATCGGCGCCTCCGGCGCGCGCGTGCTGGTGACGCTGTTGCACGAGATGCAGAAGCGCGATTCGAAGAAGGGTCTTGCGACGCTCTGCATCGGCGGTGGCATGGGCATCGCGATGTGCCTCGCGCGCGACTAACGAGGACCTTACGCGTAACTGACGCGCGTGCGCTGCAAACGTAGGCGCGTGCGTTGCACGCGACTAAAAAGGCGGCGGTTGCAAACCAAATATTCTTCGCAACGACGCGCGCCTCGATTAAAGACAAACGCCCGGCTCGACGCCGGGCGTTTTGTTCTTGATGTCCGTCAAACCTACCGCATAATCCGCAGTTAAAAACGATCACTCAGAAGCGTCCAAGAAGACATCCGAGACAAGTCCAAGGGAAGGAAATCGACATGGCACGTGTTGCACTGGTGACGGGCGGAACGCGCGGTATCGGAGCGGCGATCAGCAAGGCCCTTAAAGCGGCCGGCTACAACGTCGCGGCGAGCTATGCCGGTAATGATGCGGCCGCCGAGAAGTTCAAGGCCGAGACCGGTATCTCCGTCTACAAATGGGATGTCGCGTCGTTCGACGCGTGCGCGGCGGGCGTCAAGCAGGTCGAAGCCGATCTCGGTCCCGTCGACGTGCTCGTCAACAATGCCGGTATCACCCGCGACACAGCCTTCCACAAGATGACGCTCGAGCAGTGGAACGCCGTGATTAATACCAATCTTGGTTCGCTGTTCAACATGACGCGCCAGGTCATCGAAGGCATGCGTGCCCGCAAGTTCGGCCGCATCATCTCGATCTCGTCGATCAACGGTCAGAAGGGGCAGTTCGGCCAGGTCAACTATTCCGCGGCCAAGGCCGGCGACATCGGCTTCACCAAGGCGCTGGCGCTGGAGAATGCCAAGGGCGGCATCACCGTCAACGTCATCGCGCCGGGCTACATCAACACCGAGATGGTGCAGGCCGTGCCGAAGGACGTGCTGGAGAAGAACGTCATCCCGCAGATCCCTGTCAACCGCCTCGGCGAGCCCGAGGAGATCGCGCGCGCCGTGGTGTTCCTCGCCGCCGAAGAGGCCGGCTTCATCACCGGCTCGACGCTGACAATCAACGGCGGCCAGTATCACGCCTGATATAGCGCTGGGCGCAACAAGAGGGTAATGAAGGCGCCGTGCCCGGCCTCGTGCCGGGCATCCGCGTCCTCAGAGCCCTTTGATCGATGACATCCCGTACCGCTACGCTGATAGGATTGACCGCGATCCTGATGTGGTCGCTGCTGGCGGTGATGACGGTTGCGACCGGGACGATGCCGGCGTTCCAGCTCGCGGCGATGACCTTTGCGATCGGTGGTCTCGTCGGTCTGCTCACCTGGATCGGACGCAGCGACGCGGCGCTGAGCCTGCGCCAGCCGCCGGCCGTGTGGGTGGTCGGCATCGGCGGGTTGTTCGGCTATCACGCGCTTTATTTTCTCGCGCTCCGCTTCGCGCCGCCGGCCGAAGCCGGCCTGCTCAACTATCTCTGGCCGCTGCTGATCGTGCTGTTTTCGTCCTTCCTGCCGGGCGAACGTCTTGCCGTGCATCATGTCATTGGCGCGGTGCTCGGCCTCGTCGGCACCGTGCTGCTGTTCGCCGGCAACACGAGCGGTTTCGCGCAGGGCCAGTTGCCTGGGCTGATCGCGGCCTTCATCGCGGCCTTCGTCTGGGCGAGCTATTCAGTGATGTCGCGCCGGTTGAAGGCGGTGCCGACCGATGCTGTGGCCGGCTTCTGTCTCGCCACCGCGGCGCTCGCTGCGCTGATGCACCTTGCGCTCGAGGCCACGGTCTGGCCGGAGACGATGCTGCAATGGCTCTCCGTCTTCGCGCTCGGCGTCGGCCCGGTGGGCGCGGCGTTCTATGCCTGGGACATCGGCATGAAGCGCGGCGACATTCGCGTGCTGGGGGCCGCCTCCTACGCGACGCCGCTCTTGTCGACCGGCTTCCTCATTGCCGCCGGCTTTGCTAAGGCCAGCGCGAACATCGCCGTTGCCGCGATCCTGATCGCCGGCGGCGGCCTGATTGCGGCGAAGGACATGGTGTTGCGGAAGCGGTGAATGTCATTCCGGGCCGCGCCTTGCGCGGTCCCGTCGCATCGCCCCGGAATGACAATTTAGGGCTACGGCTCCCAGCCCGCTGGCGCGAGCTCGAACTTGGCGAACTCGAATGCCGGGGCGACGGTGCAGCCGACCAAGGTCCATTCGCCGGTGGTCTCCGCCATCTGCCAGGCCTGCGCCGGCACGATCGCCTGCGGCCGCTCGCCGCCGACCAGGTCGGTGCCGAGCCGCACGTCGTGCCGGGTGCAGCCTTCATGCGCGATACGCAGCATCAGCGGACTGCCGGCATAATAGTGCCAGATCTCGACGGCATCGATACGATGCCAGTGCGAGCGCTCGCCTCGCGCGAGCAGGAAATAGATCGAGGTCGAACGCGACCGCCCGTTGGCATCCGTGCCCTGATCGCGGAACGTCTCGCGATAGTGCCCACCTTCGGGATGAGGTCTGAGCTCAAGGCGCGCGATGATCTCGGCTGCGGTCGGCATCGATCCCCGTCAGGACTTGTTCTTGCGCTCGCGCAATTCGCCGAACACCGCGGCGGCATCCGCGCCCTTCATGTGTAGCTTGGCTGCGACCGACGGTTCATCAGCCCGCAGGAACACGTTTGCTCGCTTCTCATCACCAAGCAGTGAGGGAATCGTGGGCTTGTTCTCGGCGCGGAGCTTTGCAACCTCGGCCGCGCGCGCCTGGAGCGCCGGATTGTCGGGCTCGATGGTGAGGGCGAACTTGACGTTGGAGGCGGTGTATTCGTGGCCGCAATAGAGCTTGAAGTCGTCGGGCAGGGCGCGCAGCTTGAGCAGCGAATCCCACATCATCGGATAAGTGCCTTCGAACACGCGGCCGCAGCCGATCGAGAACAGCGTGTCGGCGGCGAACACCGTCTTCTCCGTATCGAACACGTAGGAGATATGGTCGAGCGTGTGGCCGGGCGTCTCCAGCACGCGCGCCAGCAAGTTGCCGATCTTGACGATGTCGGCATTGACGACGCGCAGGTCGACATCGGCGATTGCCGTCGTCTTGTCGTGCGGCGCGACGACGCGGCAGTTGTATTTCTGCTTGAGTTCGGCGACCCCGCCGACATGATCGCCATGGTGATGGGTGATCAGGATGTCGGTGAGTTGCCAGCCCTCGCGCTCCAGCGCCTTCAGGATGGGACCGGCCTCCGGCGCGTCGATCGACGCCGTCGCCTTGGTTTCCACATCGTGGATCAGATAGCCGAAATTGTCGTTTAAACAGCCAAAAGTACGAATCTCGGCGGCCATGACATCTCCATCGCGCTCAGCCCCGCCTGACAGATATGGCGTTAACGTTGCGCAGGCAATGCAATATTCGGCGCGCTCAGGTTGCCGCCCACGTGTTACATTGCCGTCATGAGCATCGACGTCGTTGATCTGCGCGAGTTCTACTCCCGCCGCCTCGGGATCGTGGCGCGGCAATTGATCAATCGCGGCATCAAGGAGCGCTGGCCCAATACCGAGGGGCAGCGGGTGCTCGGCATCGGCTACCCGACGCCTTATCTCGGATTGTTCCGTGAGGATGCGGAGCGTTGCATCGCCTTCATGCCGGCGGCCCAGGGCGTGCTGAAATGGCCCACCGGGCGGCCGGCGCTGGCCTCGCTGGTCGACGAATTCTCGCTGCCGTTGCCGGACGCCGCGGTCGACCGCATCCTCCTCGTCCATGCGCTGGAGATGTCGGACGACCCGGCCGCGCTGCTCCGCGAGGTGTGGCGGGTGCTGTCGCCGTCCGGCCGCGTGATTGCGGTCATCCCGAACCGGCGTGGGGTGTGGACCCGCACCGACAACACGCCGTTCGGCCACGGCCGGCCCTATTCGCGTTCGCAGATCACCGACCTGTTACGCCAGACCTGGTTCACGCCGACCGCCTGGGGCGAGGCGTTGTTCATGCCGCCCTATGCCGGCGGGTGGGTGCTGAAATCGGCGCATATGTGGGAGCGCGTCGGTGCGGCGCTGTCGCTGCCCTTTGCCGGCGTCCACATCGTCGAAGCTACCAAGCAGGTCTATCGCGCGATCCCTGCGAAGCGCGAGCGGGCGCGGCTGATTCCCGCCCTGACGAAGCCAGTGCTGGTGCCGTCCTCGACGACGGCGACGCGCAGCTAAAAGTCTCCCTGCGCGAGAGGCGATCGGCGCCGCGGTTCGCACCGATTCAGGCAAACTGATCGTGCTTCAAAAACACGATGTCCCGGCGAGGCCGGGACATCGTCGTTCGATTCATCCGAGGGAGATTGCCGCTTACTCGCCGGGGGCGAGATCGTCGCTCGATCCGGCCGGAGCAGTCTCGCGCTCGCGCTCCGGGCGCGGGCCATGCGGCCGGCGGCGCCGGCGCGGATAGCGCTCGCCGCCACCCTCGAAGCCGCTGCCCTGGCCGCCGTTCACCTGCGGCTGTGCGCCGGTGATGAAGGACGGCAGCCGGTCGACGCTGCCGGCATCCGATATCACCGGCTGCGGCTGGTTCTGCGGTTGCGGCTGCTGATATTGCGGCTGCGGACGATGCTCGCGTTCGCGGTGCTCGCGCGGCTGCTGCTGGTCGCGCTGATAGGGTTGCTGGTTGTCGCGCTGGCCGTCGCGGTCACGCTGCTGATAGGGCTGCTGCTGCGGCTGCGGAACGAAGCCCGGCTCCTGGCCGAAATTCGAGAAACTCTCGCCGTCGTCCTCGCTGTCCTCGCTGACGATCCCCTCGCCGCGCGGCTGCTGCTGGTTCTGGCGGAACTGCTCCTGGGCCGCCGCGATCATCCGGAAATAGTGCTCGGCGTGCTGGTAGTAATTCTCGGCCGCGACGGGGTCGCCGGAGGAACGCGCATCGCGCGCGAGTTGAAGGTATTTTTCGGCGATATGCGAAGCCGTGCCGCGGATCTTGATGTCGGGTCCGTTGGATTCGTAGACCCGGGTCATCGGGTTCTGGCCGCGCCGGTTATTGTTATTGTTATTGCGGTTGCGCATCCGCTGCTTGTTCTGACCGTTTCTCATGTCCTGCCTTTAATTCCAGCCCTAAAAGTTACACGCATTTACTGACTGCTGAGAGCGACCTAACGGCAACGGCTCACATTTCTCGTGCGCACCGCGCGCAAGAGCGGCCTAAGCCCTGCCAATGTTCGTCGACCGTCGCGCTCAACAAAGACGCGTTCCCCACCGCCAGCATCCATCGCCAGCGAACCCACTCATTTCGCCTGCCGAAACAAGCCCAGCTTTCTTGCGTAAATCTTCAAGCGCAATATCAGGCTTTCGTTCACGTTGCGGTCGGAAAGCTGCGCAGCTCCACGGGCCATCGCGCTTAACAGGACCTGCGGCTTGGAACCGTTAATCAGTAAAGCTCTCGCCCTGAGAGCCCGGCTTTCGCCCGTAAGTCTACGGGGCCGGTACCGATGTGTTGAACGGAACGTAGTCGTTCCCACGGGATATTCCAAGAGGTTTTTACAGTCCAATCGGGCTTTTATGGGGTCATTTTTCGGGCCGAAACCGCCCTTGGAACACCCGCCAGATCGGCCCTTGCTGGCCTGTCCATCGATAACGCGGCTGCTGCCATCAAGGTTTCAATGCCCTGAGCCTGACCCTGTCCCGCCTCGACGATCAGTGCCCCGCCGGGCGCGAGACGTTCCGCCGCTTGCGGGATCAAGGCGCGATAGGCGTCGAAGCCGTCATGGCCGCCGTCGAGCGCAAGGTGCGGGTCGTGGTCGCGGACCTCCGCGCTCAAATTCGCGATGTCCGCCGAAGCAATGTAGGGCGGGTTCGACACGATCAGGTCGAACGGACCCGAAAGGGCCGCCGCATAGTAGCACGCGACGAATCCGGTGCGGTCGGAAAGCCCGAGAGCCGCCGCATTCTCGCGCGCCGTGCCGAGCGCCGTCAGGCTGACATCGGTGCCGACGCCGAAGGCTTCGGGAATCTCGTGCAGCAATGAGAGCAGGATGGCGCCTGACCCGACGCCAATATCGGCGATCCGCGGGCGTCGTCCCGATGCCGGGAGCTCGCGAAAAATCTCCAGCGCCAGCTCGACGACGGTCTCTGTGTCCGGCCGCGGCACCAGCGTCGCCTCGGACAATCGAAACGGCAGGCCCCAGAATTCCCGCGTGCCGAGAATGCGTGCGACAGGCTCATGTGCGAGCCGGCGCTGCGCATATTGCTCGAGCCGTACGGCTTCCTCGGGCGTGAGCTGTCGCGCTGCCTGCGAGATCATGCCGGTCAGATCGAGGTTCAGTGCGGCGCCCACGAGCAGGCGCGCGTCGAGGCCTGCGTTCTCGATGCCGGCCGACTGCAGCCGTGCCGCCAGGATCCGCCGCGCGTTCTCGATACTGCTGCCGAATTCGGAATCTGTCGCCAATGAAGCTATCCTGCCTGGCATCGTGGATAGATCGGCGGCTGCGCTTGCGTCAACGGACATGATCGCGTTTGATCGCGCCGGCGGCGACGGCAAGACCCATGACGGCATATGACGCTCAGAATGTCTTCGCGAAAATCCTCCGCGGCGAGTTTCCCGGCTTCGAGGTCTTCTGGGACGAGCGCACCTTCGCCTTCCCTGCTGACGAATGAAGCAGCCGCCGAAAGGGACGTCGTCGCGTCGCGCGAGTTGAGGCAGAAGGCAGGGATGGCTCAATCGAAGCGGAAGAAGGAACGCCCGGTGTCTGTGTGGCCCTCAAAGGGCGGCGCGATGCGGGAGTCCGACTATGCGGCGCTTGCGCAGTTTCGCTACCAGCTCCGAACCTTCCTGGCATTCAGTGAAGCCGCGGCCAAGCGCGCCGGCCTGACACCGCAGCAGCACCAGGCGCTGTTGGCGATCAAGGGATTTGCTGGCCACGAGGCCGCAAGCGTCGGCGACCTCGCGCGCTTCCTCCTGATCCGGCACCACACGGCCGTGGAGCTGATGGATCGCATGACCAAGTTGAAGCTGATCGTACGGGAGGCCGATCCGCAGGATGCAAGGCGCGTGCTGGTCAAGCTGACGGCCAGGGGCGAGCAGAAGCTGCGCTCGCTCTCGCGGATTCATCTGGACGAGCTGCGTGCCGCAACGCCAGCCTTGAGCAGGATCCTGCGATCGTTCCGGGCCAAAGCGCGCTGAAGCCGGGCTCAGGCCGCGGCACCTTGCGCTGCGAGCTGGGCGGCCTGGTGCTCGGTGGTCAGTGCATCGATCAACTCGCCGAGCGCCTCGCCCGCGATCACCTGCGGTAGCTTGTAGAGCGTCAGGTTGATGCGGTGGTCGGTGACGCGTCCTTGCGGGAAATTATAGGTGCGGATGCGCTCACTGCGGTCACCGGAGCCGACCTTCTCCTTGCGGTCGGCCGAGCGCGCGGCCTCGAGCCGCTGGCGCTCGGCATCGTAGATGCGCGAGCGCAGGATGTTCATCGCAGAGGCGCGGTTCTTGTGCTGCGAGCGGCTGTCCTGCATCATCACCACGATCCCGGTCGGGATGTGGGTGATGCGGATCGCCGATTCGGTCTTGTTGACGTGCTGCCCGCCCGCGCCTTGCGCGCGCATGGTCTCGATCCGCAGGTCATCGTTCTTGATGTCGACGTCGACGTCCTCGACCTCCGGCAGCACCGCGACGGTGGCGGCGGAAGTGTGGATGCGCCCCTGCGTCTCGGTGTCGGGCACGCGCTGCACCCGATGCACGCCGGATTCGAATTTCAGCTTCGAGAACGCGCCGCGGCCCTGCACCTCGGCGATGATTTCCTTGTAGCCGCCGACGGTGCCTTCGCTGGCCGAGATCACCTCGACCTTCCAGCCCTGCAAACTGGCAAAGCGTTCGTACATCCGGAACAGGTCGCCGGCGAACAGCGAAGCCTCGTCGCCGCCGGTGCCGGCGCGAATTTCCAGCACCACGTTGCGATCATCCATGGCGTCCTTGGGCAGCAGCGCGACACGGATTTCTTGGACGAGCTCCTCGATTCTGCGATTGAGCTCGTCGCGCTCGGCTTCCGCCATGCCGCGCATCTCGGCGTCGGTTGCGGGATCGGCGATCAGCGCCTCGGTGTCGGCGAGCTCTTTCACGGCAGAACGATAGGCCTTCACCGCCTCGATCAGCGGGCTGATCTCGGCGAGCTCGCGCGTGATTTGCACATAGCGCTCGGAAGCGAGTTGGCCGAGCGATTCGGCTTCGAGCGAGGCGTGGTGCGCGAGCAGGACGTCCAGTTTGGCTTCGGGGAGTAACGACATCGGTTCAGTCTCAAAGAGCGGACGGAGGGCAAGGCGGAAGCGAAGCGAACCGGCCCGCTACAACGCCAGCCCCTCGGCTTCGGCGAACTCCGTCAGCTTCTGCCGGATCGAGACGCTGCCCGTAGGCGCGTCCAGCAAGGGGCCGAGCATCGCCTCGGCCTTCTTCGCATCGAGATCGATGATCATCGCCTTGACCGGACCGAGCGCCGTGGCCGAGAGCGACAGCGAGCGATAGCCCATCGCGATCAGTGCCAGAGCACCGATCGGCTTGGAGGCCATCTCGCCGCAGAGCGAGAGCGATTTCTGCGCCGCGTTCGACTTGCGCGCGATCTCGCGCAGCACGCGCAGGATCGGCGCCGACATGGTGTCGAAGCGTTCCGAGACCTTGGCGTTGCCGCGGTCGACCGCGAACAGGAACTGGAACAGGTCGTTGGAGCCGACCGAGATGAAGTCGACCTTCTTCAGGAGCTCGTCGAGCTGATAGAGCAGCGCCGGCACCTCGACCATGGTGCCGATGTCGATACGCTCCGGCAGCGTGTGGCCGTGCTGGCGCAAGTAAGTCAGCTCGCGCTCGACTAGTGCCTTGGCGGCGTCGAATTCGGCGACCTCGGAGATCATTGGGAACATGATCCGCAGCGCGCGGCCGCCGCCGGCGCGCAAGAGCGCGCGGATCTGGCCGCGCAGCAGCCCGGGGCGGTCCAGCCCGAGCCGGATCGCACGCCAGCCCAGCGCGGGATTTTCCTCGATCACGGTCTCCATATAGGGCAGCGCCTTGTCGCCGCCGATATCCAGCGTGCGGAAGGTGACGGGCTTGCTGCCTGCGGCATCGAGCACGGCGCGGTACAGCGCGAGCTGGTCGCTGGTGCGCGGCAGGCTCTGCCCCACCATGAATTGCAGCTCGGTGCGGAACAGTCCGATGCCGCCGCTGCCGGTGTCGTCGATATGGGGCAGGTCGATGGCGAGACCCGCATTGATCAACAGCTCGACCTTCTGGCCGTCCTTGGTCACGCAGGGCCTGTCGCGCAGCGCCAGATACTGCGCCTGCCGGCGGGCGCGGAAGCGCACGCGCTCAGCATAGGCGGCCTCGATCTCCTGCGAGGGGCGCACATAGATCGAGCCGGAGGTGCCGTCGACGATGATGGCGTCGCCGGGATCGGCGATGCCGGGCGCGTTCGGCACTTCACCGACTGCGGGAATGCCGAGCGCGCGCGCCACGATCGAGACGTGGGAATTGGCGGTGCCTTCCTCCAGCACGATGCCGCGCAAGCGCTTGCGGTCGTAGTCGAGCAGCGCCGCCGGGCCCATCGCGCGCGCGATGACGATGGCATTGTCGGGCAAGTGCTCGCGCGAGGGCGCGTGGTCCTGGCCGACGAGCTGCCGCATCAGGCGATAGCCGAGATCCTCCAGATCGTGCAGGCGGTCGCGCAAATAGGGATCGGTCGAGCGCAGCATGCGCGCGCGGGTGTCGGACTGCACGCGCTCGACCGCAGCCTCGGCGGTGAGACCCGTGGCGACCGCTTCGTGCAGCTTGTGCGACCAACCCTGGTCGTTGGCGAACATGCGGTAGGCTTCGAGCACGTCGCGGTGCTCGCCGCCGTCGGCGACGTCGCCGCGCTCCAGCATGCGATCGAGGTCGGAGCGCAGCTTGGCGAGCGCGCTGTCGAGCCGCTTGATCTCCTTCGGCAGATCCTCGGCGATGTAGTCCTTGATGACGACACGCGGCTCGTGCAGCACGACATGACCGAGCGCGATGCCGTCCGACAGGATGGCGCCGACCTTCTGGGTGGAATGGCGCGCCGCCGGCTCGAGGCCGGGCTGGGCCAGTGCGGACAGCTCGCCGGAGGCGATCAGCTCCGCCAGCACCATGGCGGTGGTCTGGAGTGCCTCCAGCTCCTCCTCGACATAGTTGCGCTTGGCGCGGTTCTGCACCACCAGCACGCCGAGCGTGTTGCCGGCGCGCAGGATCGGCACGCCGAGGAAGGAGTGATAGATTTCTTCGCCGGTCTCGGGGCGGAACGAGAAGGCGGGGTGGCTCTGCGCATCGCTCAGGTTGAGCGGCGTCGCTTCGCTGGCGACGAGGCCGACCAGGCCCTCATGGGCGCTCAGCACGGTGTGGTGCACCGCCTCGCGGTTGAGACCTTCGGTGGCGTAGAGCTCGAGCGTGTTGTCGATGCGCAGCACATAGACCGAGCACACCTCGGCCACCATGTTGGCGGCGATCAGCACCACGATCTTGTCCAGCCGCTCTTGGGCCGAGACCTGCTCCGCCATGGTTTCGCGGAGCCGTCTCAATAAGACGCGGGGACCTCCCGATGCGCTCCGCATGTGCCGTCAATCTCCTTCATCTACCAGGGCCCGGAGGCCCCTGGCGGCTCGCCCGAAAAATCCAGAAAAACAACAAACTTGCTCATCCGGTGCCGGCCCCAGCGTCGCTTGAGCCGAATCGGCACCGCCTCAACTGGGGCACAGTTTGTGGCAGCCCACCCTGTTCGCCGTATAGCGAATTGGGGCTTGTTTTGCCAAGCAAAACGCCTGCCAAACGCGAAGGTGTGTACACCTTCGCGTTTGCTGCGACCGCTAAGAGAAAATTCGTCTAGGCCTGATCGAGGCCGTAGAGCGTGTGCAGGGTGCGCACCGCGAGCTCGGTATAGGCGGCGTCGATCAAAACCGAGAATTTGATCTCGGAGGTTGTGATGGCGCGGATGTTGATATTCCGCCCGGCGAGGGCCGAGAACGCCTGAGCGGCGACGCCGGCATGGCTGCGCATGCCGCTGCCGATCACCGATATCTTGGCGACGTCGGTAGCGCTGTCGAGCCGGGCGTAGCCGATCTTGTCCTTGGCCGCGGTGATCGTGTCCTTGGCGCGGGCATAGTCGGCCGCCGGCACCGTGAAGGTGAGATCGGTGGTCTTGCCGTCTTCGGAGACGTTCTGCACGATCATGTCGACGTTGATGTTGGCATCCGCCAGCGGGCCGAAGATCGAAGCGGCCACGCCGGGCTTGTCCTCGATCTGGCGCACCGAGATCTGGGCCTCGTCCTTGGAAAAGGCGATGCCGGTGACGACGTGGCTTTCCATGATCTCCTCCTCGCTGCAGATCAGCGTGCCGGGCGGCTGGTTGGCATGCGGGTCGATATCCTCGGGCTTGTCGAAGCTCGAGCGGACGAAGATCGGCATGTTTTGGACCATGCCGAGTTCCACCGAACGAACCTGGAGCACCTTGGCGCCCTGAGAAGCCAGTTCCAGCATGTCTTCGAATGCGATCTTGTCGAGCGGGCGCGCCTTCGGCACGATCCGCGGGTCGGTGGTGTAGACGCCGTCGACATCCGTGTAGATGTCGCAGCGGTCCGCCTTGATGGCGGCGGCGATCGCGACCGCCGAGGTGTCCGAGCCGCCGCGGCCGAGCGTGGTGATGCGGCCCGTGTCGGGGTTGATGCCCTGGAAACCGGCGATGACCGCGACTTCCTTCCGCTCCTTGAAGCGGGTGATGATCTCGCCGCCGTCGATGCCCTCGATCCGGGCCGACGCATGGGCGTCGCTGGTCTTGATCGGGATCTGCCAGCCCTGCCAGGAGCGGGCCTGGATGCCCATGCCCTGGAGCACGATGGCCAGCAGGCCCGAGGTGACCTGCTCGCCCGAGGCGACCACGGCGTCGTATTCGCGCGCATCGTGTAGAGGCGAGGCCTCGGTGCACCAGGCCACGAGCTCGTTGGTTTTGCCGGACATCGCGGAGACGACCACGGCCACCTCGTGGCCGGCGTCGACCTCACGCTTCACGTGGCGTGCGACGTTGCGGATACGTTCGATGTTGGCGACGGACGTGCCGCCGAATTTCATCACGAGGCGGCTCATGACGACGCGTGCATTCCCTCATAAGGATAAGTATGGTGACCCGCGCGAGACGATGCCGCGGACACCCGACGCGCGTATACAGAGGGGCGGGGCCGGGGGCAAGCGGGTTCCTGCGGGGGCAGGCGGGGGTATGGGTTAACCGAGATCATGGCGCGGTACATCGACGAGATCCTGCAGCCCGGCGAGAAGGTGCTGTATTCGACCAATGCGCACTGGATCTTCTACTTTCCGGCCATCGTGGCCTGGATCGTCGCTTTGGCCTTGTTCGTGTTGTCCCGGCAGACCGTTGTCGAGGGCCTCGTGCTGCTGTGTCTCGTCGCCGCCGCCCTTGTGGCGCTGGCCGCCTTGTACTGGACGGTGAAAGGCTGGTTCCATCGCTTCACGACCGAGACCGACGTGACTAATTTGCGGGTCGTGCACAAGACCGGGTTCATCAAGCGCCGCACCTTCGAGATGGCATTGGACAAGGTCGAGAGCGTCGACGTCAACCAGTCTATTCTTGGACGTATTCTCAACTATGGCGACGTGACGATTCGCGGCGTCGGCGAGGGGATCGAGACGATCAAGACGGTCGACTCACCGCTCGCCTTTCGTAGTTCGATCACCACGCGGTAGGACCGCGCGTATTCATGAGCATGCAGCAAAATCCTTCCGCAACCGCATCTGGCCAGCCAGGCTCGACCGTCGACGCCGCAGAGATCGCGAAATTCTCGAAACTCTCGGCGGAGTGGTGGGACCCCAAGGGCAAGATGGCGCCGCTGCACCGGATCAATCCGCTGCGGCTCGGCTACATTCGTGACGCCGCCTGCCGCAAGTTCGAGCGCAACGTGCGCAGCCTCAACTGCCTCGCGGGCCTGCGCCTGCTCGACATCGGCTGCGGCGCCGGCCTGCTCTGCGAGCCCTTGTCACGGCTCGGCGCGCAGGTCATCGGCATCGACCCTTCGTCAAGCAACATCGCAGCCGCAAGGCTGCATGCCAACAAGGGGCATCTTGCCATCGACTATCGCTGCACCACGGTCGAGGAGATCGACCCGCGCGAGCGCTTCGACATCGTGCTGGCGATGGAGGTGGTCGAGCATGTCACCGACGTCGGCATGTTCCTCAATCGCTGCGCCGCGATGCTGAAGCCGAACGGACTGATGGTGGTTTCGACGTTGAACCGCAACTGGAAGAGTTTCGCGCTCGCCATCGTCGGCGCCGAATACGTCCTGCGCTGGCTGCCGCGCGGCACCCATGAGTGGAACAAGTTCGTCACCCCCGACGAGCTCGCAAAACACCTGCTCGACAACCGCCTCGTCATCACCGAGCAGACCGGCGTCGTCTACAGCCCGTTCGCCGATAAATGGACCCTCTCCTCCGACATGGACGTGAATTACATGGTGGTGGCGGAAGGGATGGTGTGATCGCTCTCCCTATCCCCTGAGCTGCCTGCAAGATGCCCACTGCAGCAACAACAAAAGCTGTCGTGCTGGCGAAAGCCAGAACCCATTACCCCAGGGAGAGGCTGTGGCGCGAGACCGGTAACCACGAGTCTTCGCCAAACGACCCCCTCGGGTAATGGGTCCTGGATCTGGCGCTTCGCTTGTCCAGGACGACACCGAGTTTGTGGCAGGAGCATCGCTCCTATGACGTGACCCCAATTGACCTCCTGAGTCGGTCTCGGCAGTTTGGGCTACGATTATTGCTTTCCCAGCCATTCCCCCATGTTCACCGTCACCAGCCTCTGGATTCCCTTCACCATCATTGCCGCGCTCGGGCAGGTTGCGCGCAATGCGATGCAGCGATCGCTCACGAAGCCGCTGGGCACCTGGGGCGCGACCAATATCCGCTTCCTGTTCGGCTTCCCGTTCTCAGTGCTGTTCTTGGGCCTGGTGCTGATCGCCTCCGGCGATCATCTCAGCATGCCGCCTGCCGTGTTCTGGCCGTGGCTGCTGCTCGGCGCGCTCAGCCAGATCGTCGCCACCGGGCTGATGCTGCTCGCCATGAACGACCGCTCTTTCGTGGTGACGACGGCTTACCTGAAGACCGAGGCGATCCAGACAGCGATCTTCGGCTTCATTTTCCTCGGCGATCACCTGACCTGGCTGAAGGTGCTTGCGATCGTGATCGCGACCGTCGGCGTCGTCATCACCGCCCTCAGGCCGGACGGCGGGAAGAGCTTTGCCGAGTTGAGGCCGACCATCACCGGCCTCGTCGCGGCCGCGGCGTTCGCCTTGTCCGCGGTCGGCTTCCGCGGTGCCATCATCACGGTGCCGAACGTGTCCTTCGTGACGGCCTCGTCATTCACGCTGGTGCTCGGCTTGTTCGTGCAGACGCTGGTGCTGACCATCTACCTGCTCTGGCGCGCGCCGAAGGTACTGCAGGCGATCCTCGGCCTGTGGAAGCCGTCGCTGCTCGCGGGCTTCATGGGCGCCTTCGCCTCGCAGTTCTGGTTCTTGTCCTTCGCGCTGACAGCCGCGGCCAATGTTCGCACGCTGGCGCTGATCGAGGTGCTGTTCGCGCAAGGCGTGGCGTATTACTCGTTCAATCAGCCGATCGCGCCGCGAGAGATTTTCGGGATCGTCCTGATCGTGATTGGTGTGGCGCTGCTGGTGGGTGTGTAAGTCTCTCAGCCGCCGTCATGCCCCATGACGAGAAGCGTGACCGTCAGTTCCGATCTTCCGGCAGCGTCGGCAGCGGCGAGACCTCGATGCCTTCGTCGATCAGCGACTTGGCCTCCTCGGGCGAAGCCTCGCCGTAGATCGGACGGTGCTCCTTGTCGCCATAGTGCATCGCGCGGGCTTCGTTGGCGAAGCGTTCGCCGACATTGTCGGCGTTCTTCACGATGTGATCGCGCAATTCCTTCAGCTTGGCGCGCAGCTCGCGCTCCTGCGCCATCATCAGCGAGGTCGGACCGGATTGCGCAGCCTCAGGCGTCGTCGTGCTGGCGGGCTCTGGCGGCGGCGTGGCGGGTCCACGGCCCTTCTTGCCGACGATGCGCGGCGCCATGATCGCCTTGTCGACCTTGGCTGAGCCGCAGATCGGGCAGGTCACGAGCTTGCGCCTGACCTGAGATTCATAGGCGGACGAGCTCTGGAACCAGCTTTCGAAGTCGTGGTGCTGGTTGCAGCGGAGCGCGTAGCGGATCATGCCGATCCCCGCACGAGGTGCAGATGGTCCGGTCCCGCCTTGGCATCGGCGACGCCGAAGCGGCGGCCGTGCTGGAGGGAGGGGATCGCCCTGCGTGCCGTCTCGACCTTGGCCGGATCGATCTTCGCCATGATGATGCCGGGCTCGACGTCACCCTCGGCGATAATCTCGCCCCAGGGGTCGATGATCAGCGAGTGGCCATAGGTCTCGCGTTTGTTCTCGTGCAGGCCGGCTTGCGCGGCGGCGAAGATGAAGCAGCCGGTCTCGATCGCGCGCGAGCGCAGCAGCACGTGCCAATGCGCCTCCCCGGTCTTGCGGGTGAAGGCGGACGGCACGGTGATGAACGACGCGCCGGCTTCCGCGAGCGCGCGATAGAGCGCCGGAAAGCGCACGTCGTAGCAGATCGTCAGCCCGACGCGACCCCAGGGCAGATCCGAGATCACCGCCGTCTCGCCCGGCTGATAGTTGGCCGATTCGCGATAGCTCTCGCCGTCGGGCAGCTCGATATCGAACATATGGATCTTGTCGTAGCTCGCGAGCACGTTGCCTTCGGGCCCGATCAGGAACGAGCGGTTCACTGCCTTCTCCGGTGAGAAGCGCAGCGTCAGCGAGCCGACATGCAGATGGATCCTCAGCTCTGCCGCGAGCGCCTGATAGGCCTTCAGCGAAATGTCGTCCTCTTCGCTCTGCAGGTGCTCGAACAGCGCCTTGCGGTTAAGCTGCATCATGTTGCTGACTTCGGGCGTCTGCACGTAATTCGCGCCGGCTGCCGCTGCCTGCCGGATCAGCTTGCTCGCCTGTTCGAGGCTCGGCTCAGGCAGAAGGCCGGTGCGCATCTGCACCATGGCGGCGGTGAAGCTGCGATCTTGAGCTTGATTCTGGCTCATGAAACCGTCCTGACGCTCTCGAGCATGGCGTCGAGCCTGCCTGCGCGGTCCAGCGCATAGAGTTCGTCGCAGCCGCCGACATGGGTCTTTCCGATCCAGATCTGCGGGAACGTCGCACCAGCACCCGCGCGGTCATACATCTCCTGGCGCCACGACGAATTCTTGGCGATATCGAATTCGATGAAGATCGCCTTCTTGCGGGTCAGCAGCGACTTGGCTGCGGAACAATAGCCGCAGCCCGGCCTCGTATAGATCTCGACAGCAGCAGTCATGTCGTCTGGCGCTCTCATGTCATGAATTTCATTGAATTATATGGGACGCGGCCCACTCTCGACAACCCGGGCGAAGACCAGCAGATCTACCTGGGCGGCTTTGGCGCGGAGCAGGGCGCGCGCGCAGGCATCGGCGGTCGCACCTGAGGTCAGAACATCGTCGACCAGGACGATGCGGCGGCCCTGGATCTCGGCCTGGAGGTCGGCAGATACCTGGAATGCGCCCTGCACATTGGTGGCGCGCTGGGCCCGCGACAGGCCGATCTGTTGCTCGGTCGCGCGCACCCGACGCAGCACGTCGCCCCTGACCTTCACGCCGCTCTGCCGCGCGATGATGCGCGCGAGCGCCCCGGACTGGTTGTAGCGGCGGCGCCAGGCTCGTTGCCAATGCAGAGGAACGGGCACGAGCATATCGGCGCCGGCGAGGAGCTCGCCGCCTGCGCGCGCCATCCAGCGGCCCATCGCGGGCGCGAGATCGGTGCGGTCCTGATATTTCAGTGCGTGCACCAGCGTGCGTGCGACGTCGTCATAGCGCACGGCCGCCCGCGCCCGCTGGTAGGCCGGTGGGCTCGCGATCGCCTCCATCGACAGCATGTCGGGGCCGGGATCGTAGACGAAGGGAATGCCGAGACGTGGACAGTAGGGCCGTTCAATGAACGACAGCCGCGACCAGCAGGCCGCGCACACGCCCTCACCATCGACCGGCTCGCGGCAGGACACGCACAGGGTCGGCAGCGCGATGTCGAGCGCAAGCCGTGCCGCGCGCGACAATGCGTGGCGGCCGGCCATCCACGCGGCCCGCAGAGGCGCGGAGATGGAACGGGAGGGGGCGCTTTCGGTTTCCATAGGCGCAAGGCTAGCTCCGCACGCACCGGATTGCCAGAACGACAGGGATCGGCGTAACCAGCGACATGGCTCAAAACCCGCAAAATCCACCCGCCTTGTTCGATCGCGCTTTGCTCCACGCGAGGCAACAGCGCGCGCGGGCGCAAGGGCCGGTCAGCTTCCTGCTCGACCGGGTGGATGAGGACATGTCCGACCGGCTGGCCGCGGTGATGCGCGAATTTCGCGCGGCGGCCGACCTCTGGACGCCCGGCGATGGTCTGATGGCCCTGCGTCCGCGGCTGCCTTCCATCGAGCGGATCGCACTCGATGCGACAGGCGCAGAGAAGCTGCCCTTCGCGCCCGAAAGTCTCGATCTCGTCGTCTCTGCGCTGGCGCTGCAATTCGTCAACGACCTTCCCGGCGTGCTTGCGCAGATCCGGCGTGCGCTGAAGCCGGACGGCTTGCTGCTGGCGGCGATGGTCGGCGGCGACAGTCTGACCGAGCTGCGCCAGGCCTTTGCCGCGGCGGAAGCCGAATGCGAGGGCGGCGTGTCGCCGCGCGTGGCGCCGTTCGCTGACTTACGCGACATCGGCGCGCTGCTGCAGCGGGCGGGCTTTGCGCTGCCGGTCACCGATGTCGATCGCGTCGTGGTGCGCTACGCCAACGCGTTCGCCTTGATGCAGGATCTGAGGCGCATGGGCGCGACCAACGTGCTGGTCGAACGGCGGCGCAAGCCGGCGCGACGCGCGACGCTGCTGCGTATGGCCGAGATCTACGCCGAGCGCTTCGCCGATGCGGACGGCCGTATCCGCGCGACGTTCGACATCATCTGGCTCTCCGGCTGGGCGCCGCACGCGAGCCAGCAGCAGCCGCTGAAG
The DNA here is from genome assembly GCF_029909975.1 of Bradyrhizobium sp. ISRA430. NCBI lineage: Bacteria > Pseudomonadati > Pseudomonadota > Alphaproteobacteria > Hyphomicrobiales > Nitrobacteraceae > Bradyrhizobium > Bradyrhizobium sp. ISRA430. The sequence goes on from NZ_CP094516.1 coordinate 5,860,935, forward strand.
CCCGGCTCGGCGAAGACGAGCCTGGCGGAGGCGGTGAAGAAGGCAGGGAAGACTTGACCCTCATGGTGAGGAGGCGCGTGAGCGCCGTCTCGAACCATGCAGGCCCCACTCTCGCCGTGCGGCCATCCTTCGAGACGACCGCGGAGTCTGTCATCGGGCCGCGCGAGGCGCGGACCCGTTAGCGGTCTCCTCACATCAGCAAATCGATCAAATGCGGGATCAGCGGAATATCCGCCGGCGGCATCGGGTAGTCGCGCAGCTTGTTGGCGCGGACCCAGGCGAGGTTCTGGCCTTCGCGCGCCGTTACGAGACCGTCCCAGCGCCGGCAGATGTAGAGCGGCATCAGGAGGTGGAAGGTCTCGTAGGCGTAGCTCGCAAACGTCAGCGGCGCCAGGCACGGCTCGGCGACGGTGATGCCGAGCTCCTCGTGCAATTCGCGGATCAGGCTCTGCTCCGGCCGCTCGTCGGGCTCGAGCTTGCCGCCGGGGAATTCCCAGAGGCCGGCGAGCGCCTTGCCCTCGGGGCGCTGCGCGATCAGGACGCGCTTGTCGGCGTCTACAAGCGCGCAGGCCACCACCAGTGTCAGTTTGAGATCGGCCATGGGAGAAGACTCAGGACCGGTAATCCCCGTTGATCGCGACATACTCCTTGGTGAGGTCGCAGGTCATGACGCGGTCGCGGCCCTTGCCGAGGCCGAGCGAGACCTTGATCGCGATCTCCGGGGCCTTCATCGCCTCCGACACCTGCGCCTCGTCGTAATCGGGATCGCGCGCGCCGCTCTTGGCGACGCGGATGCCATTGAAGGAGATCGACAGCTTGTCGCGGTCGGCGGGCTCGCCGGCCTTGCCAACCGCCATCACCACGCGGCCCCAATTGGCGTCCTCGCCGGCGATCGCGGTCTTGACCAGCGGCGAGTTGGCGATCGACATTGCGATCTTGCGTGCGGAAGCCTTGGTCTTGGCGCCGTCCACCGTAATCTCGACCAGCTTGCGCGCGCCCTCGCCGTCGCGGGCGACCTGCTCGGCGAGATTGGCGAGCACGCCATGAAACGCCTTGATGAAGGCCTTTAGCCGTGGATCGCTGGCGCGGCTGATCTTCGGCGCGCCGTGCGCCGCCGCGGCACCCGTGGCGAACGCCAGCAGCGTGTCCGAGGTCGAGGTGTCGCCGTCGATCGTCACCGCATTAAAAGTGTCCTCGACGCCGCTCTTGAGCAGCGCCTGCAGCGCGGCCGGCGCGATCGGCGCGTCTGTGAAGACAAAGGACAGCATGGTCGCCATGTCAGGGGCGATCATGCCGGCGCCCTTGGCCATGCCGTTGATGGTGACCTTGGCCTTGCCGAGCTTCACGGTCGCGGTCGCGACCTTCGGGAAGGTGTCGGTGGTCATGATCGCCTTGGCCGCGCCCAGCCAGTCGGAGGGCTCGGCGGCCTCAGCGAGGCGTGCCAGCACCCCGTCGAACTTGGTCGCGTCGAGCGGCTCGCCGATCACCCCGGTCGAGGCCAGGAAAATCTCGCTCTCGCTGCAGCCGACCGCCTTGGCCGCGATCTTGGCCGTGAGCGCGGTGGACGCGCGGCCGGTCTTGCCGGTGAAAGCATTGGCATTGCCGGAATTGACCACCAGCGCGCGCGCCTTGCCGCCCTTGAGCTTGGCGCGGCACCATTCCACCGGTGCGGATGGGCATTTCGATTTGGTGAAGACGCCGGCGACCGCGGTGCCCTTGTCCATCACCGCGAGCAGCACGTCGGTGCGGTTCTTGTAGCGGATGCCGGCCTCGGCCGTCGCAAGACGGATGCCTGCGATCACGGGCATGTCGGGAACGTGCTTTGGGGCGAGCGGGGAGACGGAGGAGGACATCGCGGGGGCGCCTTGGTGGGTCTGGATAAGCAGATGCCCGGCACGAGGCCGGGCATCACGATGCTTAGATACTATCGGCGTCAGCGAAGTGACAGCGATTTCTCACTTCTTCGCCGGCGGCGCCATCTTGCTGTCGGAGGACTTGGCCGCGTCAGCCGGCTTGGCGTCCGACTTGGACGCGTCCGCAGCCGGCTGGTCCAGCCGCTCGACCTTGGCTTCGGCGCGGAGCTTGGCGACATAGTCGGCCTGGGCCTTGCGGGTGACGTAGTTCTCGATCTGGGGCTTGACCTGGTCGAAGTCCGGCGCCTTGCGATTGCGCTTCTCCTCGACCTTGATGACGTGCCAGCCGAACTGCGACTTCACTGGGTCGGAGATCTTGCCCGGCTCGAGCGCGAAGGCGACCGCCGAGAATTCCGGCACCATCTGCTCCTTGGTGAAGAAGCCGAGGTCGCCGCCGTCGGCGGAGCCCGGATCCTTGGACTTCTTCTTGGCGAGCTCGGCGAAATCGGCGCCCTTGTCGAGCTCGGCCTTCACCGCCTTGGCTTCGTCCTCGGTCTCGACCAGGATGTGGCGCGCGCGCACCTCCTGCTCGCCGGTGATCTGCTTGGAGGCCTCCTCATAGACCTTCTTCATGGCGTCGGGGGTGGTCGCGGCCTTGCCCTCGCCGGCGAGCAGGCTGTCCATCAGGAGGCGGTTGCGCGCGAACGCCAGGCGCTTCTTGAACTCATCGCTGTCGCCGATCTTCTTGTCCTCGGCGGCCTTGGCGACGATCTTCATGTCGATCAGGAAGGCGAGCACGTTCTCGTCCTTGGTCGCCGGGTCCATCTGGGCGAGGCTCGGCCCGAGTTCCTCCTCGGCCATGGCGACGTCGCTCTTCTTGATTTCAACGCCATTGACCTTCGCCAGTACCGGATCGTCGGCGGCCCGGAGCGGGCCCGCGAACGCCAGGGTCAACGCCAAGCACGCTACCAAGCCGAAGCAGCCGGCCAGGGCGGAGGCATGGCGGAAACGCTGGCCGGTGGTTACCGGGAACGAAGTGGTCATGGAAAATCCTTATGTTGAAGCAGGGGGCTGCTCGAGCGGGGCGGACACTCGCCCAATCAAGGGGGCTTGGCAACGCGAAAAGTCTGTCAAAATGATGAATTAGCTGAAAGCCGCCCGCCGTTGACAAGGCTCCGACCGGGCCATATCTCTGGCCGGTCGCGTCCATGGCGATGGCGTTTATTTTGCTGCGTTTTTGGCCGTTGAACCCAGACTTGCTCAATTCCCACCCATATGGCGGATGACCCCCGCAGGCCGGGCACTGGCTCCACGAGGCGTCACGGTGAGTTGATAGGCAATTGGGTGACAACCTCTTGGCTGCAACGCGGTTGAATCGCGAACACAGGAATTAGGCATGATCGGCGCGCTCGCCCGCAAGTTTTTCGGCTCCGCCAACGACCGGCGGGTGAAGGGATACCAATCCCGCGTCAACGCCATCAACGCGCTGGAACCTGAAGTCTCCAAACTCTCCGACGAGGCCCTGAAGGCGCGCACCGCCGAATTCAAGCAGCAGCTCGCCGACGGCAAGACGCTCGACGACATCCTGGTGCCGGCCTTCGCCACTGTGCGCGAGGCCGCCAAGCGCACGCTCGGCCAGCGCCATTTCGACGTCCAGCTCATCGGCGGCATGGTGCTGCACGAGGGCGACATCGCCGAGATGAAGACCGGTGAAGGCAAGACGCTGGTGGCAACGCTTGCGGTCTACCTCAACGCGCTCGCCGGCAAGGGCGTCCACGTCGTCACCGTCAACGACTACCTCGCCCGCCGCGACTCCGGCTGGATGGGCCAGATCTACTCTTTCCTCGGCCTCACCACCGGCGTGATCGTCCATGGTCTCGACGATGCCGAGCGCAAGGCGGCGTATGCCTGCGACATCACCTACGGCACCAACAACGAATACGGTTTCGACTATCTGCGCGACAACATGAAGTACCGGCTCGAGGACATGGTCCAGCGGCCGCACTTCTTCGCCATCGTCGACGAGGTCGACTCCATCCTGATCGACGAGGCGCGCACGCCGCTGATCATCTCCGGACCGCTCGACGACCGCTCGGACTTCTACAACACCATCGACACCTTCATGCCGCAGCTTACGAAGGTGACCGACTTCGAGGTCGACGAGAAGCAGCGCACGGTGACGCTGACCGAAGGCGGCATGGAGAAGCTGGAGACGATGCTGCGCGACGCCGGCCAGCTCAAGGGCGAATCGCTCTACGACGTCGAGAACGTCTCCGTCGTGCACCACGTCAACCAGGCGCTGCGCGCGCACTCGCTGTTCACCCGCGACAAGGACTACATCGTCCGCGACGGCGAGGTCGTGATCATCGACGAGTTCACCGGGCGCATGATGCCGGGCCGCCGCTATTCGGAAGGCCTGCACCAGGCGCTGGAGGCCAAGGAGCACGTCGCGGTTCAGCCCGAGAACCAGACGCTGGCCTCGATCACCTTCCAGAACTACTTCCGCATGTACGAGAAGCTGGCGGGCATGACCGGCACGGCGGCGACCGAAGCCGACGAATTGTTCGACATCTACAAGCTCGAGGTCGTGGAGATCCCGACCAACCTGCCGGTGGCGCGCCTCGACGAGGACGACGAGGTCTACCGCACCCAGAAGGAAAAATACGGCGCCATCCTCGCCGAGATCGAGCGGGCGAACGCGCGGCTGCAGCCGGTGCTGGTCGGCACGGCCTCGATCGAGAAGTCGGAAGTGCTCGCCGAATTCCTCAAAGCGAACGGCTACAAGCAGATCGATTTCGGCAAGGAGCATGCGCTCGACAAGCTCTATGCCGCGGCGCGCTCCGGCAAGCCGGCCAAGCTGTTCGCGGTGCTGAATGCGCGCTTCCACGAGCAGGAAGCCTACATCGTCGCGGAAGCCGGCGTGCCCGGCGCGATCACGATCGCGACCAACATGGCCGGCCGCGGTACCGACATCAAGCTCGGCGGTTCGCTCGAGATGCGCGTCCAGCAGGAGACCGCCGGAATTACGGACGAGGCCGAGAAGGCCAAAAAGATCGAGCAGATCAAGGCCGACATCGAGCACTTCCGCGAGATCGTGCTGAAGGCCGAAGAGACAGTCGAGATCGAGCCGGCGAAGGGCGCCAAGCCCGCCAAGACCGTGAACAAGCCGGGCGGCCTCTACATCATCGGCTCCGAGCGCCATGAATCCCGCCGCATCGACAACCAGCTCCGCGGCCGTTCCGGCCGCCAGGGCGACCCCGGCCGCTCGAAATTCTTCCTGTCGCTGGAAGACGATTTGATGCGCATCTTCGGCTCGGATCGCCTCGACAGCATGCTGCAGCGTCTCGGCCTCAAGGAAGGCGAGGCCATCATCCATCCCTGGATCAACAAGGCGCTGGAAAAGGCGCAGCAGAAGGTCGAGGCGCGCAACTTCGACATCCGCAAGAACCTCCTCAAGTTCGACAATGTCCAGAACGACCAGCGCAAGGTGATTTTCGATCAGCGCGTCGAGCTGATGAAGGACGAGAGCGTCGCCGAGACCGTCGCCGACATGCGCCACGCTTTCATCGAGGACCTCGTAACGAAACACGTGCCCGAGCATGCCTATGCCGAGCAGTGGGACGTCGCGGGCCTCAAGGAGGAGCTGAAGCGCGTGCTCGATCTCGATCTGCCGGTCGACGACTGGGCCAAGGAAGAGGGCATCGCCGACGAGGAGCTGCTCACCCGCATCGAAGACCGCGCCGACGAGCACATGGCGGCCAAGGTCGCGCAGTGGGGTCCCGACGTGATGCGTTACGTCGAGAAGACCATTCTCTTGCAGACGCTCGACCATCTCTGGCGCGAGCATCTGATCATGCTCGATCATCTGCGCCAGGTCATCGGCCTGCGCGGTTACGGCCAGCGCGATCCGCTGCAGGAGTACAAGACCGAGGCCTTCAACCTCTTCCAGGAGATGAGCGCCCACCTGCGCGAGGCCGTCACCGCGCAGCTCATGCGGGTCGAGATCATCCCGCCGGAGCAGGAAGCCCCCATCCTGCCCGCGATGGAAGCGCACAAGCTCAATCCCGACACCGGCGAAGACGAAATGGCCTTCGCCAACGTCACCCTGGCCCCGCAAGCAAACACCGTCTCCGCCGCCCAGCGCGACCCGAAGAACCCGGCATCCTGGGGCAAGATCGGCCGCAACGAGGACTGCCCGTGCGGCAGCGGCAAGAAGTACAAGCATTGCCACGGGCGGTATGCCTGACGTTCTTCGCCTCTCCCCGCCTGCGGGGAGAGGCCGGGATGCGCGCTGAAAGCGCGGATTCCGGGTGAGGGGGACTCTCCACGAATCCAATTCTCGCCGTCTCGGCGAAGGCGGCCTCGATCTCCGCTCCGCTCCCTCCCCCCTTGCGGGGGAGGGCCGGGGAGGGGGGTGCCACACGGCACACTCTCTCAATTGAGCATGTCCCGCGCGCACGATCTGCTCGACTACGGGATGGACCTTTTCCTGGGCCACCCCCTCCCTAGCCCTCCCCCGCAAGGGGGGAGGGAACGCAGCATGCGTGAGGCGATACATCGCATCTCACTCCCACCTTCATCTTCCAGACATCACATCGCGATCCCGCGGCGCGTTCGCGCCCGAGCTTTGCATCACTCTCTCGCCCCTCAAACGGAAGGGCGCAGGGAAGACCGGGCACCGACTGGCACCCATGGGCCCCTGTGCAAATGCTTGGGATAGACGCTCACAGGGGAAGCACAGGTACAGCCGAAATGCCCGGCCTTCCCTGCGCAGTGGTTGGAACGGCTTATGTCGCGCTCTCCCCGGGGAGCGATGCACTATTGCCCCCGTCGCCTCGCAGATTGCTGATGCGCGCACCCGGTCGGGCCGCAACATCACCGCAAGACTTGACGCACAGGCTCCGGGCGCCAGGACCACGCGATTTTGCCGTACGCGAGCAGCGCCTGTCGTAGCGCGCCGGCCAATCGCTCACGGGGATTGACCCGCCCTGCAATCACCGAACCGCCAACGCCGCCCGCGTCCACCGCAACCCACCCCACGAACCGTGACGATCGCGACCCGCCCCTTCCGGAGGGATGAGATGCCGTGGAGGATGCAGGTGTTTCGGGGTTCGGGTAAAGAGAATTATCTTTATCCGAAGGGATTGATTTTGGAGGAGGCGGGTGTTTTGCCCGACGGGTCAGGCAAGTACTACCTCGGCTCGGCGGTGTACGTCGTCGGCGTCATGAGAAGCTTGTCTTCAAGCGGCGGAGCTATTTCGAACATCTGCGCGCTGTTGCGGAAATGAAAGACCCGCCGGATCCGGTACACGTCGCTTCGTTCTGCAGCAACGTCGGCCTCTCGCCTGGTGAGCCAAAACGCTGTCCGTTCGTGCCCGCACGTCGTCTTGATCTCCAGTAGCCGCTCTTGGCCATTAGGCTCGAAGGATCGCACGTCGTAGCCATATCCGTCGCCGTCTAGGTCCGAGACCCATCGAACGTCGGCGGCAAGGTCGTCACGCCCAGCTCGCCGCAGGCGATCGCGTTCGAACTCCACGACGAATTTCTCGCCGGCCCTCCCCAACTCACGATTTCTGGCGTCTCGCTCAGCCGGATCGAACTTGCCGACCAAGCGGCGAATGGCTGGCGTCAGCATCTTATCCAGATCGGCGAAAGATGGCGGAGGAACGAAGATGGCTTCGTCATTGAGCTCCATCGGTTGAGTATCTGTGCTCGTGGGGTAGAGAAAGCCCGGCTCTCGCCCGACGTTGCGCTCAACTGCCGCCACCAAGGCGTCTTGATAGTGCGCCAAGGGCTTGTAGCCCTTGATCCATTGTGTCCCGAGCATATCCAGAACGGCGGAGATGTTCTGCAGCTTGCGCTCGATTGATCCTTCAGACCGGCGGACGGTCTTCATGAGCTGTCGCCGGTTCTCCGCCTTGCTGTAGCGGATGCCGGCTCTTTCTGAGGCCAACATCCCGAAATAGCTGTCGACAACAGCAGAGATCTCGCTCTCCGTCCAAGGTGTCCCAGCAATCGCTTCGGCGTGCTCACGGTCCAAGTCTCAACCTCTCAGACTCGGAGCGTATCGGGGGTTAAGCTGAGCGCAATGCAGGCGGATGCAGAGATGCCCCATTCCACACATGGGCCATTTGTATCGCCCGCCTACTTCACTGCCCCAAACCGGCTGTCGAACGAGTTCGACGACACCACCGGCGCGGCGCCGGCCATCTGCGCGTCCTTGCTGCCGGCATCAGCCGCAGCAGCCGACACCGATGGCTTGAGCGCGGGACGCGTCGCAGCAACCTTCGTCTCTGCCGGCTTCGCCGGCTCGGCGGGTTTTGCAGTTGCGGTCGCCTTGTCCTTGGACGCGTCGTGGTGGCCCGGCACGAATCGCGTTACTGCGGCCTTCAGTCTGGAGGTTGCCGTGGTAGGCGTTGTGGACGTGGTGGCCGGAGGGACAGACGCGGTGGCTTGCGGCGGCGATGTGGTGGCCGTCGTGTCGGCGGTGCCCATGCCCATCTTGCGGGCGAGGCCGGAGAAGAAGCCGCCGCTAGAGGATTTCTCAGCGGGCGCGGTTGAGGCCGGCGCGGCTGCGGCGACGCGGGTATTGGTGGCGGGCGCGGCGACTGCGACGACGGGCTCCTGGCTCGGCGAGGCGGCGACCGGCTCGAGGTTCGGCTTCGGCGGATTGACGGTGCCGGGGATCGTGCCCGGTGCTTTCGCCATCGCCAGCATCCGCAGGGTCGAGCCTTCGGCGCCCTCCGACAGGCCGGTCGAGCCTTCCGGAATCTTGGCGGCAAAGATCTTGTTCATGCCGCCGTCGATGCCGGTGTTCATGCGCGCAACCGGCGTGCCCTTGGCGACGAGCTTGTTGTACTCGGCCTGGTCGCGCTCTTCCTTTTGGCGCACGGCACTGGCGATGTCCTCGGGGATCACATAGGCCGGGCATTTGGCCGAGGCGTCGAACACCGGATCGCGCTTGGCGTCCGCTGGCCTCGCGGCATCGAAGACGTACTTCTTCTCGCAGAAATCGACCTTCGGCTCCTGCCGCGTCACCTCGAAATGATCATAGCCTTCCTTGATCATCTTCCAGAAGGCCATGTTCGGATTGTTGCGGTGCCGGGCCATGTTCACCGGCGTCATCTTGAACGGATAGGCCTGGAGCTGGAACGCCTTCTGGCCGCCGAAGAAGGATTCGCGCCCGAGCGAATAGATCTCCGCGATCTGCTCGTCGGTCATCGCGTAGCAGCCGCGCGAAGAACAGTCGCCGTGCACCATGAGCTGCGAGCCGGTGCGCCCCAATGCCTTGTCGAACGCGTTCGGATAGCCGGTGTTGAAGGAGAGGTAATAGGCCGACTGCGGATTCATCTGGCTGGGGTTGATCGAATAAAACCCTTCCGGCGCCTGGCGGTCGCCCTCGCGGACCTTCGGACCGAGATCACCCGACCAGCGGCAGATCGGATAGGTCTTGAGCAGCGCGAACTGGCCACTTCGGGTCTGCTTCCAGACCTCGAGCTCGGCCTCCTGCTTGAACAGGCGGATCAGGATCGGCGATTGCAGATCCATGTCCTTCTCGGCCATGGCGGCGACGAGCTTCGGCGGCACCGGCTGGTTGGCCTTGGCGTTGGTCGCGAGCGAGACCTGATCGGTATCGCAGCCGGCCAGCAGCACGCTGGCCGAGAGCGCAACCGACGCCAAGAGCGCGCGAGCAAGCGAGCTAGAAATCAAGACGGACCCCACACCGTGCCGGGCAAGGAGCGCAAACCCCGTTTCTTTGGAGCATGGCCTGACCGGACGTCCGGACCCGTTTTTGGCGGGCTTTTCTTCAGACCACGCTCCAGCGCTTATGCCCTGAAGCCATTGATTAAAATTCTAACCTCCGGAACCAAGGGTCGCAACCCGAGCGGGGATCACGAGCCCGTTGGCCGATAGGCATGGTCAACAGAGACTAAACTTGGACGCCAGTTGGGCCTTCCGGCCAAAACACCACTGAGATCGCCGATTTGGGCAAAAAAAGGGTTAATGCGGGGTTACCGGGGGCCTGCTTCACCTCTCCCTACGGGAGGGGTGACCCTGGGGCTGCACCTCAATATCCCATCGCGGTCTAAAAGGGGCCCGAATCAGCCCAGCTTCCGGCCAATATCGAGGAATTTCTGCCGGCGCTGCCTGCGGATCGCGTCGGCGTCGAAGTTGCGCAGCTCGTCAAAGGCCTTGGCGATGGCCTCGCCGGTGGTGGCGATCATGGCGGCGGGGTCGCGGTGGGCGCCGCCGACCGGCTCTTTCAGGATGGCGTCGATCACGCCGAAGCGGAGCATGTCCTGGGCGGTGATCTTCATGTTGTTGGCGGCCTCCTGCGCCTTGGTGCCGTCGCGCCAGAGGATGGAGGAGGCGGCCTCGGGCGAGATCACGCTGTAGATCGCGTGCTCCATCATCAACACCTTGTTGGCGGTGGTGATGGCGATCGCGCCGCCCGACATGCCCTCGCCGGTGATGATCGCGACGTTCGGCACGCCCAGCGACAGGCACGCATCGGTCGAGCGCGCGATCGCCTCGGCTTGTCCGCGTTCCTCCGCGCCGATGCCAGGATAGGCGCCGGCAGAATCGGCGAGCGACAGCACGGGCAGTCCGAACCGCTCGGCCATCTCCATCAGTCGCACGCATTTGCGGTAGCCCTCGGGGCGCGCCATGCCGAAATTGTGCTTGATGCGGCTCTCGGTGGAATCGCCCTTCTCCTGGCCCATCACGCAGATCGGCTCGCCGCGGAAGCGGCCGAAGCCTGCGACCAGCGCCTCGTCCTCGCCGAACTTGCGGTCGCCCGCAAGCGGGGTGAACTCGGAGATCAGGCCCTTGATGAAATCGGAGAAGTGCGGCCGCTGCGGATGGCGCGCGACCAGCGTCTTCTGCCATGGCGTCAGGTTCACATAGAGGTCGGCCAGCGCCTGCGCCGCCTTGTCCTCGATCCGTCCGATCTCCTCGGCGATGTCGGTGCCGGAGGCCGCAAGCGCGCGCAATTCGTCGACCTTGGAGTCGAGCTCGGCGACGGGCTTTTCGAAGTCGAGGTAGCTGCGCATCTGGTCTTGCATCAACTCAATATAAGGAGGACGGGGCGGAGCGGCGAAGCGGATTTCAGATCGCGGAAAGAAGTGTAGTTTCTTCAATGAGTTGGCTTGTGCGCTCTGAACGCCCGCCAAATCACGCGTGAGGCCACGGCTCTTTCTGCGGAGATGTGGCCGAAGTCAAGGCGGTTTCATCGTCCTCTCCGATGGAGCTCTCGTGTTCCGGACGCGCTACGTTCGGGGCACGGGACCCTACTTCTCCGCCAGCGGGTGCAGGTCGCGCACCAGGCTCTTCAGGCGCTCCTCGACCACATGGGTGTAGATCTGGGTGGTGGAGATGTCGGTGTGGCCGAGCAGGGTCTGCACGATGCGCAGGTCCGCGCCGTTATGCAGGAGGTGGCTGGCGAAGGCGTGGCGCAGCACGTGCGGGGAGACGAGGCGGGCCTGCAGGCCGGAGGCGACCGCAAGCTCCTTCAGGTCGCGGGCAAAATGCTGCCGCGTCAGATGCCCGCTCTCGCCGAAGGAGGGGAACAGCCATTTCGAGGCGGCGAGGCTGTTCTTCTTCTCGCCCTTGGCGGCCTCGGTGGCGGCGAGATAGTCGGCCATCGCCTGGCGCGAGGCGTCGTTGAGCGGCACCAGCCGTTCCTTGTTGCCCTTGCCGCGCACCACGATCATGCGGGCATCGCGCTTGGCCGCCGAGCGCGGCAGCGCCACCAGTTCGGAGACGCGCAAGCCGGTGGCGTAGAGCACCTCGAGCAGGCAATAGAGCCTCAAAGAGCGCAGCCGCTGTGACGCCGACGCATCCGCCGCCTCGCTCATTTCCTTGGCGCGGGAGAGCATGCGGTCGACATCCGCTATCGACAGCACCTTCGGCAGGCCGCGGCCGCGTTTCGGCCCGGACAGGATCGCCGCGGGATCATCGGTTCGGATGCGTTCGTTCAGCAGGAAGCGATAGAGATGCCGCATCGCCGACAGCCGCCGCGCGACGCTGGAGGATTTGAAGCCGCGGCCGTCGAGATCGGCGAGATAGTCGCGCAGGACTTGCGTCTCGGCATCGGTGAAGCTGTGGCCGACGCGGGCCAGAAACTCCGAGAAATCGGTGAGGTCGCGGCGGTAGGCATCGAGCGTATTGGCGCCGGCGCCCTGTTCCGCCGCGAGCATGTCGAGGAACAGGCCGATGAGCCTGGCATCGGAGGGCTTGTTGGTCGAAGGCTTGTCGGTAGAAGGCTTGGCGCGCATGCCCGCAAGCCTAGCTGCTATTTCTTGAGAAATTTGTCAGGCGGGATCGTCACCGTCATTTCCCGCGGCTTGGGCGTGACGAAGTTCGCCAGCGCGAAGATCACGCCATAGAGGATGCCGGCGATCACGGCGACGACCGTCAGGAACCGGAACAGGCTGGGCATCGAGCGAGGTCTCGCGGCGTGGCAAATTAACCAATGAAATCATCCAACATGTTCGCCGTTTCATAGCAAGAGTCCTCTGGCGAGGGCCGCTTGGGGGGTAGTATAGGTGGCCGGATGTCGCATCAGGCGGCAGATTGAGCGAGGGACATGTCCGACGCCGCGTTGCCAGCACTGGGTTCGCCTGAGGCCGAGATTCTGTCGGCGCTGGGAACACGCTCGCTCGTGCTGGTCGGCATGATGGGGGTCGGCAAATCCACCATCGGCCGGCGCCTGGCGGCGCGGCTCAAGCTGCCCTTCATCGACGCCGACACGGAGATCGAGGCAGCGGCCGGCATGACCATACCGGAGATTTTCGAGCGCCATGGCGAGCCGCATTTCCGCGACGGCGAGGCGCGTGTGATCGCGCGGCTGCTCGACGGCGGCCCCCTGGTGCTGGCCACCGGCGGCGGCGCCTTCATGCGCGAGGAGACGCGCACCCGCATCGCCGCCAAGGCGGTCTCGATCTGGCTCAAGGCGGACCATGACGTCATCATGCGCCGCGTGCGCCGCCGTGCCGACCGTCCGCTGCTGCAGACCGCCGACCCCGAGGGAACCGTCACCCGCCTGCTCACCGAGCGCGAGCCGGTCTACCGCAACGCCGATATCACCATCGCCTCGCGCGACGTGCCGCACGACAAGATCGTCGAGGAGTGCATCGAGACGCTGCGCGCCCATCTCGGCGGGCGGGCCCAGTTACCCCCTGATGTCGCGAGTGCCGCACGATGACCGCGCCGCTGAAACAGTCTGATCCCGTGTTCGTCGACGTCGCGCTCGGCGATCGCGCCTATGACATCGTCATCGGCCGTGACGTGCTTGCCTCGCTCGGCCCGCGGGTCGCGGCCTTGCGCCCCGGCGTGCGCACCGCTGTTGTGACCGATCGCATGGTCGCGAAATACTGGTTAGAGCCCACTGAGGCGTCGCTGGCCGCGGCCGGCATTCCGACATCGCGCATCGTTGTCGAGGAAGGCGAGATTTCCAAAACCTACGCCGGGCTCGAAAGGGTCAGCGAAGCGCTGATCGCGGCAAGAATCGAGCGCAACGATCTCGTCATCGCGCTCGGCGGCGGCGTGGTCGGCGATCTCGCCGGCTTTGCGGCCGCGATCCTGCGTCGCGGCGTCGATTTCGTGCAGGTGCCGACCTCGCTGCTCGCGCAGGTCGATTCCTCCGTCGGCGGCAAGACCGGCATCAACTCGCCGCAGGGCAAGAATCTGCTCGGCGCCTTCCACCAGCCGGTCCTGGTCATCGCCGACACCGCTGTGCTCGACACGCTGTCGCCGCGGCAGTTCCGCGCCGGCTATGCCGAGGTCGCCAAATACGGCGTGCTCGGCGATGAAGCCTTCTTCACCTGGCTGGAGAAGAACCACGCGGACATCTTCAAGGGCGGTTCGGCGCGCGAGCATGCGATCGCGACCTCCTGCCGCGCCAAGGCCGGCGTCGTGTCGCGCGACGAGCGCGAGACCGGAGAGCGCGCGCTGCTCAATCTCGGCCACACCTTTGGTCACGCGCTGGAAGCCGCGACCGGCTTTTCCGATCGTCTGTTCCACGGCGAGGGCGTTTCGATCGGCATGGTGCTGGCGGCGCAGTTCTCGGCGAGGCTCGGCATGATCGGCGAAGCGGATGCGGCACGCGTCGAGCGTCACCTGTCCGAAGCAGGCCTGCCGACGCGGCTGCAGGACATCGCGGGCTTTTCGCAGGAAGGGCTTGCCGATGCCGACGCGCTGATGGCGCTGATGGCGCAGGACAAGAAGGTCAAGCGCGGCAGGCTCACCTTCATCCTGCTGGAGGCGGTCGGACGCGCTGTCATCGCCAAGGATGTCGAGCCGGCGCTGGTGCACGATTTCCTCAAAGAGAAGCTCGCGCACAAGGCCTAAGGGCACGGCTGAACGGCTGTCGAGGAGTGCATGGACTGGCTCGGACTCTCCATCGTCGTCTTCTGCCTCCTGATCTCGGCGTTCTTCGCCGCGAGCGAGACCGCGCTGACCGGCGCCTCGCGCGCCAGCATGCTGCGGCTGACCAAACAGGGCAATCACGACGCCGTAATCGTCTCAAAGCTGATCGAGAACCGTGAGCGGCTGATCGGCGCGCTCCTGCTCGGCAACAACATTGCCAATATCGGCGCCTCCGCGATCGCGACCGGCATCTTCACCACCTGGTTCGGCGAGGTCGGCGTGCTCTACGCGACTGGCGTGATGACGGCGCTGGTCGTCGTCTTCGCCGAGGTGCTGCCCAAGACCATCGCCATCAACGCGCCGGACCGGCTTGCGCTGGCGGTGGCGCGGCCGATGCGGCTCACCGTGTTCATTCTGGGGCCGGTGCTCTCGGTGGTCGAGACCCTGGTGCGGATCTTGATGCGGCTGTTCGGCGTCACCATCGGCGAGCATCAGGCGATCCTGTCGCCGACCGAGCGCCTGCGCGGCGCGGTCGACCTCCTGCACCATGAGGGCAAGTTCGAGAAGCACGACCGCGACATGCTCGGCGGCCTCTTGGACCTGCGCGAGCTCCAGGTCTCCGACGTCATGATCCATCGCACCGAGATGATGATGATCAACGCCGACCTGCCGGCGGAGGAGCTGGTGCGGGAGGTTCTGGCGACCGAATACACCCGCATCCCGCTCTGGCGCGACAAGCCGGAGAACATCATCGGCGTGCTCCACGCCAAGGATCTTTTGCGCGCGATAAGGGCATCGGACGGCGACACCTCGCGCATCGATGTTTCCACCATCGCGCTGCCGCCCTGGTTCGTGCCGGAGATGCGCCCGGTCTCCGAGCAGCTCAAGGCCTTCCGCCGCCGCAAGACCCATTTCGCGCTCGTCGTCGACGAGTACGGCGAAGTCGAGGGCCTGGTGACGCTGGAAGACATTTTGGAGGAGATCGTCGGCGACATCTCCGACGAGCATGACGTCGTGGTGGCCGGCGTGCGCGCGCAGCCGGACGGCTCTGTCGTGGTCGACGGCTCGGTGCCGATTCGCGATCTCAACCGCGCGATGGACTGGCACCTGCCCGACGAGGAGGCGACGACGGTGGCCGGCCTCGTCATTCACGAGGCGCGCTCGATCCCCGACCGCGGCCAGAGCTTTACCTTCCACGGCTTCCGTTTCCGCGTGCTCCGCCGCGAGCGCAACCGCATCACCGCGCTCCGTATTTCCCCGGTGCCGCGCGAGGCTGAGATCGAGGAGGCCAAGCCGAGGCGGGCAGGGACGTCGTTCTGACGCTTGTAGGTGTCATGCCCCGCCGGAGCCTGTCATCGGGCTCGCCGAAGGCGAGACCCGGTGGCGGGGCATGACAGTGGAGTTGAATTTAACCTTCGCCGGGCGCCTGCGCGTGGATCGCCAATGCATGCACGCCGCCGGAAAGTTCCGCGGCCAGAGCTGTATTAATCATGCGATGGCGCTCGACCCGGCTCTTCCCTTTGAAGGCATCAGACACGATATAAACACGAAAGTGCGTTTCGCCGCTCGGTCGATGGCCGGCGTGGCCCTCATGCAAATGTGACTCGTCGAGGACTTGCAGGCTTTCCGGCGTGAAAGCTTCCTGCAACTTGTTGCTGATAGTGTCTTTGATAGCCATGTGAGCCATTAAGGTGCGCAATCGCACGTCGTCAATGCCCATAGGCTGCTCCTGGCGGCCGTTCTTGAAAACGCCGAAGCGACGCTTTCGGCTATGGGTTTTGTCCTAATTGCAATGTCAAGACTTGAAGGTTTTTGCATTGCGTAGTCAAAGTCAGCCATGCCGATCGATTCATCCAAATTCTTTGACTCCATTCGCGTCAAGCCGCGAGGCAAGCAGGAAGCGAAGCCGCGCGAGACCGTCGTCAATTGCGAGTGGACTGGCTGCCAGAACAAGGGCACGCACCGCGCGCCCAAGGGCCGCGAGAATTCGCGCGAGTACTGGCACTTCTGTCTCGACCACGTGCGCGAGTACAACCAATCCTACAATTTCTTCTCCGGCATGAATGCCGACGCGGTCGCGCGCTACCAGAAGGATGCGCTGACCGGCCACCGCCCGACCTGGAAGATGGGTGCCAATGGCGGCGTCAAAAAGGGGACGGAAGCCGAGATCGACGGCGCCTTCGATCCGTTCAGCATGTTCGCGGAGATCAACGGCCGCGCCAACTGGCGGCGTGGGCCGGAGGCCCAGCCCAAGGCCGAGACGCGCAAGGTGATGAATGCCGAGCGCAAGGCGCTCCAGGTGATGGGCCTCGGCCCCGACGCCACGCTCGCCGACGTCAAGACCAAGTACAAGGCACTGGTGAAGCAGCACCACCCAGACGCCAATGGCGGCGACCGCTCGACCGAAGACCGCCTGATCGAGATCATCAAGGCGTATAATTATCTAAAGACGGTGGTGAAGGAGGCGTAGGCCCCGGCTGCAGGCCACGCGCTCGCTGCATTCCCTTCTCCCCTTGTGGGCCTGTTGCGCTACTGGCTTTTGAGGCCGAGACAGGTCAGGGGAGAAGCTGGTTGCCGGGGTAGCGGGCCGACGAAGGGGTCGGCTGGTGCCCTCGGCGGGCGGCTCAGGCTGTGATCGCAGCCCATTTCCTCATGTTGAACGCGATGGAGGCGAGCAGGACTTGCCCGCTTGCTTTGGCAAGACCGACATAACGGATGCAGGTCAGTCGCATGCGGCGTTTGAGGGTGGCGAAGGTGGTCTCCACCGTTGCCCGTCGTCGGGCGATGAGAAGGTTGTAGCGTTTGAGCCTCGGCGGCAGCTCCGGGTGATGCCTGTTGGGACGACGTGCGATGCGGGGCTTTTTGCCTTCAGCTTTCAGCCGGGCCCGCCTGGCATGGGTGTCATAGGCGGCATCGGCCCACACCACGGCTTCGTCGCCGCGGATCAGATCGTCCGCAGGCGTCGTGTCGTTGATATTGGCGGGCGTGGTCAGCACCGACCGGATCAGGCCGGAGCCCTCATCGACACCCATGTGAGCCTTGTAACCGAAGGTCGAGCCGCTTTTGCCTTGCCGCTTGGCAAACCGGGCATCGGGATCCTTCGACGGCTGTTCTTGCGTCGGAGGCGCTGACACCGCCTGGATCAATGTCGCATCCAGCATCGTGCCGCGCTTCAGGATGACACCAGCATTCTCAAGCTGACGATCGAGCTCACCAAACAGCTTGTCCAGCAGCCCTTGCTCAACAAGCTGGTTCCGGAAGCGGTTCAGGACCGTGTGATCAGGCGTCGCATCTTCGAGACTGAGACCCACGAAGCGCTTGAACGACAAGCGGTCCCCCAGCGCCTCCTCGAGCTCGCGCTCCGAAAGACCATAGAGCGACTGCAACAGCAGCGCGCGAAACAGCACCAGCACCGGATAGCCCGGGCGGCCAGGGCTTCCTTCATCCCGCAAATGCGCCATCAGCTTCTCGAACCGGTACCATTTGACCAAGCTCGACAACCGATCCAGCGCCGCATTGGCACCGGCTCCCTTCGGCAGCCACGCCTCAATAAAACTCGGCTGCCCCGTCTGCTTCACCGCCATCGTCAGTCCTCCAGGGCTCTGCCCTACAGAATCACAGTCGTGGGATTACGCAACAGGCCCCTTGTGGGAGAAGGTGGCGCGCAGCGCCGCATGAGGGGTTGCTTCCGCGAATTCTGATGCAAGAGGGGCGCGCGCGGAGAGAACCCCTCACCCGTCTCGCCGCTACGCGGCGAGCCACCCTCTCCCACAAGGGGGGAGGGGGCAGCGCGTCGCATTTCATCCGATACCCAACGGAAGACTTCACTCCTTCGGCATCACTCCGACATACGACGAGCTCGGCCGGATCATCCGCCCGGTGCGCTGCTGCTCGCGGGCATGCGCGGTCCAGCCTGCGGCGCGGGCGACCGCGAAGATCGGCGTGAAGGCCTGGCGCGGGATGGCGAGCGCATCGAGTAGGATCGCGGTGAAGAACTCGACATTGGTCTCTAGCGGCCGGTCCGGATTCTTCTTGCGCAGCGCTTGCCGGATATAGGCCTCGACCTCGCCGGCGAAGGGCAGGCCGGCGCCGTCGGCTGAAAGCCGCTCGATCGCCGCCTTGAGCACGTCGGCGCGCGGATCGCGCACGCGGTAGACGCGATGGCCAAAGCCCATCAGCCGCTCGCCGCGCGCCAGCGCCGCATCGACCCAGGGCTTGATCCGTTCGCGCGATCCGATCGCATCGAGCATCTCCAGCACCGGCTCCGGCGCTCCGCCATGCAAGGGGCCGGTCAGCGCGCAATAGCCGGCGGTGACCGCGGCGAACAGGTCAGCCTGGGTCGAGGCCACCACGCGCGTGGTGAAGGTCGAGGCATTCATCCCGTGATCGCACACCGTGACGAGATAGGCATCCAGCGCCGCGACCTCGCGCGGCTCCGGCGAAGCGCCACGCAGCATCCGAAGCGTATCGGCGGCATGGCTTGCGTTCGGATCGGGTGCGACCGGATCGAGACCCTTGGCGCGCCGGACCAGCGCGCCTGATATCACCGGAAACGCGCCGACGATGGTCGCCTCGTGCGCGAGCCCGTTCTCGGCACGCAGGCCCGCGACCGCCGCGCGAAACCCGTCGATGATGCCCATGCCGCGTGTTGCGGGCAGCAGGTCCGGCAGGCGGGCGAAGGCGCGCTCGCGCGCCAGCCCGAGGCTTGCCCGCACATTGGCTTCGCTGAGCGTGCTGTTGCTGGCGCCGTTCCAGAGCCGGGCGGTGACGCCCTCAAAGCTCGATTTGGCGGCGAGAGTGCCGACATGCTCGCCGGCGATGATCAGCTCGCCGCGCTCGCCGTCGACATGGCTCAGCACGGTTTCGGCGGCCGGAACGCCGTCCAGTCCGATCTGGCTTTTGGTGAGGTGGATGTTCATGGCCCAATCTCCTTTCACGGAGGGAAAGATCGGGCCTCTCGACAGATTGATCAATCTTGATTACATAAATCAATATGAAAAATTCTCCGGAGCTGTACCTCTCGGCCCGGGAGGCCGCGGCCGAGCTCGCGGTCTCGCCGGCCACGCTCTACGCCTATGTCAGCCGCGGCCTGATCCGCTCCGAGCCGACGCCGGATTCGCGCAAGAATCGCTATCGCGCCGAGGATGTCCGCACCCTCAAGGAGCGTCGCGCCCCGTCGCCCGAGCCGCGCGGCTTGCGAAGCTTCGATGCCGATCTGCCGGTGATGGACTCGGAGATTTCGACCATCACCGAGGACGGCCCGATCTATCGCGGCGTGAACTGTGTCGACCTCGCCGAGAACGACACTCTGGAGCACGCGGCGACGCTGCTGTGGGACGTCTCCGGCGTTGATCCGTTTGCGCCCGAGAACTGCCCCGAGATTTCCGACGAGATGCGCATCATTGCGCAGGCCGCGCGCCGCGCCGCGCCGATCGATCGCGCCATCGCGGTGCTGGCGCTGGCAACGAGCGCCGACCCGCGCGCCTTCACCCGCGCCCCCGACGGCCGCGCCATGGTCGGCGCGCGCATCGTCCGGCTTTTGGTTGCGGCCATGCTCAATACCGAGCCCTCGGCCGAGCCGTTGCATCAGCAGATTGCGCGCGTGTGGGCGCCCGACAACAAGCATGCGCCCGATCTCATCCGCCGTACACTGGTGCTGCTCGCCGACCACGAGCTGAATGCATCGACCTTCACTGCGCGCTGCGCCGCGTCGACCGGCCTCAATCTCTACGACGCCGTTATCGCTGGTCTCGCCGCGCTGAAAGGGCCCAAGCACGGCGGCGCCGGCGTGCTGGCCTCGCAGCTCGTGAAGACGCTGGTCGACCGCGACGTCGAGCCGATGGTGCGCGAGCGCGTCGCGCTCGGCGAGCGTTTTCCGGGCTTCGGTCACGGCGTCTACAAGCGCGGCGATCCGCGGGCGCAGTCGCTGCTGAACGCCCTGGCGCGCGCCGGCGCGCCGCGCAAATTCACCCGCGAAGTACCGGAACGGATCGCGGAAGCGACCGGCGAGTTCGTCAATATCGACTATGTCCTCGCGGTGCTCGTGCATGCTCTTCGCCTGCCACCCGGCAGCGAACTCGCACTGTTCGCCATGGCGCGCAGCGTCGGCTGGATCGCGCATGCCAGCGAGCAATTGCAGTTCGGAAAGCTGATTCGTCCGCGGGCGCGTTATGTGGGTCCAGCGCCGGGGCGGAGGACGGGGGCTGCTGATGCGAAGAGCTGAGAGCACTCCTCACCTGATCGCTCCGCCGCGCCCATGATCTCCGTCGTCCTGGCGAAAGCCAGGACCCGTACCGCGGAATCTATCGATTGGGGACGCTAGGCGTACCGAACGCCAGGACGACGCCTATTGTGTGGCGGCCGCTTAACCCCGCGGCTTGGCCGCAGCGACGCCGTCGCCATGCCGGTGGCGGATGATCCAGAGCGCGAGGCCCACAATGATCGCGACGCCGACGACGCTGAGGATCCAGATGTGTTTGACGGGATGCCCGTGGTGCGGCAGGCCGGCATAGCTGTGCCAGGCCGAAATGGCCAGCACACCCGGCAGCACGTGCGCTGGCGCCCAGACCAGGATGGCGGGGATGTTGACGGAGTAGAAGCGTCCCGGCGCCATGCCCAGCGCGCCCGCGGTGACCGGGACGAAGGCGCGGATCGGCGGGACGAAACGGGCGAAGAACACGGCCCAGGTGCCGAAGCGGCGGAAGAAGCTCTCGCTCTCGGCGATCACGCGCGGATGGTTGGTCAGCGGCCAGGTGTCGAGGATCTCGCGTTGCCGCCTGTGCCCGATCCAGTAGGCCGAGCCGTCGCCCAGGATGGCGCCGAGGGCCGCCACCAGCAGCACCCATTGCAATTTGAGGTCCCCGCCCGGAACCAGGGCGCTCAGCGCCAGGATGATGGTCGAGCCGGGGACTACAGAGCCCGCCACCGGAACGGCTTCGAGGAGCGCTGCCAGGAACAGGGTCAGGTAGGCCAGCCAGGCGTGGGCCGAAACGAACGAAATGAATGGATCGAGGAAGGACGTCACGTCTTCTCTGTATTGGCCATGGGCTCGGGGGTTCAGATCCACATTAAGTGGGGCGAGGCGGCAAAAGTGCCATTCACGCAGGGAGGGCGCCTCGCCAGTGCGAAATTCGAGCATGATTCGCAGGGCAGCCTTCCCAAAATCGCGTTCCTTGCCTATCTAAATGAAAAGACAATGGAACTTTGATTTGCGCGCGGGCTTCTGCCGGCTCATTGTCTCTGATAGGTTCGCAACCGCACCCAGCCGCAGCCAACGTGCAAATAACTGGTCTCGGGACCGCCCGGGGCCTCGGAGGATTGATGACGACCGCCGCCCTGTCCAAAATTGAGGAAATTTCCGGTCAGCCCGACATGAAGGTGTCGGTCCGCCAGGTGTTCGGGATCGACAGCGATCTCGAAGTGCCGGCCTATTCCGAAGTCGATCCTCATGTTCCGGAAGTTGACTCCGACTATCGCTTCGACCGCGCCACCACGCTCGCCATTCTCGCCGGCTTTGCCAAGAACCGCCGCGTGATGGTGACCGGCTATCACGGCACCGGCAAATCCACCCACATCGAGCAGGTCGCCGCGCGGCTGAACTGGCCCTGCGTGCGCGTCAACCTCGACAGCCACATCAGCCGTATCGACCTCGTCGGCAAGGACTCGATCGTGGTTAAAGACGGCAAGCAGGTCACCGAATTCCGCGACGGCATCCTGCCGTGGGCGCTGCAGAACAACGTCGCGCTGGTGTTCGACGAATACGACGCCGGCCGCCCGGACGTGATGTTCGTGATCCAGCGCGTGCTGGAGGTCTCCGGCCGCCTGACGCTGCTGGACCAGAACAAGGTGATCAAGCCGCATCCGGCGTTCCGGCTTTTTGCAACCGCGAATACCGTTGGGCTCGGCGACACCTCCGGCCTCTATCACGGCACCCAGCAGATCAACCAGGGCCAGATGGACCGCTGGTCGATCGTGACCACGCTGAATTATCTCGGCCATGACGAGGAAGTGGAGATCGTGCTCGCCAAGGCGAGGCACTATCGCACCCAGGAAGGCCGCGACATCGTCAACAAGATGGTCCGCCTCGCCGACCTCACCCGCAACGCGTTCGCCAATGGCGATTTGTCGACGGTGATGAGCCCGCGCACGGTGATCACCTGGGCGGAGAACTCCGACATCTTCGGCGATATCGGCTTCGCCTTCCGCGTCACCTTCCTCAACAAGTGCGACGAGCTCGAGCGTCCGCTGGTCGCCGAGTTCTATCAGCGCTGCTTCAACGCGGAGCTGCCGGAATCGGCAGTCAACGTGGCGCTTAGCTGATCCCTCTCGTGATGTCGTCCCGGCGAAAGCCGGGACCCATGCCGCGAGGTCCCTCGATGAAGCGACGCTGTGAGTTTTTCCCGACGTAACGACGGCAGGTGGTTATGGGCCCCGGCCTGCGCCGGGGGCGACGGATAAGGCGACATGAGCACCTCCAACAGCAAATTCCGGACCGGCAACAAGGAAGCCCCAACCGAGCCGTTCAAGCGTTCGGTGGCGGCCTGCCTGAAGGCGATCGCCAAGACGCCGGAGCTCGACATCAGCTTCGCCGCTGAGCGCCCGGGGCTCGCGCCCGGCAAGGCGCGGCTGCCCGAGCCTGCGCGCAAGATGACCAAGCGGGATGCGGCGGTGGTGCGCGGCCATGCCGACTCCATCGCGCTGAAGATCGCCTGTCACGACCCCAAACTGCATCGCAAGCTGATGCCGGGCAATCCGCAGGCGCGCGGCGTGTTCGAGGCGGTGGAGCAGGCGCGGGTCGAGGCGATCGGCGCGCGCCGCATGGCGGGCGTTGCGAAAAACCTCACCGCGATGCTCGATGACCATTTCCATCGCGGCAAGTTCGACGAGATCACCGACCGCGCCGACGCGCCGCTCGCCGATGCGTTGGCGATGCTGGTGCGCGAGCGGCTGACCGGCATGGCGCCGCCGGCGGCCGCCAAGAAGATGGTCGATCTCTGGCGGCCTATTCTCGAAGACAAGATCGGCCGGCGGCTCGACCGGCTCGACGGCTTGGTCGAGAACCAGACCAAGTTCGGCGACGCCGTGCACGACTTGTTGTCGGCGCTCGATCTCGGCGACGAGCGCAACGCCGACACCGACGACAACGACGACCAGGACGACAACCGCGACGGCGACAACGACCAGTCCGGCGCCGAGGGCTCGCCCGATTCCGATGCCGCCCAGGAGATGAGCGCCGACCAGGCACAGGCGACGACGGAGGAGCTGAGCGAGAGCGCGATGGAAAGCGCGCAGGCCTCGACGTCCGATACGTTCGACGATGGCGAGCTCGGCGATGACGAGACGCCGGGCGAGGCGACGCGGCCGAACTCACGTGGGCAGAACGAGCCGCGCGGCCCGGAATACCACGCCTTCGCGCCCAAGTTCGACGAGGTGATCTCGGCCGAAGACCTCTGCGACCATGACGAGCTGGAGCGCCTTCGCGCCTATCTCGACAAGCAGCTCGCGCATCTGCAGGGCATCGTCGCCCGGCTCGCCAACCGGCTGCAGCGCCGGCTGATGGCGCAGCAGAACCGAGCCTGGGAGTTCGACCTCGAAGAGGGCATCCTGGACCCGGCGCGGCTGTCGCGCGTGGTGACCGATCCCTATCATCCGCTGTCCTTCATGCGCGAGAAGGAGGCGACCTTCCGCGACACCGTGGTGACGCTGCTGCTCGACAATTCCGGCTCGATGCGGGGACGTCCGATCACGGTGGCGGCGACCTGCGCCGACATCCTTGCCCGCACGCTGGAGCGTTGCGGCGTCAAGGTCGAGATTCTGGGCTTCACCACCCGCGCCTGGAAGGGCGGCCAGTCCCGCGAGGCCTGGCTTGCCGCCGGCAAGCCGGCCAATCCCGGACGCCTCAACGACCTCCGCCACATCATTTACAAGTCGGCCGACGCCCCCTGGCGTCGTGCGCGGAAGAATCTCGGCCTGATGATGCGCGAGGGTCTCTTGAAGGAGAACATCGACGGCGAGGCGCTGGACTGGGCGCACAAGCGCCTGCTGGCGAGGGCCGAGCAGCGCAAGATCCTGATGATGATCTCGGACGGTGCGCCGGTCGACGATTCCACGCTGTCGGTCAATCCCGGCAACTATCTCGAGCGGCATCTGCGCCACATCATCGAGGAGATCGAGACGCGCTCCCCGGTGGAGCTGATCGCGATCGGCATCGGCCATGACGTGACCCGCTACTACCGCCGCGCGGTGACGATCGTGGACGCGGAAGAACTCGGCGGCGCCATCACCGAAAAGCTCGCCGAGCTCTTCAGCGAGACGCATGCCGCGCCGGCGCAGGCCGCGCCGAGCCGCCCGCGCCGCAAACTGCATTCGTGAGCACGCTTTCATCCCGCCGCCGCTTCCTCGGCCACGCGGCGGCGGGATTTTCCGCTCTCGCAATCCCCACGCTTGCACGGGCACAGCCCTTGACCGAGCCGCCGCCCAAGGCGGCGCAAATCCCGGGACAGGTCGAGCACGCCGTCAAAGAGCCGGTCGCGATCGAGGTCAACGCACGGCAAATCCCGGCGTTCGAGCCGCGCGACCGTTCGCGCGTGCGCTTCGGCGCGCTGGACTATCGCAGCGGCCTGGTGCTGACCTCGCCCTATCGCGGCTTCGGCGGATTGTCCGGCTTTCGCTTCCTCGACACGAAGGGCGAGCGCTTCGTCGCGATCTCCGACCAGGGCGCCTGGTTCACCGGCCGCATCCGCTACGAAGGCCGCAGCATGGTCGCGCTCGACGAGGTCGAGGCCGCGCCGATGCTGGGCGCGGACGGGCGGCCGATCACCGACAAGCGGCTCTGGTACGACACCGAGTCGATCGCGCTCGACGGCTCCTTCGTCTATGTCGGGCTGGAGCGCGTCAACCAGCTCATGCGCTTCGATTTCTCCAAGGGTTTTACCCGCGCCCGCGGCGAGGTGGTCCCCTTGCCCCCTGCCGCGCGCAAACTGCCGTACAACAAGGGGCTTGAGGCACTGGTCGTCGTGCCAAAGGGCCTGCCGATCGCGGGCACGCTGATCGCGCTGTCCGAGCGCGGGCTGGATGCCGACGGCAATCTGATCGCGTTCCTCGTCGGCGGTCCCACGCCCGGCCAGTTCAGCGTGCGTCGCACCGACAAGTTCGACATCAGCGATGCTGTGCTGCTGCCCTCCGGCGAGCTCCTGATTCTCGAGCGCAAATTCTCCTGGTTCAGCGGCGTCAACATCCGCATCCGCGCCATCCCGTTGAAGGCGATCGCGCCGGGCGCGCTGGTCGACGGGCCCGCGCTCTTCAACGCCGATCTCGGCCACGAGATCGACAACATGGAAGGCATCGACGCCCACGTCACCCCCGAAGGCGAGACGGTGCTGACGCTCGTTTCCGACGACAATTTTTCCCTGCTCCAGCGCACGCTGCTGCTGCAGTTCACGCTGGTGGAGTAACTGTCGTCCCGGCCGCGCAAACTTCATCGTCCTGGCGAAAGCCAGGACCTCCGCGCGAGCGCTTGCGCTCGTCGCGATTACCCCAGGGAGTGGTTTGGCGAAGACTCGTGGTGCGGTACCCGACCGTCCACCATCGATAGACCTCGCGGTATGGGTCCTGGCCTTCGCCAGGACGACGGCGGAGAGCGTGGCCGCAGCTTGCGACCATGTGAGAGCGCAATGCGCCCCGGCGCGGGCGGGCATTCCTGCCGCGCTGGTGGTAATCCGGGTTCCGCTCATTACACTTCTCTCAATTGCCCCTCCACCCCTCGGAACACCCCGCATGAGCGCCCTGTTTTCCCCGATCAAGTTGCGCGGCCTGACGCTGAAGAACCGTCTGGTGGTGTCGCCGATGTGCCAGTATTCGGCCGACGACGGCGTCGCCACCGACTGGCACTTCAGCCACATCAACAATCTGTCGCTGTCGGGCGCCGCGATGTTCTGCATCGAGGCGACCCATGTCGAGGCGATCGGCCGCATCACGCCGGGCTGCCTCGGGCTCTACAGCGATGCCTGCGAGGCGGCGCTCAAGCAAATCCTCGCCTCCGTGCGAAAACACTCCTCCATCGCGATCGGGATGCAGCTTGCCCATGCCGGCCGCAAAGCCTCCAGCGCGCGGCCCTGGGACGGCGGCCAGCTCATTCCGCAAGGCCAGGGCGGCTGGCAGCCGGTGGCGCCAAGCGCGGTGCCGCACAAGGAGGGCGAGGCCGCGCCGCTGGCGCTGGATAGCGCCGGCCTGAAGCGCATCCGCGAAGCCTTCGTCGACAGCGCCAAGCGCGCCGACCGGCTCGGCATCGACGCGATCGAGCTGCACGGCGCGCACGGCTATCTCCTGCACCAATTCCTCTCGCCGATTTCCAACCGCCGCACCGACGACTATGGCGGGTCCTTGCAGAACCGCATGCGCTTCCCGCTCGAGGTGTTCGACGCGGTGCGCGCGGCCTTCCCGTCTGACAAGCCGGTCGGCATGCGGGTGTCGTCGACCGACTGGGTCGACGGCGGCTGGGACCTCGCGCAGACCATCGAATTCGCCAAGGCTTTGAAGAGCCGCGGCATCGACTGGATCGACGCCTCCTCCGGCGGCGTCTCCCCGCTGCAGAAGATTCCGCTCGGCCCCGGCTACCAGGTGCAGTTCGCAGAAAGCATCCGCCGCGAGACCGGCGTTCCCACCATCGCCGTCGGCATGATCACCGAAGCCAAACAGGCCGAGGAGATCGTCGCATCCGGCAAGGCCGACATGGTCGCGCTCGCCCGCGCCATGCTCTACGACCCCCGCTTCGGCTGGCACGCCGCCGCCGAACTCGGCGGCGAAGTCGAAGCCCCGCCGCAATACTGGCGCTCGCAGCCGTCAACGCAAAAGGCGCTGTTCGGCAAGACCACGTTCGGAGCGAGGTAGCGGGCGCGGATTGCGTTGGAGGCGATAGCAGCGCCGCAATCTCAACTGTCGTCCTGGCGAAAGCCAGGACCCATACCGCGAGGTCCATCAACGGCGCGCGGTAGGAGTTGTCGTCGAACAACAACTAAACAACTAAGGGTCATCGCCAAACTTCCCCCTGGGGTAATCGTGACGAGCGCAAGCGCTCGCGCGGAGGTCCTGGCTTTCGCCGGGACGACAGCAAGGGTGTAGCGCGATCTCATCTCTCGCCACCTCATCGGGATTACCCCATTCGGCCGATGATCGCCGGCATCATCGCGCGTTCCGCCTCACCCCTCCGTGACACCCGTTACCTTCCGCCGTAGCCAAAATTGGCCTAACCTTGCCTCAGTCGCGCAAAGCGAGGCTCGCCATGCGTTTTCGTGCCCGGAAGGCTGCCCACGTCTTTGAGCGCGTGGGCCTTGCGATGGCAGGGGCCGCGTGCGGACTGTTCGTCGGCGCCTATGTGGGCTCGGCGATCTCGCACCTCACCACGCAAGGCTTCCTGCTGGTGATGATGCTGCTCGGCGTCATCGGCTTCTATATCGGCATCGACACGCCGCAGCTTCCCTTCGACGAGGAGCACAGCCAGATCGACGCCGCGGAATTGCTGAGCTCGGCCGGCACGCTCTGCGCCACCTTCGCCGCATTCGCCTCCGTCGCCGTCATCGTGCTGCGGCTCGACCCCCACGACGCCTTGACCTGGCTCGTCCTCATCGCCTGGGTCGCCGGCGTCGCCATGCAGATCGTCGCGGGAGCAAAGGCGCGGATGCGGTAGGTGAGGGCGGGGGAGGGGCGGATGGAGCGCACCCTGCATTCGAAGCAATCGAAGTGATGAACCGACAGAGTGCACCGGTGCGTTCCCTCCCCCCTTGCGGGGGAGGGCCAGGGAGGGGGGTGCCACACGGCACACTCTTTCATGTTGCGCTAGAATTCTGTTGCCGCGATCGCGGCACGCGGCCATCACTAATTGCTGGGCCACCCCCCTCCCCAACCCTCCCCCGCAAGGGGGGAGGGAGCAGGGCGGCGTTCGCGGCGCGCGCCGGCTAGCGCATGACCATCCCTCAAAACACCACGCCCACCCGCGTGCCGCGCTTCCAGGCGATGCGGCAGCGCTTCTTGGTGTTGACGTGCAAGAGCTCGAAGCGGTCGGGGATCGCGACCTGGCCGCCGAGATCGACGCAGGCGCCGCCGGGCGAATAGTCGATCAGCGTGCAGTTGATTACCGGCGCGCGCGGGCCGGTGATGATCTTGGCCTGGCGGGACACCAGCCCGCTCGGCTTCACACGGGCATATCGGCGCGGATGCACTGGCACGTCTCCTCCAATTCCGCTGGTCGTGGCGGTGTTGGCCGATCATGCAAGGGAGATGATGCGATAGGGCTAAGGTTGAGGTGAGAATTTTAAGGAAAAGTGGCGGCGAATTGGGGGCGGTAGCGGCCTTCGCCGGGACGGCGGCTTTGATGTGGCGCGAGCCTGCCTCCATCACCGTCATTGCGAGCGCAGCGAAGCAATCCAGAATCTTTCCGCGGTGACAGTCTGGATTGCTTCGCTGCGCTCGCAATGACGAGGTCGATGTACCCGTCCGCACCCCCTCACGCCTTCTCCATCTCCCCCGCCACCTCCGCATGCGGGGGCGTCGGCATCGGCACCGTCACAAAATCCTTCGGCAAGTTCACCGGCCGGTAGCCCGGCTCCGCCTGCATCCGCTTCACCACGCTCTCATGCACATGCGCGCCGTCGGGGATGACGCGCGGCTCGCAATCGGGGATGTAGAAGCCAGCTACGGCCTTCCGCTCCGGCCACTCCTTGTACGTTGCGCGCTTCGGCACATACTCCAGCACGCGCCAGGCCGCCGTCATCGAATTGTGCAGCATGCCCGCGGCATCGGGCGCGACGTAGGTGAACGGGCTGTTCTTGCGCTGGATGCCCCAGGCGAGCTGGTTCACGGTGCGCGGGTTGAAGTTGAGGCCGGCTTTGTGCGCCTCATCGATCATCCACAGCAGCGGATATTTCGAGGCGCTGCTCTCGGCTTCCGCATAGCCGCCGCCGACGTCGCAATGCACGCCTGAGAACCACACCTGCAAGCTGTCCTGCGGCACCTTCTTGTCGTCGGGCACGAAGCGGTTGCTCCAGTAGTCCTGCGGCTCCTTCCACTGCTTCAGGCGAAACATGCAGCGCCGCTCGTCGATCGCGATCGCCTGGCGGAAGATCTGCACGCTCGGGTTCCGCAGCGTGAACGCCAGCTCCTCCAGGCTCGGCCAATAGAGCCGGTCGGCGCGCGGCACGATCACGCTCGCCACCGTGTCCCACACCCCGATGAAGTGGATCGTGGGCCAGCGCGAGGAGGTGATGCGCGCGAACTGCGCGGCGAGATCGAACTTGTCCTTCGGCAGCGGCCCGTCCTCGTCGCTTCCTGCGTCCGTGAGGTCGGCGACATCGTTGCCGCGCCCGCTTCCGGAATATTGCTTGTAGGAGATGAGGCCGCTGCCGGCGAGGTTGGCCTGCTCCGGTGAGATCAGGCCGACTTTGTGGATCAGCCCCGCCAGCACCCGCACGGTATAGGCGCCGCGGGAGAAGCCGAACAAATAGATCCTGTCGCCGGGCGCATAATGCTCGACCAGGAAGCGGTAGGCCGACAGCACGTTGTCATCGAGCCCGTAGCCGGTGGCGAGCCCCAGCACCAGATTGATGTTGGCCTTCCAGCGGTGCCACGTGGTCGGCTCCGTCACCGTGCCGACGCCGGGATCGTAGAACACGAGCTGCCGCGGCTGCGTCTTGTCGGTCTTGCGCAGGCAGCGATAGAGCTTGAGGACATTGGAGATGTTCTCGCTGATCTCGTTGCCGGTGCCGTCACAGCAGATGACGATGTTTTTCGGCTCGGTCTTCGCGTGTTCCACGGTATGCCCCTCCCGGAAATGCGACCGGACCGAGTATAGCGGAAGGGCTGTTGAAATTAACCTCTTGTTAACCATGCGGTCGCCTAATGTGGACGATGGGGGATCACCATGTCGGCCCATGTGACGCGACCGAAGTTGATGCCTGTTTTGGCCGATCCAGCCGTTCGATCGGTTGCCAGGCTGGCGGTTCGCGCCAAGGCCGTCCTACAGACCAAAACGGCTGTCCTACGGAGCAAAGCCATGTTCGGAAAGGACGACTTAGTGGACAATCTCACCCGCGACCTCGATCGCGTGCGCGGACGACGCGATGCGCTTGCATCCGAAGCCACCACCCTGACGGCGCAGATCGCCGAAATCGAAGCCCGCCTTTCTGAGGAGAAGAAACGGCGCGAGCGTGATCGCGTCCTGGGCGAAATCGAAGCGATAAAAACGCGAATCAAACAGGCCTCCAGCGCGTTCACACCTGTCGTCGATGGCCTCTCCAAGGCGATCGAATCGGCCGCGGCCGTCGTGCCCGAGGCGCGCGATCTCAATAGTTTCCTGGTGTCGGTGGCGAGCGAAATCGACAGCGTGCTCGATCCCCTGTTGCGCGGACTGGATCAGCGCGCCGATGCGGTGCGGCTAGGCCAGGCTGCACTGGACCTGCCGAGTTCGGCCACGGAAGCGCCGCCCGTCGAATCGCCAAAAGAGAGCATCGACAGCCTGCTTCGTTTCCCGGCATGGCTGTCTCGCGACAAGCAGGCGGAAAAGCCGGAACCAGCGGAGAGCTCGCGCAGCACGGCAGCGTGAAGGATCGGCGCTACTGCGCAGCGTAAGAAGCTTGTCTTCCAGAGCTGACGTTCGGAATTCACCGATTCCGTAGGAGCGTTGCTCCAGCCACAACAAAGCCGTCGTCCCGGCCCCCCGTGCGCAATTGCGCACTAGGCCGGGACGACGGCGGAGTTTGTTGCTGCAGCGAGTCTCTTACAAGCAGACCGCTAGTTCGCGGTGCGGCGCAAGAAGGCTGGGATATCGAGAATGCCTTCGTCCGCCACATTGCGCGGCGAAGAGCGCCCGTAAGGATCGAGCGGCCGCGGCGCCGCCTGGCGCGCATAGTCCGGATTCGGCCTTGCCGGTTGCCCAACAGGGCGGCCGGCCTCGGGGCGAAGCGGCGGGCTTTCCACTTGCGGGAGGGGTGCACCGCGCTCGATGCGATCGGCGATGCGGCGGCTGTCGCTCCGCAGCCTGCCGGCGAGCTGCGTGAGTGCGGTTTCCGCCGGTTGCGCCTCAAGCGCCGGGTCGAGATTATCGATACCGGTCGCCACCACCGAGACGCGGACGATCCCTTCGAGGCTTTCATCGAAGGACGCGCCGACGATGATGTTGGCGTCCGGATCAGCCTCGTCGCGAATGCGGGTCGCGGCTTCGTCGACTTCGAACAGCATGAGATCCTTGCCGCCGGTGATGGAGATGATGAGGCCGCTGGCGCGCTTGATCGAGGGGTTCTCGATCAATGGATTGGAAATGGCCGCCACCGCGGCGGCGAGCACGCGCTTCTCGCCGGACGCCTCGCCCCGTCCCATCATCGCCTTGCCCTTCTCCTTCATCACGGAGAGGACGTCGGCAAAATCGAGATTGATCAGACCTTCCTTGACGATGAGGTCGCTGATGCAGGCGACGCCCGAATACAGCACCTGATCGGCCAGGGCGAAGGCATCGGCGAACGTGGTCTTCTCGCTGGCCACGCGGAACAGGTTCTGGTTCGGGATGATCAAGAGGGTGTCGACCGTCTTCAGCAGCTCCTCGATGCCGGCTTCGGCAAAGCGCATGCGGCGCTGGCCCTCGAAGTAGAATGGCTTAGTGACGACGCCGATGGTGAGAATGCCAAGCTCGCGCGCCGTCCTGGCGACGATGGGTGCGGCCCCGGTGCCGGTCCCGCCACCCATGCCGGCCGTGACGAACACCATGTGGGCGCCGGTCAAATGATCGCGGATCGTATCGATGGCCTCTTCGGCTGCGGCGCGTCCCAATTCGGGCTGCGAGCCGGCGCCAAGGCCTGCGGTGACCTGGGTGCCGAGCTGGATGAGGCGCTTGGCCTTCGACATCGCCAGCGCCTGCGCGTCGGTATTGGCGACGACGAACTCGACCCCTTGCAGCCCGGCCGTGATCATGTTGTTGACCGCGTTGCCGCCGGCGCCGCCGACCCCGAACACGACAATGCGGGCCTTCATTTCACGAATATCGGTAATGCCAGTCATTATTCCCTCGCGTTGCTCCGGCAAGCCGGGGATGGAGAAAGTATCAAAGTGCTACCTGCAAGCCGCGCGGTCTGCTTCCACGATGGAAGCAGCCAGATGTCCCAATCGAAGCCCGGCTTGTCCCGCGATCGCGCCGCCAGGGCGACGACCGGTCCGTAAGTCCGCCACTTCATCTTCCAATCGTGCCGCCCACGCATTGACGGCCCTCGTCTCGGCAGCCGCCTGCATCAGCTCGACAGCCAGACGATCGGCGCGCTCCCGCTCGCGCTCGAAATCCGCCCGGTAGCCGGCGGCCCTAGCTTCGAGCCGCGCGATCTCCGCCTTGAACGCCTCGATCTTGAATGCCTCGATCTTTGCCATGGAGGCGGCGATGGGGTCCGTCCGCCGACCAATTCGCGGGCGGGGCCTGTAGCGGAGTTCGGAAAAATCGACGCTCACCAACGCCTTGCCGTCAGCCGAACGCAAGCGCGGCAACCGGCGTCGTCTCGCCAGCGAACGCGCGGCCTCGCGCGAGATGTCGAGGCGGGCACTTAAGGCGGCATACGTCAACGACTCAACAGACATCGGCTCTCCTCCGGGAGCGAACCGGGCGGGCATTTCGGGCTGATGATGGCTGGACGATGACAGCAGGCTAGGCTGCGTTGGTTAATGGACGGTTAACGCATGCGGGGCTTGCTTGGCGGTGCCGTCACAGCAGATGACGAGGCCATTTCGGCTCAGACTTGCGCTCGTGCTCGACGGTATGTCCCTCCGGGTGATGCTGCCGGGGCGCGAGCATGGCGGAAACTATGCACAATCGGAGACGCAATTGTCGCAGGAATGCCATCTTCCGACGGATGCGTGATCGATCAGATCACCGCTGGAAAACCTCAACCGTGCGTCCATCCGGATCTTTACAAGTGAACGATGGTCTATTCGATTTTCTCTCTATCGATGATACCTGTGCATATCGGAGCGGAAGCAAATTTCGCCAGCAACGATCGATGTCATCGACATCGACGTAAACAATCGATCCTTCTCCAACCGCACGAACGACATCGTTTTGACGCAGCACCAAGTGCTCCCCTAAAGCAACCAAAGTTTGACTGTCTCGTTTAATAGGTAGACCCAGAAGATCGCAGTAGAAGTGGCGAGATTCGCCTAGATTTCGAGCGAAGAGGCTTATGCCCGCAAACTTTGCATGCGGCCCGTTGACTGGAGTCAGCTCAAGATTCGATTGTGCGCCTTGGTTTTGGGAGGAAGATTGCTTCCTTACTTTCTTGACATAAAACGTCTGTCCTTTCTCGTCTCGTAGTCTCCACGAAGTCACGTTGAGCTTGTCTGATTTTGACACGACGCCTCCGTCGCCAAAGACGTCAGCTTTGATGCCAGTCGGCAAGGTTACAGTACGAACACCTCGAGTAAGAGCAGAAATGAAATGGTTCACGTTGACCTCCATCGCACTGGCAGGATTCGATGGAGCGTCCCCATGTGCGGACTTTTCCAAGTCTAGCGCTAGTTCGGCGAGAAAGGCGTTATCCTGCAAACGTGGCTTAATGTTCATAAGCCAGTCCGTTCCGTTTATACGCCCAATCCGGAATGCCTGATCGAACTTCGCTTAACAATTGACCAAATTCAAGAGTCCCCGTTCGTCGGAGTGCTACCCACAGTGCGTAAGAATAAGCCAGCGCTCCAACCAATGCGATCGGATTACCATGTGTATAGGAGCAAAGCGATTTATTATAAGTAAGAAGCAGGGTCGGGCCGTTTCCCGGTAGTTCGGGATCGGACAGATACGCTGCGCGAAGGATAGCCATTGTCGTCTTACCACTTCCTGCCGTGCCGAGAATTACTTGGTGGCCTTTGGCAGGTAGGCAGACGACTTCCCGCTGACGCTGGACAGGTATAGGAAGTGCCACCGAACCACTCGATCCAAATTTGTTGCATCAATCAGAAGTTTTTCTATCGATCGGCTACCTGTCTAGAGCGACCTTTGGTGGATTCGACAAAACAAAAACGGCCGGATCTTTCGATCCGGCCGTCACGCAAACTCTATTGGCTAAGACTTACGCCACGCGACGCAACTTAGCCCCCGCCCAAACTTTTAAAATTGCTTAGCTCGCCTGCTTCGCCGGCTCGCCGCCGACCTTCTTCTGGATCTGGCGCTTCAGCTCGAGCGCGCGCGGCGAGAGGTTGCCGGCGTTGGCCTTGAGCAGGAAGGCGTCGAGGCCGCCATTGTGGTCGACGCTCTTGATCGCGTTCGAGGAGACGCGCAGGCGCACGTTGCGGCCGAGTGCCTCGCTGATGAAGGTCACGTTGCACAGGTTCGGCAGGAAGCGGCGCTTGGTCTTGATGTTGGAGTGGCTGACCTTGTGGCCGACCTGGGGGCCCTTGGCCGTCAGTTCGCAGCGGCGAGACATGGCAAAAATCCTTATCCTTTCCCCCAAGCGTTGCGGCGGCCATTCGGGGCGCCACGGGGGTCGTAAATTCTCTGTCCTTGCAGGGAGCGGGCGGACGTATAGGGGGGAAGGGGCGGGTAGTCAAGGTTTTGGGGCGGGTTTTGGCCCACCCTCAGGTGTCATCGCCCGGCTTGACCGGGCGATCCAGTACACTGAGGCGCCTGCGGTTGAACAGAGGGGCCGCGGCGTACTGGATGCCCCGGTCAAGCCGGGGCATGACAGCGGAGGAAGCGGGCAGAGGGGTTGCCGCCCCTGAACACGCCCCGATCACAAAAACGGCAATGTTTAAAATGCCTTACCACCACATAAAGGGCGCATTCGCACCCGAATAGTCCGGTGAGTTCCCGGCTCGTCATTGCCTGCTGCGATTTTCCGCTTAAGTAACAGCCACTCGCATCCCGATTGGATCGCTTCGTGCCCATTTCCCCCCTTTTTCCGCACCGGCTGCGCATCGCCGGCAGGCTCGCTTTGGCCGCCCTTGGCGGGCTGGTGCTGGCGTGGGGGGCGGCGCCGGCAGCGGCGCAGGGCAAGCTCGAGGCGCAATATGAGGCCTCGCTGGCGGGCATTCCGGTCGGCCGGGGCGCTTGGAGCATCGACATTGGGGACGACGTGTTCTCCGCTGCGGCCTCGGGCGGCACCACGGGCATCCTGAAATCCTTTGCGGGCGGGTCCGGCACCGGCGCGAGCCAGGGGCGGGTGGTCAATGGCGCGCTGGTTGCGACCGGCTACCAGGCCTCCACCACCACCTCGAAGAAGAAAGAGGAGATCCGCATTGTCCTCGACAAGGGCAATGTGAAGGAGTTCGGCATCGTACCGGAGCCGCCGGTCGATCCCGACCGCATTCCGGTGACGGACGCGCATCGCCGCGGCGTCTGGGATCCGATGACGGCCTCGATGCTGCGCGTGCCCGGCACCGGCGATCCCTTGTCGCCGGACGCCTGCCACAACGGCGCGCCGGTGTTCGACGGCCGCATGCGCTACGATCTCAAGCTCGATTTCAAGCGCATCGAAACGGTCAAGGCCGAGAAGGGCTATCACGGCCCGGTCGTGGTCTGCGCGCTGTATTTCGTGCCGGTCGCCGGCTACATCCCCGATCGTCCCGTGATCAAATACCTCGCCGCCCAGCGCAACATCGAGATCGCCTTCGCCCCGGTCGCGGGAACGCGCATCCTAGTGCCGTTCTGGCTGAAAGTGCCGACGCCCTTGGGCCCGGCGATGCTGGAAGCGACCAGCTTCATCACGACGCCCCAGCCGCCGCGGGTTGCGAAGACGCAGTAAGCGTCGCGCGTGACGCCTAACCCTCCCCCACAACGGGAGGGTAAGAGCGCCCGGAATCCCATGCAAGAGCGTTTTGATCGCCGCTTCAACACGTTACGCGCCGTCACCCCGCCAACCGCTTCTGCTTTGCATGGGGTTGTTTTCGCGAAAATACGTTGAGGTAGCTCCGATGCTTTTCCCTCCCCCACAAGGGGGGAGGGAAAAGTGAGCCCGGAATCCATTTGACTCCGCCCCGATTCTGATTCGACTCCGCGCCGTCCCCAATTTTAAGGAACTCGCCCGCAACTGATCGCTTGTGCGCCAGGGCAAAACTCCATCTAGTGCGCACCCAAGAAGCGTCCCGCGACATGTTGCGTGAACGTAACAGGAAGCAAAGGGGAGTCAGCGATTCGGCCGCGATTCGTTCTAGAGTCGTTCCGAGGCTTAAGAAGAGCGGAAAAAGCGTCGCAAAGTGAGACAGTTGCGCGAAAGTTGGGGAGCATCACCGCCTTCTCCGCTGTCATGCCCCGGCTTGACCGGGGCATCCAGTACGCCGCGGCCTCTCGGCTTTAGCTGCGCCGCCTCTGGAATACTGGATCGCCCGGTCAAGCCGGGCGATGACAGTGATGCATGCGGTGAGCGCTTCGCGCCAGTACGACGGGTCCACCCTCAGCCGCCTCGCCGCCCCAAAACGGCACTGACATTCGCCCAAATCGCCACTACCTAATCTCCAGAATGGCCTTTCCTCCCTCTCCCTTTGCTTCCGAGCGCGCTCCCGGCGCTGGCGTCACTGCGGTGCTCGGGCCGACCAACACCGGCAAGACCCATCTCGCCATCGAGCGGATGCTCGCGCATTCCTCTGGCATGATCGGGCTGCCGCTGCGCCTGCTCGCGCGCGAGGTCTACAACAAGATCGCCGATCGCGCCGGCAGCGAGGCCGTCGCGCTTGTTACGGGCGAGGAGAAGATCAAGCCGAAGAACCCGCGCTACTGGGTCTCCACCGTCGAAGCGATGCCGAGGGATCTCGACGTGTCCTTCCTCGCCGTTGACGAGGTCCAGATCGGCGCCGATCTCGAGCGCGGCCACGTCTTCACCGACCGCATCCTCAACCGCCGCGGCCGTGACGAGACGCTGCTGCTTGGCGCCGCGACGATGCGCCCCATCATCGAGCGCCTTCTGCCCGGCGTCTCCATGATCACGCGGCCGCGGCTGTCGAGCCTGGAATTCGCCGGCGACCGCAAGATCACGCGCCAGCCGCGGCGCACCGCGATCGTCGCGTTCTCAGCCGACGAGGTCTACGCCATCGCCGAGCTGATCCGCCGCCAGCATGGCGGCGCGGCGGTGGTGCTCGGCTCGCTCTCGCCGCGGACCAGAAATGCGCAGGTGGCGATGTTCCAGAACGGCGACGTCGACTATCTCGTCGCCACCGACGCGATCGGCATGGGCCTCAACCTCGACGTCGACCACGTCGCCTTCGCCTCCGATCGCAAGTTCGACGGCTATCAGTTCCGCAGGCTGACGCCGGCCGAGTTCGCGCAGATCGCCGGTCGTGCCGGCCGCGCCACGCGGAACGGAACGTTCGGCACCACCGGCCGCTGCGCGCCGTTCGAGCCCGAGCTCGTCAATGCGCTGCAGAACCACACCTTCGACGCCGTGAAGATGCTGCAATGGCGCAACTCGAAGCTGGATTTCTCCTCGCTCGGGGCGCTGCAGGTGTCGCTCAACTTAGCCCCCGGCCACGAGGCGCTGACGCGCGCGCCGATCGCCGAGGACATGCGTGTGCTCGATCACGCCGCCCGCGACGCCGAGGTGCGCGATATCGCGCATGGCAAGGCCGCCGTGGAACGGCTGTGGGAGGCCTGCCAGGTCCCGGACTACCGAAAGCTGTCGCCGGCCGCCCATGCTGAGCTCGTGACCACGCTGTACGGCTTCCTGATGCAGAAAGGCCGCATTCCCGATGCCTGGTTCGCGGCCCAGGTCGACCAGGCCGACCGCATCGACGGCGACATCGACACGCTGTCGGCCCGGATCGCGCAGATCCGCACCTGGACCTTCGCCGCCAACCGGCCGGACTGGCTCGCGGACCCCGAACACTGGCAGGGGATCACGCGGGAGGTCGAAAATAAATTGTCGGATGCGCTCCATGAACGCTTGACTGAGCGTTTCGTTGATCGTCGGACCAGTGTATTGATGCGCCGCCTGCGGGAGAACACGAGCTTGAATACTGAAATCGGCAAGACCGGCGAAGTCATCGTCGAAGGCCACGTCATCGGCCGCCTCGATGGATTCACCTTTGCACCGGATGCGGCGGAAGCCGGCTCCGATGCGAAAGCCTTGCAGGCCGCAGCGCAAGCCGTGCTCGCCGGCGAGATCACGACGCGTGCGGAAAAGCTCTCCTCGGCGCCCGACGAGCAGTTCGTGCTGACCTCCGACGGGACCATCCGCTGGACCGGCGATGCCGTGGCGCGGCTCACTGCCGCAGATGAGGCGCTGCATCCGCGCCTGCGCATCATCTCCGACGAGCGGCTCACCGGCGCGCCCCGCGACAAGGTGCAGGCGCGGCTCGACCTCTGGCTCAAGACGCATATCGAAAAGCTGCTCGGGCCGATGTTCGAGCTGTCCAAGGCCGAGGACGTCACCGGCATTGCCCGCGGCATCGCCTATCAGCTCGTCGAGGCGCTCGGCGTGCTCGAACGTCCGAAGATCGCGAGTGAGCTGAAGGATCTCGACCAGCCCTCGCGTGCCACGTTGCGGAAATACGGCGTCCGCTTCGGCGCCTATCACATCTATTTCCCCGGCCTTTTGAAGCCTGCCGCGCGTGCGCTCGCCGCGCTGCTCTGGGCGCTGAAGCAGGACAATGTCGATCTCTCGGCGCTGTCCGGCGCGCAGCATCTGGCGAGCTCGGGCCGCACCTCGTTCCCGGTCGACAAGGCACTGCCGCGCGATGCCTATCGCGTGCTCGGCTACAAGCAGGCCGGCGAACGCGCCGTGCGCGTCGACATCCTGGAGCGGCTCGCCGACCTGATCCGTCCGGCGCTGGCCTGGCGCGAGAGCTCGCCCGGCGAAAAGCCCGCCGGCGCGTTCGACGGCCGCGGTTTTGTCGTGACGCAGGCGATGACCTCGCTCACCGGCTCGGCCGGCGAGGATTTCGCCTCGGTGCTGCGCGCGCTCGGCTATCGCATGGAGAAGCGTCCGCCGCTGCCGCCGAAGCCGCAGGTCGTCGAGACGGTCGCGGCGGAGACGCCGCCGGTCGAAGGCCGCGCGGAGACTTCGACTGAGACTGCGGCGGAGGCCGTCGCGGGTCTGCCGGAGGAACCGAGCACATCCACCGAGGCTGCACCCGAAGCGGCTGCCGAGCCGGTCACCGTCGAGGACGCGCCCGGGATGGAGCAGCATGACGAGGCGGTACACGAGGCCGCGCCCACGCTCGAGACTTCGGTTGACGCGCCCGTCACGCCGGAAGACGCTCCCGGCATCGCGCCGCCGGCGGAGGAAGCCGCTGCGCCCACCGAGGCTGCAGGCCTTGAAGCCGCTCCCGCCGAGACCGCTGCGACGGAAGCGGCCGTATCGGCCGATGCCGCTGCGCCCGTGGAGGCTGCGGCCACGCCCGCCGAGCCCGAGCTCGTCGAGGTCTGGCGGCCCGGTGGCCGGCACGAGGATCGCAAGCCGCGTCATGAGCGCCATCGCCACCAGCGTCATCAGCGCCCGCAGGCGGGCGCTCAAGCAGGCGCTGCGCCCGCGGAAGGCGAGGCGGCGCAGGCCGCCGATGGCGAGCAGCGCGGCGAGCGCCATCGTCATGGCGGTCGCAAGGATTTCCGCAAGGGACGCGAGCAGGGCGAGGGCGGCGATCGCCGCGAGCAGCGCGACGACAAGAACCGCCGCTTCGAGGGCAAGGATCGCGATCGAAGCAAGGGCAAGTTCGGCGACGGCGGCCGTGAGCATCGTGGCCGCGACCGCGACAAGGGCCGCGACCGCCGCGATCGCGAGTCCGGTCCCGCGCACCGCCCCTACGCCTCGAGCGCGAACCCGCGCGAGCGCGATCGTCCGATCGATCCGAACTCGCCCTTCGCCAAGCTCGCCGCGCTGAAAGAGCAGCTCGCCGGTCGGAAGGAGTAATCCCACGACGACCGAGCGCCAGCGTCTCGACAAATGGCTGTGGCATGCGCGGGTGGTGAAGGCGCGTACCTCGGCGGCCGAGCTCGTCGTCTCAGGCCACGTCCGCGTCAACGGCGTGCGCGAGACCTCGCCGGGGCACGCGATCAAGATCGGCGACGTCCTCACCATCGCGCTCGATCGCGCGGTGCGCGTGCTGAAGGTGACCGCGTTCAACGAGCGTCGCGGCGATGCGGCCTCGGCCCGCGTGCTCTACGAGGAGGTCGGCGATGCAAAGCGCAATTAATTGCGCATCGTATTCACTTCTTGGCCGATCAAGCGCGGAAAGCGGTCCTGATCGCCCCTGTCGATCTTGCAGCGCCGGGCCATCCGCGCTACGCAAGCCTCGACTTTTAAAAGAGCTTTTCGGAGCGTTGGATGACTTACGTCGTCACTGAGAACTGCATCAAGTGCAAGTACACCGACTGCGTCGAGGTCTGCCCTGTCGACTGCTTCTACGAGGGCGACAACATGCTCGTCATCCATCCTGACGAATGCATCGATTGTGGCGTGTGCGAGCCGGAATGCCCCGCCGACGCCATCAAGCCCGATACGGAACCGGGCTTGGAAAAGTGGCTCCAGGTCAACGCCGACTACGCCAAGAGCTGGCCGAACATCACGCAGAAGAAAGAATCACCCGCCGACGCGAAGGAATTCGACGGCATGGAGGGCAAGTTCGAGAAATATTTTTCTCCGAACCCCGGCTCCGGGGACTGATCCGCGCTCAAACTTAACCCTAATAGCGCCGAATACGCCGAAAACCAGCCCTAAAAGCCCCTAAATCATTGATTTTTGCGGGAAATGTGCTATATTGGGCACATTAAGCCGAACCCCGTCAGCCCCGATTGGCCCCTCTGGGTTCCCGTGAAACCAAATGTCGAACAGGGGCGTGGCAGTTTCCGCGCGCAGGCTGTGTCACAGAAAACGCGTAAAAAGAGTACTTCTGCGAGGGCTTCCCATAAGGAGGCCAAAAAAGTCGCCGCGGCCAGCCGTAGCGCATCCAAGGGCCGTGCCGCCACGAAGGCGTCGGCTGCAAAGTCCTCCAAGAACAAAAGAAGTGCAATGCCGAACAAGACTGCCAAAACTGCCGCGAAAGCGACCGTTTCGAAGCCTGCTGCCAAGCCTGCCAAGCCTGTTGCCGCCAAGCCTGCGCCGAAGACGCCCGTTGCTGCCGCCTCTGCCAAGGCCCCCGTCGCTGCCAAGCCGGCCGTGAAGCCCGCTGCTGCGCCGAAGGTCGAGGAGAAGAAGGTCGTGACCCAGCGCCAGGGCTTCAAGGCCAACGAATTCGTCGTCTATCCCGCTCACGGCGTCGGCCAGATCCTCGCCATTGAGGAGCAGGAGATCGCCGGTGCCAAGCTCGAGCTGTTCGTCATCAACTTCATCAAGGACAAGATGACGCTTCGCGTTCCGACCGCGAAGGTCGCCAACGTCGGCATGCGCAAGCTCTCCGAGCCCGCGCTGGTGAAGAAGGCGCTCGAGACCCTGAAGGGCCGCGCTCGCGTCAAGCGCACCATGTGGTCGCGCCGCGCCCAGGAGTACGAAGCGAAGATCAATTCGGGCGACATCGTCGCGATCGCGGAAGTCGTGCGCGATCTCTATCGCTCGGAGTCGCAGCCCGAGCAGTCCTACTCCGAACGCCAGCTCTACGAAGCGGCGCTCGATCGTTTGTCCCGCGAGATCGCGGTGGTGCAGCACTCGACCGAGACCGAAGCGGTCAAGGAGATCGAGGCCCAGCTCGCCAAGAGCCCGCGCCGCGCGTCCGCCAAGGCCGAAGCCGCCGACGGCGAAGCCGACACGGATGCCGAGGGCGACGCCGATGATGGCGATGGCGACGACACCACGGTCGCCGACGAGGCGGCGTAAGCTCTCACGTCGATCGCAACAGATCAAAAGCCCGGCCGTTCGGCCGGGCTTTTTGTGTCTGTAGCGAGAGTGGTGGTGCGAGGCTGATTCCACCAACCCGGTGTCGTCCCGGCGCAGGCCGGGGACCCATAACTCCAGGGAGGAGTTGTGGTGCACACTCGCAACCAAGAGTCTTCGTCAAACCCAATCCTGGGGTCATGGGTCCCGGGCTCGCGCTTTGCGCGCCCCCGGGACGACGAGCCTTACTTCACCGGCCGCTTCTCGAGCTTCCGCGCCAAGGTGCGCCGGTGCATGCCCAGCCGTCTTGCTGCTTCCGAGATATTGAAATCCGTCTCGATCAGCGTCTGATGGATGCGCTCCCATTCCAGCGTCTTGATCGAGGTCGGTCGCGTATCGAGCGCGACCTCGGCGTTGCCTTCGGCCTTGTGGAAGGCCGCCTCGATATCGTCGGTGTTGGAAGGCTTTGCCAGATAGTGACAGGCGCCCAGCTTGATGGCTTCGACCGCGGTGGCGATGCTGGCAAAGCCGGTCAGCACGACGATCAGCATCTCCGGATCGTGGCTGTGCAACAGCTCGACGCAGGCAAGGCCGGAGGCACCGCCGAGCTTGAGATCGACCACGGCGTAGCCGAAGGAGCGCTCCTCCAGAACCTTCCGGACCTCTTCGATCGATGCAGCCAGCACGACCTCATAGCCGCGCCGCTCGAAGGAGCGCTTGAGCGTGCGGGCAAAGCCGGCATCGTCCTCGACGACGATGAGCGAGCGGTCAGGCGTCAAAGCCGCCTCCGATTGCGAGCGTTGCAAGCGGCAGCGTGAGGCGGACGGTGGCACCGCGCTTCCTGTGGTTCTCGGCGGTCACGCTGCCTCCCAGCTTGCGCACGACGTTCACGACCAGGAACAGGCCGAGCCCGCCGCCGGCGCGCCCCTTGCTCGATTGGTAGGGCTTTCCGAGTTGCGCCAGCATTTCGGGCGCGAAGCCGGGGCCGCGGTCGCTGACCGACAGCACAAGCTTGTCGTCCTCGCGCTCGGCGAGCAGCTCGACCCAGTCGCGCGAGACCTCATAGGCGTTGTCTAGCACGTTGAAGATCACCTGCTTCAGCGCCACGTCGGAGACGATCGCGACGTCCTCGCCGAACGTGTTGACGAAATACAGCGTCCGCGCCGAGCGCGCATTGCGCCACTCCTCGACCATGTCGGTGAGGAACGCCGTCACCGTGGTCGGCGACGATCCTTCGCCGCGCGCCTCGCCTGCGGAGACCAGGATGCCGGTCACGATGGTCTTGCAGCGTTGCAGCGAGGTTTCCATCTCGGCGAGATCCTCGGCGAGCTCGCGATCGGCGGCGAGATCCGGCATGCGGCGCCAGTCGCTGAGGATGACCGAGAGCGAGGCGAGCGGCGTGCCGAGCTCGTGAGCGGCGCCGGAGGCGAGCAGGCCCATGCGGACGATGTGATCCTGCTCGGCCGCATGCTGGCGCAGCGCGGCCAGATGCGCGTCGCGCTCGCGCAGGTTCCTGTTGATGCGGGTCACGAACACGACCAGCAGCACGGCATTGAGGACGAAGCCGAGCAGCATGCCGGCAACAGTGAGGGTATAGGTCTCGCTGAGCGGATTGGGCGGCAGCTCGAGCGGCCGGTAGGCCACCGTCAGCCAGACGAAGCTCGCACAGGTCAGCGCGACCAGCGACCAGGTCGAGCGGGCATCGAGCAGCACCGCTCCCAGCGTCACCTGGA
Source organism: Bradyrhizobium sp. ISRA430 (assembly GCF_029909975.1). Lineage (NCBI taxonomy): Bacteria > Pseudomonadati > Pseudomonadota > Alphaproteobacteria > Hyphomicrobiales > Nitrobacteraceae > Bradyrhizobium > Bradyrhizobium sp. ISRA430. The sequence goes on from NZ_CP094516.1 coordinate 5,904,639, forward strand.
GCAGGAACAGCGAGGTGAAGGGATTGGTCGCGCCGCCGCTGAGGTAAAGCTGCGCGGTCAGCGCAGCGACGTCGAGCATAAGAGCAACCAGCAGCTCGTTGTTGGTAACCGCCGCGCGATGACGCACCCAGACAAGGCTCGAGACGTTGAGCAGGACCAGCGCACCGATCACCGCGCCCATCCGCTCCAGCGGCAAGGGAATGCCGAGCCCGAAATGCACGGCACCGATGGTCACGACCTGGCCGACCACCGCGGTCCAGCGGAGCTGGATCAGCAGCGCCATGTTCTTGCGGTTGGTCTCGTCGTCTGTCGGCGAGGCGCCGGTCAGCCCGCTGCGCGCGTCCGACTGCGGTTGCAGCGTGACGGCCAGCTCACCATGGGCAGGCGTCTGGGGAAGCGTCTTCCCGTCGTCAGGTTGGCTCGACGATCGTTCCAGCATCTGATCCCGTCCTGCGGGCGGAGGCATCAGGGCCGCCGGCCGGTTCGTGGACGAAGCGCGTGCGGCGGAACAGCCCGCCGCCGAATGTGACGTAAAATTTACCGGCCAGCATGAAGGCCAGGGCAAACCACGTCAGCGCGTAGATCAGGTGGTTATTGGGAAAGCGGATCACGGTCAATCCGCCGATTGGACCTCCGCCTGCGCGCGGCGCCGCATCAGCATCGATGAAGAAGGGGGCAACATCGTGCATGCCGCGAGCCGCTGCGATTGCAGCAACGTCCCGCGAATACCAGCGGTCGTGGACGGGATCGTTATTCCTCAGGAACCCGCCTTTCGGCTCCGTCATGCGTAACAAGCCGGTGATCTCGACGGTGCTTTCCGGATTGCCGTCCTGCCGCGTCGATGCGTCGCGCCGCTCGGCTGGCACGAAGCCGCGATTGATCAGGACCAGCGTGCCGTCCTCGCGCCGGAGCGGCGTGAGCACCCAATAGCCGGCGCCTTCCTCGGTGACGGCCTGAACCAGCGTTTCCCGGTCGTGCAGGAAGCGGCCTGTCACGGCGACGTGCCGGTATTCGTCATTTGCCGCGGAGACCGTGGGCCAGGCCGCAGGCGAAGGAATCGGCTGGGCCGCGGCGTGGACGCGCTGCTCGACGCGGTCGATCAGCGCCAGCTTCCAGGCGCGGCGCTCGATCTGCCAGACGCCGAGTGCGATCAGGAGCGCGAACGCGGCGAGCGCGGGGACCGTAAGCCACAAGGCGGGGCGCGCGGTCTTGCCGCGCGTCCCGTTTTCCATGTCGCTCACGGTCCCCGCCTTGCTCACTTCATCCCGCTCATCTCGTGGATCGGCATCATGTTGCTGTTGAGGTGGTTCATGACCCACAGCGAGCCGGACAGCGCGATCACGACCATGACGATGGTGAAGATCAGCGCCATCATGCTCCAGCCGTTCTCGGAGGTCGTGTTCATGTGCAGGAAGTAGATCATGTGCACGACGATCTGCACCACGGCGAAGGCCATGATGACCAGCGCGGTGATCTGCTTGCTGGGAAGCACGCCGCTCATCACCAGCCAGAACGGGATCGCGGTGAGCACGACCGAGAGCACGAAGCCGAGCAGATAGGTCGAGAGCGATCCGTGCGCGTGGTCGTCGTGGTGGTGATGGTCTGCAGCCGTGGCGTGGGTGTCGGTGGTCATCGCAGCACTCCCAGGAGATAGACGAAGGTGAAGACGCCGATCCAGACCACGTCGAGGAAGTGCCAGAACATCGACAGGCACATCAGGCGACGGCGGTTGGCCTCGATCAGGCCGAACTTCCAGACCTGCACCATCAAGGTCACCAGCCAGATCAGGCCGCAGGTGACGTGCAGGCCGTGGGTGCCGACCAGGGTGAAGAAGGCGGAGAGGAAGGCGCTGCGCTGGGGCGTCGCGCCCTCATGGATCATGTGGGCGAACTCGGTGAGCTCGATGCCGATGAAGGCGGCGCCGAACAGGCCGGTGATGGCGAGCCACATCTGCGTCTGGCCGATGCGGTTCTGCTGCATCGTCAGCATGGCAAAGCCATAGGTGATCGACGACAGCAGCAGCATCGAGGTGTTCACCGCGACCAGCGACAGGTCGAACAGGTCCTTCGGCGCCGGGCCGGCGGCGTAGTTGGCGCCGAGCACGCCGAAGGTGGCGAACAGGATCGCAAAGATGAGACAGTCGCTCATCAGATAGATCCAGAAGCCGAGCGCGGTGCTCCATCCTTCCGGATGCGGATGCTCGTCGGCGAGGTAGAACAGCGGCTCGCCCGTTTGGGTGGGTTTGACAGCGATCGTCATGACTTGGCTCCGGCGAGCAGTTGGGTGCGCGCGTCCTCGGTCCGGACGACCTCATCGGCCGGGATGTCGAAGTCGCGGTGATAGTTGAAGGTGTGACCGATGCCGACGGCGAGCATCGCGATGAAGCTCGCGGCGGCCAGCCACCACATGTACCAGATTAGACCGAATCCCATCGCAGTCGCAAAGCCGGCGAGGATGATGCCGGTGCCGGTGTTGCTCGGCATGTGGATCGGCTTGAAGCCGGTGAGCGGCCGCTGGTAGCCGCGCTTCTTCATGTCCCACCACGCGTCATTGTCGTGAACGACGGGCGTGAAGGCGAAGTTGTAGGCCGGCGGAGGCGAGGAGGTCGCCCATTCCAGCGTGCGCGCATCCCAGGGATCGCCGGTGACGTCCTTGAGCTGCTCTCGCCGGAGGAAGCTGACCGCGAACTGCACCAGCATGCAGATGATGCCGAGGAAGACGAGGCCGGCGCCGATCGCGGCGATGATGAACCAGATCTGCAGGGACGGATCGTCGAACACGCGCAGGCGCCGCGTCACGCCCATCAGGCCCAGCACGTAGAGCGGCATGAAGGCGAGGTAGAAGCCGGTGACCCAGAACCAGAACGACAGCTTGCCCCAGAACGGATCGAGCTTGAAGCCGAACGCCTTCGGGAACCAGTAGCCGATGCCGGCGAAGGCGCCGAACACCACGCCGCCGATGATCACGTTGTGGAAGTGCGCAATCAGGAACAGGCTGTTGTGCAGAACGAAGTCGGCCGGCGGCACTGCGAGCAGCACGCCGGTCATGCCGCCGATCACGAAGGTCAGCATGAAGGCGATCGTCCACATCATCGGCAGCTCGAAGCGGATGCGGCCGCGATACATCGTGAACAGCCAGTTGAACATCTTCGCTCCCGTCGGGATCGAGATGATCATCGTGGTGATGCCGAAGAAGGAGTTGACGCTGGCGCCCGACCCCATGGTGAAGAAGTGGTGCAGCCAGACCAGGTACGACAGGATGGTGATGACCACCGTGGCGTAGACCATCGAGGTGTAGCCGAACAGCCGCTTGCCCGAGAAGGTCGAGGTCACCTCGGAGAAGATACCGAACGCGGGGAGAACCAGGATGTAGACCTCGGGATGGCCCCAGATCCAGATCAGGTTCACGTACATCATCGGGCTGCCGCCGAAGTCGTTGGTGAAGAAGTTGGTGCCGACGTAGCGATCGAGCGAGAGCAGCGCGAGCACGACGGTCAGAACCGGGAACGAGGCGACGATCAGCACGTTCGTGCAGAGCGAGGTCCAGGTGAAGACAGGCATCCGCATCATGGTCATGCCCGGGGCCCGCAGCTTGACGATGGTGCAGATCAGGTTGATGCCGGATAAGGTCGTGCCGACGCCGGCGACCTGCAGCGCCCATATGTAGTAGTCGACGCCGACGTCAGGGCTGTAGCCGATGTTCGACAGCGGCGGATAAGCGAGCCAGCCGGTGCGGGCGAATTCGCCGATGAACAGCGAAGCCATCACCAGCACCGCGCCGCCGACCGTCATCCAGAAGCTGAAATTATTCAGGAACGGGAACGACACGTCGCGGGCGCCGATTTGCAGCGGGACGACGTAGTTCATCAGGCCGGTGACCAGCGGCATCGCCACGAAGAAGATCATGATCACGCCGTGGGCGGTGAAGACCTGGTCGTAATGGTGGGCGTTGAGATAGCCTTCCGAGCCGCCGAACGCGAGCGCCTGCTGGCCGCGCATCATGAGTGCGTCGGCAAAGCCGCGCAGCAGCATCACGATGCCGAGGATCATGTACATGATGCCGATGCGCTTGTGGTCGACGGTGGTGAACCACTCGCGCCAGAGATAGCCCCAGAGCCGGAAATAGGTGAGACCGCCGAGCAGCGTGATGCCGCCGAGCGCGACCACCACGAAGGTGCCGACGACGATCGGCTCGTGCAGCGGCAACGATTCGATGCTGAGCCGGCCGAAGATGAGCTTGATGAGATCAGGAGACATGCGAGCTCTCGTTAGGAGTCTGACTTCGGACGTTGTCCGAGGAAGAAGGACGAAGATTTGAGCGGCGTGAAGCTCGGGCGCTTCAGGCCGGCACCGAGCAGCGGCGTGGCGTCGCTCGGCGCCTTGATCGACGCGGTGGTCTGGCCCTGCGGCGCATCGGGCGTGCAGGTGCCGGCGACGAAGGTCGGCTCGCCGCCAAGCGCGGTGCCGCGGCGGGCGTATTTGTCGTAGGCGAGCGGCAGGGTGTTGTTCAGGCCCTCATGGCCGAGGCCGCCCTTGGCATCGATCGCCATCATCTCGCTCTGGCACATCTTGCCGGTCTCGACGCACATGTTGAGGATCAGGCGGTAGAGATCGGCATCGACACTGCCGTAACGCCGCACCGGCTCGTTCTGGCTCGGCTTCTCGAGCTGAAGATATTCCGCGCGACCGAGCGAACCGCCGGCCGACTTGGCGCTGGCGATCCAGGCGTCGAAGGCCTTGTCGTCGAGACCGTGGAAGGCGAAGTGCATGCCGGAAAAGCCGGCGCCGCTGTAGTTCGCCGAAAAGCCCTTATAGGTGCCGGCGTGGTTCACCACGGCGTGGAGCTTGGTCTCCATGCCTGGCATCGCGTAGATCTGGCCGGCGAGCGCGGGGATGTAGAACGAGTTCATCACCGAGGATGCAGTGATGCGGAAATTGATCGCGCGATCGACGGGAGCAGCCAGCTCGTTGACGGTGGCGACGCCGTAGTCCGGATAGATGAACAGCCATTTCCAGTCGAGCGCGACGACGTCGACCTCGAGCGGGGCCTTGGCCTGGTCCACGGCGCGCTCCGCGTTGATGCGGCCGAGCGTGCGATAGGGGTCGAGCAGGTGCGTGCCCATCCAGGTCAGCGCGCCGAGGCACACGATGATCAGAAGCGGCGCCGACCAGATCACTAGCTCGAGCTTGGTCGAGTGGTCCCAATCCGGCTCGTAGCGCGCCGACTTGTTGGACTGGCGGTAGCGCCAGGCGAACAGCACCGTCAGCGCCATGACGGGCAGAACGATCAGGAGCATCAGGACGGTGGAGATGATGACGAGGTCGCGCTGCTGGGCAGCGATATCGCCGGCTGGCGCCAGCACGATGTAGTTGCAGCCGCTGAGCGCAACTGCCAAAGGTAGTAGCGCCAGGATCTTGAGACGAGACACGGGCCGAGCCTTCTAGAATGAGTTTCCCTTGCGGGGCCAACGGGTAGCTGCGGCGCAACAATCCGGACATTGGACAATTTGTCCAATGTTGCGGTGCGGGAGGTTGGTTCAGAGAGGGGCAGGTTGCCCGGCGCCCGCCGGGTGGTCGGCTTTGATTTTCAGGACGTTAAGGGCGCACGATGGCGACGGCACACACCCCCGCAATGGCAGACCTCCACTCGGGCGAGCATGGCCACGACCAGGCCAGCCCCGGCGAGATCGCCATCGGCGTCATCATCGGCCGCACCTCGGAATTCTTCGACTTCTTCGTCTACGCGATCGCCTCGGTGATCGTGTTTCCCCGTCTGGTCTTCCCGTTCGCGAGCGAGCTGACCGGCACGCTTTATTCCTTCGCCATTTTCGCGCTCGCCTTCATGGCGCGGCCGCTCGGCACCGTCATATTCATGACGATCGACCGGCAATACGGCAAGACGGCCAAGCTGGTCACCGCGCTGTTCGTGCTCGGCACCGCCACCGTCGCGATCGCGTTCCTGCCCGGCTATCACGAGATCGGAGCCTCGGCGATCTGGCTCCTGGCGATGGCGCGCGCGGCCCAGGGTCTGGCGTGGGGTGGTGCGTGGGACGGCCTTGCCTCGCTGCTCGCGCTGAACGCGCCGGCATCGAAGCGCGGCTGGTACGCGATGGTGCCGCAGCTCGGGGCGCCGCTCGGGCTGATCGTGGCAAGCGCCCTGTTCGCCTATTTCGCCGGTAATCTGTCGGCGGACGATTTCTTCGACTGGGGCTGGCGCTATCCGTTCTTCGTCGCCTTCGCCATCAACGTCGTGGCGCTGTTCGCCCGCCTGCGCATGGTAGCGACGGAGGAGTATGCCTCGCTGTTCGAGACCCGCGAATTGCAGCCGGCCCGCATCTCCGACACCGTCGCGCGCGAAGGCCACAACATCATGCTCGGCGCATTCGCGCCGCTGGCGAGCTTCGCGCTGTTCCACATGGTCACGGTGTTTCCGCTGTCCTGGGTGTTTCTGTTCACGCGTGAAAGCCCGGTGCGCTTCTTGATCATCGAGATCGTCGCCGCCGTGTTCGGGGTCGCCGCGATCGTGGTCTCGGGCATCATCGCCGACCGGGTCGGCCGCAAGTCGCTGCTGATGGGTTCGGCGATCGCGATCGCGGTCTATAGCGGCTTCGCTCCGCAGCTTCTCGACGCCGGCGCCTTCGGCGAGACCATCTACATGGTGATCGGTTTCATCCTGCTCGGCCTGTCCTTCGGCCAGTCCTCGGGCGCGATCGCCTCGAATTTCAAGCAGATGTACCGCTACACGGCCTCGGCGCTCACCTCGGACATGGCTTGGCTGTTCGGCGCCGGCTTCGCCCCGCTCGCCGCCCTTCTGCTCGCCACCAATCTGGGCGTCATTGCTTCGGGCGCCTATCTGCTCTCGGGCGCGCTGTGGACCCTCGTCGCGCTGTGGCTCAGCGGCCAGCGCGAGGCGGGGGATATGGATGCGGGGCGCTAAGCAGTCTTTGGGCGGTTGGTTGGTGCGCAGGCGGCTGATCTTGCTCAGCCGTCGTTCCGACCTTCGCCGAGACGACGATTGAGTTTGTGGCGTCGTAGAGCGGGCAAAGGCGCGTAGCGCCGTGCCCACTATCTTCCCGTCATTGCGGTCAAAGTGGTGGGCACGCTTCGCTTCGCTCACCCTACGAGAAGCTGACGCGCGTCAATCCACCACGATCTTGACGCGGTCGCGCACCTTCACCTGCGCATGCGCATCGAGGCCGTTCAGCACGCGGAAGCGCTCGGTCGGGTGATCGACGCCCGCCATGCGATGAGAGAGCGATTCGACGGTGTCGCCAGGCTGCACGGTGATCACCTTGATGCGCAGGGGCCGCGCGGCCTGGATCTCCTCGAGCGTCAGGCGGCGGAATGAATTGACGGTCTCGCGCGCATTGCGCTCGCTCTCGGTCGTCTTCTGCCTTGTAGCGAAGATGAAGCGGTAGACGTCGCTGCCGAAGCGCAGTGCATAGACCTTGAACTGCCACTGGTCGCCCTTGGCGGTGGCGGACGCGGCCGGAAGGCCGTTGATGGTGATATCCTCGGTCGAGGCCTTCTCGACGCCTTCCATCCAGCCGGAGTTGAGATAATCGCCGAGCGACTGCTCGGCCGGAACGCGCACGACGTCGAAACGCATCGCCTGCGAGCCGCCTTCGCGCACGCCGATCACAGCCTGCGCAGTGTTGTCGAGCGTAAAATTGTCCGGCGCCTGGAAGGTGAAGCCGAGTTTTGGATGCAGGAAGCGGCGGCCGCGGACAAAGCCTTCGCTGGGATCCTCGCCATAGACGAGGTTGTCGATCGCGGCGAGGTAGCTCTCGCGGTCGCGCTCGCCGCCTTCGGGCGCGCCGTATTGCCGGGCGATCGTCTGCGCATTCTGCACCCGCTCCGGGGTGGCCGGATGCGACGAGGTGAAATCCTGCGCGCGCGGATCGAGCGAATTCTTGCCCGCCTTGAGCTCGGCATTGCGCTCCATCGCGGCGAGGAAGCGCGCCGCGCCATAGGGGTCGAAATGCGCGCGGGCGGAAATGCCCACCCCGATGCCGTCCGCCTCGATCTCCTGGTTGCGCGAGAAGCTCGCCATGGTGAGCTTGGTCTTGGCGAGCGCAAGCGCGGTGAGCTCGGGATCGTTGCTCATGTCGGTGACGACGCGGGTGACGATCGCGGCTTGGCGGGCCTGGTCCTCGCGCATCGCGGCGTGCTTCGACAGCACATGCGCCATCTCGTGGCTGAGCACAGAGGACAATTCAGAGGTGTCGCTGGCCAGCGCCAGCAGGCCGCGCGTGACGTAAAGCTGTCCGTTCGGCAAGGCGAACGCGTTCACCGCGCCGGAATTGAGGATGGTGACTTTGTAGCCCTGGTCGGGGCGATCGGAGGCCGCGACGAGCCGCTCGACGGTCTTGGTGACCAGCGACTCCAGCCGCGGATCGTCGTAGGTGCCGCCATAGCTCGCCAGGATGCGCTCGTGTTCCTTTTCGGTCGCCGGCGTTTGCGCGACGGCCGGCTTCGGCTTGGGCAACGCGACCGTCGGCGCCGGTGCGGCGGCCTGGAACCGCCCCATATCGCCGCAGCCGGCGAGGGTCGTGCCGAGCAAAAGGCATAGGGTAGCCGGCGCAGCCCGAAGGCGGCGGCCATCACCCTTTCCGTGCCGTTCTAGCACCCCATTCACGTCGCTTAACCCGTGCCTGGCCTTTACGGCCTTACCCCTGCCGGCGCGCTTGTGTCCAGCAACTCAACCTGTCCCACGAGGCGTACGTCAATCCGAGGCCCCGTATTCCCCTCGACCCAGCCTCGGACTCGAATCTGTCGATTCTCCAGAGACTTAAGAGCGATCCCGGCGCTCTCAAAGGCCGGTACGATGCGCCTTGAAATAGTCACGGCAAAGCCACGTGTCCAGTTCCGGGAGAAGTTGAGGTATGTCATTGCCCCAGCTTGCCGGACCGACCGGACTCTGCCCTCGACCACCATGAAGCGCCCAATCCCGGCCAAAATATCGTCCGGACTTTCCGCGTTTTTTATGGCCAACGGGGCAGCCCAGTTGCCCTTTTTTTGGCGCCGCGCCTCGGTTTTGGCGGCCATCAGGGTGGCCGCGCAGTCCTTGTCCGCGATCTCGGCCGAGACGACCGCCTGGCCTTGGGCGAGCAGGAGAGCCTGTGCCGACGTTGCGCTGTCCCGGATGAAGACAAGCGCGGGCTGCCGCCCGTAACGATCGGGCGTGTCGTCGCTGCCGTAAAGCGATACGTCGCGGCCGACGAGCAGCGCCGTCAGCGCCTGCTGCGTCGTGGCCGTCGGCTCGATGCCGGCGAGACGCACCTCGCGGCCATCATCGAGACGCAGGCTGCGTGCATCGGTGATCGCAGCGACGCGTCCCTCGCCTTGAGACTCGAATTGGCAAGCCGCCGCGAGCACGATGTCGTGCGATCCGATGAGGAGCGCTGCTGCGGCGATGAGAGTAAGCGGTCGCTTCACGTTGCCCGGAGAGGTTGCGTTGTATGTCTCTCTTAACTCAAAGCCGTAGGGAGGGCAAAGCGAAGCGTGCCCACCACTTTGCCGAGCGAAACGGACTGGTGGGCACGGCGTGCGAAGAGCGCACCTTTGCCCACGCTACAACTGTTGCGACTTTGCTCCGGCATCGCCTCATTCTCCGTCATTGCGAGCGAAGCGAAGCAATCCAGACTGTCTCCGCGGAAGGATTCTGGATTGCTTCGGTTCGCTCGCAATGACGAATGTGGAAACACATTCGCCGATCGCGCCATTCCGTTTTGCGGAAAACGCGCGTTGATCGCGTGGCTCGCATCGCGGCCCCGCTTGCTGCGCTCTCGCGCATGCGGCATGATTGCGGCAATACCGATAACCAAGAGCAATAACCAAGCCGCCGTCAGAGTAAGGCGATCAAGGGAGGATTTTGATGAAGCGAATTTTGTCCGGCATTTTTGCGGCCGCATTTGCCGTGAGCGCGAGCGCCGCGCAGGCCCAGGACAAGCCGCCGCTCAAGATCGGCGGCATCCTCGACATGTCAAGCCTGTATGCGGACATCACCGGTCCCGGCAGCGAGACCGCGGCCAAGATGGCGGTGGAAGATTTTGGCGGCGAGGTGCTGGGCCGCAAGATCCAGGTGCTGGCGGCCGACCATCTCAACAAGGCCGACCTTGCCGCCAACATCGCCCGCGACATGCTCGACAACCAGGGCGTCGAGATGATCTATGACGTCGCGGCCTCCGCAACCGCGCTCGCCGCCGGCGAGATCGCGAAAGCGCGCAACAAGATCATCATCTTCAACGGTCCCGGTTCGATCCGCCTTACCAACGAGGCCTGCGGCCCCTACACCGTGCATTATGTGTTCGACACGTACGCTCAGGCTAATGTGACGGGCCTCGCCGCCGTGAAATCGGGCCTCGATACGTGGTTCTTTCTCACCGCCGATTACGCCTTCGGCCAGGATCTGGAAAAGGACACCAGCAATGTCGTGACCAAGACCGGCGGCAAGGTGCTTGGCAATGTCCGCCATCCGCTCAACACGTCGGACTTCTCCTCCTTCCTGCTGCAGGCGCAGGCCTCCAAGGCCAAGGTGATCGGGCTGGCGAATGCCGGCGGCGATACGGTCAACGCCATCAAGCAGGCGGCCGAGTTCGGCATCACCAAGGGCGGTCAAAAGATCTCGCCGCTGCTCGCCTTCGTCACCGATATCGATTCCATCGGACTGGAGACGGCGCAGGGCCTGCTGCTGGCAGAGGCCTTCTATTGGGACCTCAACGACGACACGCGCGCGTTTTCGAAGCGCTTCCAGGAGCGTGTGAAGCGGCCGCCGACCTCGGCGCAGGCCGGCGTCTATTCGTCCGTCACGCATTACCTGAAAGCCGTGAAGGCGGCCGGCACGACGGACTCCGCGGCCGTCATGAAGGTGATGAAGGAGACGCCGATCAACGACTTCTTTGCCAAGAACGGCAAGATTCGCGAGGACGGCCGCATGACCCACGACATGTATCTGTTCGAGGTGAAGAAGCCGTCGGAATCCAAGGGCCGCTGGGACGACTACAAGCTGCTCGCTACCGTGCCCGGCAACGAGGCGTTCCAGTCGCTGGAGCAGTCGCGCTGCCCGCTGGTAAAGAAGTGACGCGAAGCATCATTCCGGGGCGCTCGCGCCAAGGGGCGCGCCCCGCAATGACGGAACCGGCACCGTCATTGCGAGGAGCGTAGCGACGAAGCAATCCAGAATCTTTCCGCGGATGCATATCTGGATTGCTTCGCCGCGCTCGCAATGACGGTGTGGACATGGTCCGATCAAACAACAACAAGGGAAACGTTCCATGAGCAACGACATGGTCCTGCAAAAGCTCGAAGGCGGACTGCTCACCATCACCATGAACCGCCCCGAGCGCAAAAACGCGCTCAACCCGGACATGGTGCGCGGCCTGGTCGAAGCCGCGCGGCGCGCGGCTGACGATCCGGAGGTGCGCGCGGTGCTGTTCAAGGGCGCCGGCGGCAGCTTCTGTGTCGGTGGCGACGTCAAGTCGATGGCGGAGGGACGCGCGCCGCTGCCGTTCGAGACCAAGCTCGCCAACCTGCGCCGCGGCATGGAAGTTTCGCGCATCCTGCATCAGATGCCAAAGCCCGTGGTGGCGCAGCTCGACGGTGCTGCGGCCGGCGCCGGTCTTTCGATGGCGCTGTCCTGCGATCTGCGCGTCGCCTCCGAGTCCTGCAAGATCACGACCGCCTTCGCCAAGGTCGGCTTCTCGGGCGACTACGGCGGCACCTATTTCCTGACCCAGCTTCTCGGCGGCGCGCGGGCCCGCGAGCTTTATCTGACGTCGCCGGTGCTGAGTGCCAGGGAGGCGCATGCGATCGGCCTGGTGACCAAGGTCGTGCCGGATGCCGAGATCGATGCCGCAGCGCACGAGCTCGCGCTGTCGCTGGCGCAGGGACCGTCGATCGCACTCGGCTACATCAAGCGCAATATCAACAATGCCGAGCATCTGGCGCTGGAGGATTGCTTCGACGGCGAGGCGATCCATCACACCCGCTGCGGCGACACTGAGGATCACAAGGAGGCCGCCAGGGCCTTCGTCGAGAAGCGCAAGCCTGCGTTCAAGGGCGCGTGACGATGGCGGCCTATATGCGGCTCCGGCAGATCTGCCTGGTCGCGCCGCAGCTCGGGCCGGTGATCTCCGATATCGCCGCGATCATGGGCCTCGCCGTCTGCTATCGCGATGGCAATGTCGCAAAATACGGCTTGGAGAATGCGTTGCTCCCGGTCGATACGATCCTGCTCGAGGTGGTGGCACCGTTCAGGGACGGCACCGCGGCCGGCCGCTTCATCGCGAAAACCGCCGGCCGCGGCGGCTACATGGCGATCTTCTGCTGCAACGATCCGGACGAGCGCGGCCGCAATGCGAATGCCATGGGCGTGCGCACGGCGAACGTGATCGATCACGCGCCCTATCATGGCGTGCAGCTCCACCCGCGCGACTGCCGCGCCGCCTTCATCGAGTTCAACCACACCGAAGGCAGCGACGACATCTTGGGTCCGTATCCGCCGGCGGGACCGGATTGGCAGAAGTTCATTCGCAAGGATGTGACGCGGGCGCTGACGGGCGTGGAGATGCAGAGCCCGGATCCGCAAAGTCTGGCCGAACATTGGGGCAAGATCGTCGGCGTCGCACCTGGCAAGGCTGAGGGGGGCGTAGATGAGTTGACGCTGCCCAATGCCAGCTTCCGTTTCGTGAGGGGCGCAGGCGAGATCATGAGCGCGCTGGAGTTTCGCGTCAGCGACGTCGCAAGCGTGCTTCATGCTGCCAAGACGAAGGGACACGCGGTGGCGGGCAATGAGTTTCTGCTGGGCGGGGTGACGTTCCGCGTCAGTTGATCCCTTGATCGTAACCCGTCACGCTGCGAGGATGCGAAACTTTGGCTGCCGCTTCAGACCTGAATTGAAAGAGCTACGTCGCGGCCTAAACTCCGTCATTGCGAGCGCAGCGTAGCAATCCAGACATGAATCCGCGGACAGATTCCTGGATTGCTTCGCTGCGCTCGCAATGACGATGTGGGAACGCGAGCCGCAAACAACTCGCATCTCAGGATGACGGATTGAGCTGAGTGCGGAAGGGCTCACAAAAACAAGAAGGGGAAATGCCACATGCCGCATCCGCTCGATAGCTTCTTCGCGCCGGCAAGCATCGCGCTGATCGGGGCTTCGCGCGATCATGAGAAGATACCGGGGCGGCTGCTCGCGATGCTGCGCAAGAACGAGTATCCCGGAAAGATCTATCCGGTGAACCCGAACTACGCCGAGATCGACGGGCTCGCCTGCTACAAATCGATCGCCGAGGTCGGTGCGCCGATCGATCTTGCAATCATCATCATTCCCGCCCGCGCAGTGCTCGCCGCGCTCGAGCAATGCGCTAGCGCCGGCGTGAAGAATGCGGTCATCATCTCCTCGGGCTTTGCCGAGGAGGGCGGCGACAGCGCCGCGATGCAGGACGCGATCGCGGCCTTGGCCAAGCGCACCGGCATGCGGATTTCCGGTCCGAACGCCGAGGGCTTTTTCAGCCAGGTGCAGCGGGTGGCGGCGACCTTCAGCCCGGCAGTCGACGTCAAGCCGGGCGTCGTTCCGCTCGTTGCCACGCAAAAGCGGATCGGCATCGTCGCACAGAGCGGCGGCGTCGGCTTTGCCTACTATCACCGCGCCAAGGCGCTCGGCGTTGCCGTAAGCTATGTCGTCAGCGCCGGCAACGAATCCGATCTCGGCGCCGGCGAGTTCCTGGACTACCTGGTGCAGGATGCCTCGACCGACGTGATCCTGCTGTTCATCGAGGGCATCCGCGACGTCGACAAATTCCTTGCCGCCGCGCGTCGCGCCGCGGAGATGAAAAAGCCGGTCATCGTCACCAAGGTCGGCCGCTCCGGCGCGGGGATGCGTGCGGCCGCCTCGCACACCGCCAGCATGGCCGGCTGGTCGGCGGCCTATGATGCGGTGTTCGCCAGATACGGTTTCATCGTCTCCAACGATCTCGACGAGGCCCTGACCATCGCGGCGGTGCTTGCAAGCAACCCGCTGCCGAAGGGCGATCGCGTCGCGGTCGTCACCGTCTCCGGCGGCGCCGGCATCTGGGGCGCGGATGCAGTGGCTTTGCACGGCTTGCAAGTGCCTGAGCTCTCCGAGTCCATCCAGGCCGGGATCAGGGCGCTGATGCCATCCTACGGCACTGCGCGCAACCCGATCGACGTCACCGCGCAGGGCGTGACTTCAGGCGGTCTTCAAAAGAGCGTCGATCTGCTCACGGCCTCAGCCGAGGTCGACGCGATCCTGGTCGTGCTGTCGCTGTCGAGCGAGGTGCGGATGCCGTTCAAGGAAGCTGAGCTGAAGCCCGTGCTAACCGCGCAGCACAAGCCGGTGGTGTTTTATTCATACACGCTGCCGTCGGACTTCGCCCGGCGCGAGCTTGCGAAATCCGGCGCGGTCGTGCTCTCCGGCCTCACCCATGTCGGGGTCGCGATGCGGCAACTCGTCGATCATGCCCGCTTCAGGCTGCCGAAGCCTGCGGATGAGATGCGGCTGCCGGCGCGCGATCTCTCCGTGCATTTGAAATCGCCGGTTCTGTCCGAAGCCGACAGCAAGGCGCTGCTCCGTGCCGCGGGAATTGAGCTGCCGGATGAGGTGCTGGTGAGCGACAAGGTTGCGCTCGACCAGGCGATCGCGCGCGTCGGCTTCCCGCTGGTGATGAAGATTCAGTCGCCTGATATCGCGCACAAGAGCGAGGTCGGCGGCGTGCGGGTCAACATCACGACCAAGGGCGAAGTATTCCTGGCGTTCGAGGCGCTGCTCGGCAATGCGCGCAAGCACCGACCCGAAGCCGAGATTCAGGGCGTGCTGGTCGGGCCGATGGCGAAGAAGGGTATCGAGATCATCGTCGGCACGATGACGGACAAGACGTTCGGTCCGATGGTGATGGTAGGGCTCGGCGGCATCACCACCGCGCTGTTCCGCGACATCGTCTATCGCCCGGCGCCGGTGAGCGCGGAGGAGGCCGGCGCGATGCTGGCGAGCCTGAAGGCCGCACCGCTCCTGAATGGCTTTCGCGGAGCGGCAAAGGCAGATGTCGCGGCACTGGCGCAGCTCATTGCCGACGTCTCCGTGCTCGCGGCGCGACATGCGAACGAGATAGCGGAGCTCGAGCTCAACCCGGTGCTCGTGCACGCCGAGGGGCAGGGCGTGACGATCGTCGATGCGCTGGTGGTGGGGTGGAAGTAGCTAGCCAAGCGCGTCGGGACGACACCGAATGTGACATCGGGGGCCCGCCTCACGCATTCCCGCGGTCCTCGCGGAACAGGTCGAGCTTTTGCTGCACGGGGCGGTCGGAGAAGCTGAACAGCACTGCGTCGGCGTCGGCCTCGTGCGTGACCCAGTGCCAGCTCGGCACGACGAACAGGTCGCGCGGGCCCCATTCGAACGTCGCCTCGCCGATGCGGGTGCGGCCGCGCCCTTCGATCGGACAGAACACGGTGGCATCGGTCGATCGGTAGCGCGCGGTCTTGAATCCCCTTGGCAGGAGCTGGATGAAGGTGCCGATGGTCGGCATCGCGAAATCGCCAGTCTCGGGATTGCTGAACTTCAGCTTCAGGCCGTGGCAGGCGTCCCACTCTTCGCGCGTCTTGGCCTTTTCCAGCGCGTCGCGAGTGTAGGCATAGGGATAGCTGAAGATCGGCGAGGTCTTCGAATTCCGCTTCAGGTCGACCGGCAGGAGATTGTGGCCATAGCGCGCAAAGCTGTCGCCGGCGGGTTTCGTGATCTTCTGCTGGTCTTCGTTCGAGCCTTCGGCAAAGGAGCAGTCGAAGAACTGCACCAGCGGGATGTCGAGGCCGTCGAGCCAGAACATCGGCTCGCTGGTCTCGTTGGAATGGTCGTGCCAGGTCATCGACGGCGTGATGATGAAGTCGCCGGGCTCCATCGCGGTGCGCTCTCCGTCGACTGCGGTGTGGGCGCCCTTGCCCTCGAGCACGAAGCGCAGCGCCGACTGGCTGTGGCGGTGGGCCGGCGCGACGTCGCCGGGCACCACCATCTGCACGCCGGCATAGAGCGACGTCGTGATCTTCGACTGGCCGCGCAGGCCGGGATTTTCCAGGACCAGCACGCGCCGCTCGGCTTCCTTCGCGGTGATCAGCTTGCCGGCCTCGGTCATGTAGTCGCGGATGACATCGAACTTCCAGAGGTGCGGCCGGCAGGCGCTCTTCGGCTCCGGCGTGATCAGGTCGCTCATCACAGTCCAGAGCGCGGTGAGATTTTCGCCGTCGATCTTCCGGTAAAACGCCTCGCGTTCCGGCGTCTTGGTCACGGCTTCCATGGCGCGCCTCCTGTCGTTCTTGTCTAGATTGACAGCATACTGACAATCTTTGTAGCGTCAATGGCGCCTATATAGCAGTGTCATTCCGGGTTCTCGCTTCGCGAGTCCCCGAATGATGAACGGGAAAATTCATGGGAGGGTTCCGATGAAGCTGCACGGCTATTTCCGCTCCAGCGCGGCCTATCGGGTGCGGATCGCGCTGAACCTGAAGGGGCTCGGAGCCGAGCATCTGCCGCATCATTTGCGCAAGGGCGAGCAATGCGCGCCCGCCTATCTCGCCGTCAACCCGCAGGGCCTGGTACCGGCGTTGGAGAACGATACGGGCGCGGTGCTGACCCAGTCGGTCGCCATCATCGAATGGCTAGAGGAGACCCATCCGAACCCGCCGCTGCTGCCGAAGGATCCGCTGCAACGCGCCAAGGTGCGGGCGTTCGCGCTGGCGATCGCCTGCGACACCCATCCGGTCCAGAACCTGAAGGTGCTGGTGCGGCTGCGCGAGCTCGGCCTGCCTGAGGAGAAGGTCCAGGAATGGGCCGCCTGGGTCAACCGCGAAGGGCTGTCGGCCTGCGAAACGCTGATCAAGGACGAGTCGGGTCCGTTCTGTTTCGGCAATGCGCCGACGCTCGCCGATCTCTGCCTCGTGCCGCAGCTCGGCAATGCGCGCCGCTTCGGCGTCGACGTCTCGGCCTATCCGCGCCTGCTCAAGGCGGAAGCCGCGGCGAAGGCGCTGCCGGCGTTCGCCAATGCCGCGCCGGAGAAGCAGCCCGATGCCGAGTAAGCCCGCCCCTCCGATCACGATGGACGCGGTCTATGCCGCGCCGGGCTATCTGTTCCGGCGCATGCAACAGATCGCGGTCTCGATATTCATGGAGGAGTGCCGAAGCTTTGACCTCACGCCGGTGCAATATGCGGCGCTGATCGCGATTCACACCCACCCCGGCATCGATGCGACGCGGCTGTCGGCGGTGATCGCCTTCGACCGCTCCACGCTCGGCAGCGTGATCGAGCGGCTTCAGGCCAAGGACTACATCGAGCGCAAGCCGGCGCCCGAGGACAAGCGGATCAAGCTGCTCTACCTGACCAAGCCCGGCGCCGCGATCCTGCGCGACATCATCCCCGCCGTCGAGCGCGCCCAGGCGCGCATGCTGGAGCCGCTGAAGCCCGCCGACCGCAAGGCGCTGATGGCGCTCCTGGTGCAGCTCGTCGATCTGAACAACGAGGCGTCACGCGTGCCGTTGCGGGCTGAGGATGCGCTTGAGCATTTGGGGAAGTCGGGGTGAGGGGACGCTGTCGCAACAATAATGGTCGTCATTCCCCGCGAAAGCGGGGAATCCAGTACGCCGCGGCTTTTCCGTATTCGTTACCGCCTCTGGAATACTGGATCGCCCGCCCCAGTGCGCAATTGCGCACAAGGCGGGCGATGACACTGAGAAAATTGATGAGGCCGCTACCTCACATCCTCAGCAACGCCTGCCGGTCGATCTTCCCCGTGCCCGTCTTCGGCAGTTCGTCGATGAAGATCACCTCGCGCGGATATTTGTACGGCAGCAGCTTGCCCTTGACGTAGTCCTGCAGCCTGCGTGTCGCCTCGCTCTGATCGGCGGCGCGGTTGTTCATCACCACCACCGCCTTCAGCGTCATGCGGCGGTCGGGCAGCTCAGTTGCGAACACCGCGCATTCGCGAATGTCGGGGTGATCGGCCAGGCACAGCTCGACCTCGAGCGGATAGACCCACTGGCCGGAGATCTTAACGAGGTCGTCGGCGCGGCCGCGGAAGAAGTGGAAGCCGTCGGAATCGCGCACGAAGCGGTCGCCGGTGTAGATCCAGCCGCCTTCGCGGATGGTCTCGGCGGATTTGTCCGGCCGGTTCCAGTACAGCGGCGTGTTGGAATCGCCGCGTACCCACAAGATGCCTTCCTCGTTGTCGCCGACGTCGTGGCCGTCCTTGTCCTTCAGCGCGACCTCGTAGCCGGGCACGCGCAAGCCCGCGGCGCCGAGCTTCTTCTGCCCCTCGCGGTTGGAGAGATAGATGTGCAGCACCTCGGTCGAGCCGAGCCCTTCGACGATCTCGAGGCCGGTGAGCTTCTTCCAGCCGTTGAAGACTTCGGCCGAGAGCACCTCGGCTGCGGAGAGCGCCATGCGCAGCGACGAAAAATTCGTTTTGTCTGCCTCCTCCGCCTTCGTCAGTGACGTGTAGAGCGTCGGCAGACCGAAAAATACCGTCGGCTTGTGTTGTTCGATCGCCGCGAAGATCGCCCCGGGCTTCGGCTGGCCGGGCAGGAGCAGCGTTGCCGCGCCGGCCGAGAACGGGAAGGTGATGGAGTTGCCGAAGCCGTAAGCGAAGAAGATCTTTGGTACCGAGAAGCAGATGTCGCCGGGCGTCAGTCTCAACACGTTCTGCGCAAAGGCGAGCTCGCTATAGGCCATGTCGTGCTGGAGATGCACGATGCCTTTGGGGCGACCGGTCGAACCGGACGAATACATCCAGAACGCCATCTCGTTGCGATGCGTTGCGGTTTCCGCGAGCTCGGCCGGGAACTGCGCGAGCCAGCCTGCAGCCGCGATTGCTTCCGGCGCGGCGTGGTCACGCACCTCGCCATTGACGACGATCAGCGTGCGCAGGGCGGTGTCCTTGCACGCCTCGGCGTTGAAGCGCGATGCGAATTCGGCGTCCGCCACCGCAATGCTCGCGCCGGAATCGGCGAGATAGAACTGCAGCAGGTCCGGCGGCGTCAGCGTGTTGATCAGCAGCGGCACGAAGCCGGCGCGCACCGCGCCGAAAAAGGCGGCCGGATAGGCCGGCGTGTCGTCGAGGAACATGAGCACGCGATCGCCGCGCTGCAGCCCCAGCGAGGCGAAGCCGTTGCCCCACTGGCCAGCTTCGGCACAGAGCTCGGCATAGGTGCGCGTGCCGGCCGGCCCGACCAGCGCGATGCTGTCGCCGCGTCCCTTGGCAAGATTATCGAACAACACGCGGCTCGCATTATAGGTTTGCGGAACGGCAAAGCCGATCTCGCGCGCGCCCGGACCGTCGGCGGGCACCTGGTCACGGATCTCGCTGCTCATGTCGCACCTCCGCCGTTCTTGGCGGCCTCATATTGCGTCATGAAGGCCGGCGACATCGCGCGAAGCCGGGCATCGTCGATGCGCCCGGACCGGGTGATGTAGCTGTAGGCAAAATCCATCAGGTCGAGATTCATATGGTCGGCGAAATGCTCGTACCAGCCGGCCGAGGTGCGGGCGGCATTGACCAGCTTCTGCACGACCGGCTTGCGTTCGGCCTGATAGCGATGCAGCGCGGTGGCCAGATGCGCATCCGATTCCAGCGCCTTCACCAGCGCAATGGCGTCCTCGATCGCGAGCCGCGTGCCGGAGCCGATCGAGAAATGCGCCGAGTGCAGGGCATCGCCGATCAGCACCATGTTCTTGAACGACCAGTGCTCGTTCCACACCCAGGGGAAATTGCGCCAGACCGACTTGTTGGAGACCAGGCAATGGCCGCCGAGCGTATCCGCAAAGACCTCCTCGCAGATCCCTTTGGATTGCTCGACATCCTTGTAGGCGAAACCGTAGGCCTGCCAAGTCGCATGGTCGCATTCGACCAGGAAAGTGCTCATGCTCGGCGAATAGCGATAGTGGTGGGCATTGAAGGCGCCGCGGTCGGTCTTCACGAAGGTCTGCGACAGCGTGTCGAAGCGCTTCGAGGTCCCGTACCAGACGAACTTGTTGGAGGAGTAGGACAGCGAGGTGCCGAAATCGCCCTCGAAGGCGCGACGCACCAGCGAGTTCAGGCCGTCGGCGGCCACGATCAGATCGTGGCCGTTGAGCTGGTCGATCGCATGAACTGGCGTGTCGAAGCGTGATGTAACGCCGACATCGAGCGCGCGCTGCTGCAGGAACTTCAACAGCTCGAGCCGCCCGATCGAGGAGAAGCCGACGCCGTCGATGGCGACGCTGTCGCCTTGCAGGTTCAGCGTGATGTTCTCCCAGCTCTCCATGTGCGGCGCGATTGCATCGACGGTCTCGGGGTCGTCGGCACGCAGGAATTCCAGCGCCTGTTCGGAGAACACGACGCCAAAGCCCCAGGTCGCGTCGGCCGGGTTCTGTTCGAACAGGTCGACCTGATCCTCGGGGTGACGCTTTTTCCAGAGATAGGCGAAGTAGAGCCCTCCGGGCCCTCCGCCGATCACGGCGATCCGCAACGTCTGCCTCCCTAATTGACAGTATACTTACTATCTCAGGGTAGACTAATGTGCTCCGGCCTCCCGCGCCAGAGGAATTATCGGCAAGGCATGGCGCCCGGAACACGATCCGGTCGCGCGTTTGACGCGATTTCCGAAACCGTCATCCGGCGAGCATAGCCAAACGGCGGTGGCTTGGCCACCCGGCCGTCAGACGCAGCGCTGCACCCGGATCCCTCACACGCCGCCAGATGTGGCTGCGCACGCTGTCCCGCGCGGTTCTATCGTGCCGCGAACGGCGCGAGCACCTCCTTGCACGCGGGCGACAGCC
Source organism: Bradyrhizobium sp. ISRA430 (assembly GCF_029909975.1). Lineage (NCBI taxonomy): Bacteria > Pseudomonadati > Pseudomonadota > Alphaproteobacteria > Hyphomicrobiales > Nitrobacteraceae > Bradyrhizobium > Bradyrhizobium sp. ISRA430. Next base: position 5,925,457 of record NZ_CP094516.1, read on the forward strand.
CTGCCGCATTGGATGCAAGGCACTGCGCGATGCGGCCGCCGCCCGGCGCGACGCCGGCACACAGCGTGCGGATGTCGCCGCCGCATGCCGACCGCACGATCAACAGCTCTTCGCGCGGCCGCAACGGCCGCAGCACGATCACGGTCGGCGCCGCGGCAGGCGTCGCCGCAGCGGCAGGAGCCGCCCCTGCCGACGCAGCCGCCGCGCCGCCGGATGCAGCGTTCATGGCCTTCGCGCAGGCCGGCGACACCTTGGCCTTGTTTTTCTCCAGGCATTCGAGCGCCGCCGCGCCGCCCGGCGGCACGCTGGCGCAGACCTTGGGATAGTCGGCACGGCAGGCGCTCTTGATTGCCGCGACCTGCGCACTGCTCGGTTGCGTTGGCGCGGCGGCTTTGGGAGCGGCTGCGGCGGCCGGCTTGGCCGCGGGTGCAGCGGGGGGCGCCGCCTCGGTCTTCGCTGGTTCGGACTTTGCCGGCTCAGATTTGGGCGGCGCAGCTTCGCTCTTGGGTTCAGTGTTCGGCGCGGCCGCGGGCTCGATCGCGCGCACCGCGCTCTGGCAGGCCGACGACAGGCTCGACATGTTCTTGCTGAGGCATTGCAGCGCTTCGGCGCCGCCCGGCGTGACGCTCGAGCAATGGGCCTGATAGTCGGCCCGGCATGCGGAGCGGATCGCGCTCTTCTGGGCATCCGTCGGCGCCTGCGCGAAGCTTGGTGCCGCAACTGCGAGGAGAGCCGTCGCCAGCAACGCACGGCGCGTTGCGAGATGCTTGCTTGTCTTGAACATCTGCAAAATCCTGCCCTGTCGGTGGAGCGCGCGGCGTTCTGCTCAAGGCTCCCAAAAATTAATGCGATCGCAATCGTCGCGAGTGATACCTCGCGAGCCGCATCATTGGCCGCTTTGACTTCTACCGCAAGTAGATTGTGCCCGCCGAAAGTGACGTGACGACGTCAGAGCTTGACCATGCGCTTGCCGCGGTTCTCACCCGCAAGCAATCCGATCAGCGCCATCGGCGTGTTCTCCAGCCCATCGATGATATCCTCCTGGACTTTCAGCCTGCCGGATTTGACCCAGGCCTGGAGATCGGCCAGCGCGCGGTCGCGCTGCTCCATGAAGTCCATCACGATGAAGCCTTGCATGACGAGCCGCTTCACCACGATCAACCCGGGCACGCCGCGCGGGCCGTGCGCGGAGGGCACGCCGTCATATTGCGAGATCGCTCCGCAGCAGGCGATGCGGCCGTAATTGTTCATCTGCGGCAGGCAGGCTTCGAGAATGTCGCCGCCGACATTGTCGAAATAGACGTCGATGCCTTTGGGGGCGGCGGCGCGCAGCGCCTTGAACACCGCGTCGTCCTTGTAGTCGACGGCGGCATCGAAGCCGAGCTCGGAGGTCAGCCAGTTGCACTTGTCGGTGCCGCCGGCGATGCCGATCACGCGGCAGCCCCTGATCTTGGCGATCTGGCCGACGATCGAGCCGACCGAGCCTGCAGCCGCCGAGACCACGATGGTCTCGCCTTCCTTTGGCTTGCCGATCTCGAGCAGGCCGAAATAGGCGGTGAGGCCGGCGATGCCGAACACACTGAGCAGATGCGTGAGCGGTTCGAGCTTCGGCATTTTCGTGAGATGCTTTGCCGGCACCGCAGCATAGTCCTGCCAGCCGGTGTCGCCGAACACGATGTCGCCCGGCGCGAGCCCCGGCGCCTTTGCACCCACGACCTCGGCGATGGCGCCGCCGGCCATGACGCTGTTCGCCTCGACCGCGGAGCGGTAGGTCGCGCCATGCATCCAGGCGCGGTTCGCGGCGTCGAGCGAGATGTATCGCACGCGCAGCAAGGCCTCGCCGTCCTTCGGCTCCGGCACCGCGCTCTCCACCATCTTGAAATGTTCGGGACCAAGCTTGCCGCTCGGCTTTTCCACCAGAAGTATCTGGCGATTGACGTTTGCGCTCATGGCGTTCCCTCTGTGATTGTCTGGCGATTATTGGTGCAGCCGCCGCAAAGAAAAGGTGCAGGCCGCATTCGTTGTGCGCTGCATGAAGGCTAGAGCGCGGACTTCCGTTTCGCAACGGGAACATTCATGCGCCGCGATGCACGCTAAGCGTGTTGCCTAGTTGTCGTATCTGCGACATCATGAAGCGCCGGTGTACGTAGGGGTAAGCAATGTCGAACAGGTTTACGCAATACATCCTGGCCGCGATGGTGCTGGGCATCGTGATGGGTTCGGCGATCTACAACTTCCTGCCCGATACGCGCGCCGATTGGGCCTCGTCGATCAACCTGATCGCCATGATGTTCCTGCGCCTGATCAAGATGATCATCGCGCCGCTGGTGTTCGCGACCCTGGTCGGCGGCATCGCCCATATGGGCTCAGGAGCCAAGCTCGGACGCATCTTCGCCAAGACCATGGGCTGGTTCGTCAGCGCCTCCTTCGTGTCGCTGATGCTGGGCCTCGTCATGGTCAACCTGCTCCAGCCGGGCGCGAACTTCCCCGGCACGCTGCCGGACAGGGCGCAGTCGACCGGTCTGCCGGTCTCGGCGTTCTCGATCGAGAAATTTCTGACCCATCTGATCCCGACCTCGATCGCTGACGCGATGGCGCAGAACGAGATTCTCCAGATCGTGATCTTCGCCGTGTTCTTCTCGGTGGCGATGGGTGCGATGCCCGAGCGCTCCAAGCCGATCCTCGCGCTGATCGACGATCTCGGCCACATCATGCTCAAGGTCACGAGCTACGTGATGCTGTTCGCGCCGCTCGCGGTCTGGGCTGCGATCACGGCGACGGTGGCCAAGAACGGCCTCCTGGTGCTCTGGAAGCTCGTCGTCTTCATGGGTGGCTTCTATCTCTCGTTGATGATCCTGTGGGCCATCCTGGTCATCGTGGGCTTCATCGTGATCGGGCCGCGCTACAGTCATCTGCTGAAGCTGATCCGCGAGCCGTTGATGATCGCCTTCTCGACCGCGAGCTCGGAAGCGGCTTACCCGAAGACGCTGGAAGGGCTCAACCGCTTCGGCGCTTCGTCGCGGATCTCGAGCTTCGTGTTGCCGCTCGGCTATTCCTTCAATCTCGACGGCACGATGATGTACTGCACCTTCGCCAGCATCTTCATCGCGCAGAGCTATCACATCGACATGCCGCTCGGCACGCAGCTCGCGATGCTGGCGACCTTGATGATCACCTCGAAGGGCGTAGCCGGCGTGCCGCGCGCTTCCCTCGTGGTGATCGCCTCGACGCTGGCGCAGTTCAACATCCCCGAGGCGGGCCTGTTGATGATCATGGGTATCGACACCTTCCTCGACATGGGCCGCAGCGCCACCAACGTGATCGGCAACACGCTCGCGACCTCGGTGGTGGCGAAGTGGGAGGGAGAACTCGGGCCCGAGCACGCGATGGAACCGGACGATGCCGTGCCGGGCGACATGGTGCCCGGCGAAGTGCCCGCGATGGCCGGCCATTGATGGGAGTGCGTCATGCGCCCTTCAATGGCGATTGCGGGTGGCGGTTTGTTGCTGGCGGCGTGTCTGCTGGCAACCGGCGCCTCGGGGCAGAGCGGCGGCAGCGAAGGGCTTAGCCCGACGCTGTCGGCCATCAAGAATGCGCATACCGTGCGGCTCGGCTACCGCGAGAGCTCGCCGCCGTTCTCCTTCCTCGACCAGGCCAACCGGCCGATCGGCTACAGCCTCGAGCTGTGCGAGGCCATCGTGGAGGAGATCGGCATCGAGGTCGACGATCCCAATCTCGGAATCGAGTACGTCAAGGTCACCTCCGACGACCGCATCGACGCCGTACTCCAGAACAAGATCGACCTGGAATGCGGCTCGACCACGGCCAATGCCGAGCGCGGCAGGCGCGTCGCCTTCTCGCCTTTGATGTTCGTCGCCGGCACCAAGCTGATGGTGCCGAAGGCCTCCAGCGTCGCCGCCGTCACCGACCTGAAGGGCAAGACCGTGGTGGTGACCAAGGGCACCACCAACGAGCAAGCCATGCATGCGGCCGACAAGAAGTTCTCGCTCGGGCTGAATATCATCACGGCAGACGATCACGAGCAGTCGTACCAGATGCTCGCCGAGGGCAAGGCGGACGCTTTCGCGACCGACGACATCCTGCTCTACGGCCTGATCGTGCGCCACAAGGCGCAGGACAAGTTCCGCGTCACCGGCGACTACCTGTCCTATGATCCCTACGGCATCATGTTTCGCAAGGGCGAGCCGCAGCTCTCCGCCGTGGTGGAGCGTACCTTCCGCAAGCTCGGCTCAAACCACGACCTGGTCCCGCTCTACAACAAATGGTTCACCGCACGGCTTCCCACCGGCGAGCGGCTGAACGTGCCGATCTCGCTGCAGCTCGAAGAGGCGTTCAAGGCGATGGACGACTCGCCGAGCGCGAATAATTAGCGGGATTTGCGCTGAGACGAACGGGCCGCAATCTCGCTGCTGTCCCTTCTCCCCTCACAAGGGGAGAGGGTGCAGCGCGCTTTGCTGCATCAATTCAATCACCGCTCTCCCCAAACACCCGATCCAGCGCCGCACCGTAGGTCGCCTGCACGAGGTCCGGATACAGCTTCGCCAGCGCTTCCATCATCACGCCGGAGTTGATCTCCAGCACCTGCCAGGCACCATCGGCGCGGACGACGTCGATCGATGCGAAGGCGATGCCGATGGCGCTTGCGGCGTCGATTGCGAGCTTCACGCAGGCTGAGCGAACGTCGCCGTCGCCGACCAGCACCGGCCGCGCGCCGATGTCGAGATTGTGCCGCCAGGTGAGGACGCGCCGCTCGCCCTGGGGCACGATCGCATCCAGCGCCTGTGCTTCGCGTTCGCCGAGACACCGGCCGTGTCCCGCCGCGTTCGCCAGTTCGCGCAATGTGTGCACGCCGTCGCCGACGACCGACGGACGCTCCTTGCGGTAGACGATCAGCGGCCTGTCATCGAGCAGGATGACGCGGACCTCCTCCTCGATTTCGACGTAGGGGGAGATCACGAGGCCGAGGCTGGACGAGAAGATCTCGCTGACGGCGCGATCGAGTTCGTCGGGGTTCGTTGCCTTGAACACGAGGCGTCCCGAGGTGCCCTCATTGGGCTTCACCACCACGCCTTGCGGGGTCTGCGCAAGCAGCGCGCGCATCGCCTCGCGCCAGGCGGCCCCGGCGACATGTTCGCCCATGCTGGGATTGAGGAAGAGGTGATGGGCAATGCAGGGCACGCTGCTAAGCGCCAGCACCTCAGCGGTCGCGGATTTGTCGTTGGCAAGGCGATGCGCGATGGCGCTGTTGAGGCCGATATCATAGCCGAAGGCGAAGTGGCGCCTCTCGCCTCGGCGCATCGCGATCAGCCATCCACCGGGGCGGACATCGACCGCGATGTCGTTAAGGGCGCAGTAGCGCCTGATCGCCTGGACGAAGATCCGCTCGCCGCCTGTCATGTCGCGTTCCACCTGCCGAACACCGCAAAAATGCGGGAAAGGGCGCCAAACGCGAGCGAAAATCAGAGCTATTCTTAATGAAATTCTCGCGAGCGAAATGGAAATTATCTGCTGCCCGGAAGGTCCTTTGAGCAAAGAAATTGCCGCAATGCACCTATCCAGAGGAAATCGTTAATTTTCCTGTCAAATCAACGGTCAATGCCGATTTGACCTGCGTCAATTGCAGCCGGAACGAGGTTGATTATTGGCCTCAATGGCGTAGATCACACACGCGAAATCCTCCGCCATGGCAAGTGGTGTTCGTCTCGTTGTCAGAGGCCGGGTAACGCTTTTGTCCAAAGCCGCAAATATTCGGAATATCGAAAAAATGAGCGCGTTTTACCGAGAGAAGGTTCTTTCCGTCCGCCACTGGACCGATACGCTGTTCAGCTTCCGTGCCACCCGCGATTCCGGCTTCCGCTTCCAGAACGGCCAGTTCGCGATGATCGGGCTTGAGGTCGATGGCCGCCCGCTGCTGCGCGCCTACAGCATGGCGAGCGCTAATCACGAAGAAGAGCTCGAGTTCTTCTCGATCAAGGTCCAGGACGGCCCGCTGACCTCGCGCCTGCAGAAGATCAAGGAAGGCGATACCATTCTGGTCGGCCGCAAGGCGACCGGCACGCTCGTTACCGACAACCTCATCCCCGGCAAGCGGCTCCTGCTGCTGTCGACCGGCACCGGGCTTGCGCCGTTCGCCAGCCTGATCAAGGACCCCGACGTTTACGACCAGTTCGAGACCATCGTGCTGGTGCATGGCTGCCGCCAGGTCTCCGAGCTGTCCTATGGCGAGCAGCTCGTCGCCAGCCTGCGTGACGACGAACTGTTCGGGCCGCTGCTCTCCGAGAAGCTCGTTTACTACCCGACCGTGACCCGCGAGCCGTTCCGCAATCGCGGCCGCATCACCGACCTCATCAACTCCGAGCAGCTCTTCAACGACATCGACCAGTCGCCGCTCGACATCGCCACCGACCGCATCATGATGTGCGGCAGCCCCGCGATGCTGGAGGAGCTGCGCAACATGTTCGAAGGCCGCAGCTTCGTCGAAGGCTCGGGCAGCGCGCCCGGTCATTTCGTGATCGAGAAGGCGTTCGTGGAGCGCTGATCGCCGCTGGCGATGATCTTCGATCCGTTGCAGTCGTCGATTTGAGGCGTTGCCACCCAAACGTCGTCGTCCCGGAAGCGCAGATCCGGGACCCATAGCCCCAGGGTGCAGTTTGGCGAAGACCAGTAACCACTAGTTTCGCGCCCCAACTTCTCCCTGGGGTTATGGGTCCCGGCCTTCGCCGGGAAGACGCTGGAGTCCGGGGACCGATTTCTCGGCGCATCTCGAGCACTCGCTTCACTCTCCGCCAATCTCCCGCACCCACCTCCATCCCTCGACTTTGTTTTTGGCGGCCTTCGCGCGGGCCTTGCTATAGGCTCGCTCCAAAGTCTGGAGGCGATGCCGCATGGTCGCTGACCTGTCGTCTGTTGCACCGCAAAAGACCCTGCCCATCGGATGGATTGATTTGCGCCGGCCACCGGCCGCGTCATATCCGTAGACGGGACAATGGCGTAGTGTGTCCCGCCATTCTGGATAAGAGGGTGTCGCCGTGCCCATCGATGACAAAATGCAGAGGTCGCCCAAGCCCGCGATGGACGAGGGGATTATGGAAACTCTGCTGCTTCCCTTCTCGCCGCGCTTCATCGTCCTGACGATCTGCGCGGTCGTCACCGCGCTCCTGATCGGCATCGGCCTCGCCGACCGCAAGATCTTCGACATCCTGCTGATACCAATCCTGATGTTCGGCGCGCTGACGCTGCTCGGCGTCCGCGATCTCATGCAGAAGAGCCACGCGGTCCTGCGCAACTATCCCATCTCGGCCCACATACGCTTCCTGCTCGAAGAGATACGTCCCGAGATGCGGCAGTATTTCTTCGAGAGCGAGAAGGATGGCATGCCGTTCTCGCGCGATACCCGTGCGGTGGTCTATCAGCGCGCCAAGATGGAGCTCGACAAGCGTCCGTTCGGTACCCAGGAGGACGTTTACCGCGAGGGCTATGAGTGGATGCATCACTCGGTCTCGCCGAAGGCGCGTGCGGAGGACAAATTCCGCATCACCATCGGCGGTCCCGATTGCAAGAAGCCCTATTCGGCGTCGGTCTTCAACATTTCCGCGATGAGCTTCGGCGCGCTCAGCCCGAACGCCGTACGTGCGCTGAACGCCGGCGCGAAGAAGGGCGGCTTCGCGCATGACACCGGGGAGGGCGGCTTCAGTCCCTATCACCGCGAGATGGGCGGCGACATCATCTGGGAGATCGGCTCGGGCTATTTCGGCTGCCGTCATTCCGACGGCAGCTTCGATCCGGAGGCGTTCGCGCGCGTGTCGAGCGAGGACCAGATCAAGATGGTCGAGCTCAAGATCAGCCAGGGCGCCAAGCCCGGCCATGGCGGTGTGCTGCCGGCGGCCAAGGTCTCGGAGGAGATTTCAAAGATCCGGGGCGTCAAGATGGGCGAGGACTGCATCTCGCCGGCCTCGCACCGCGCCTTCTCCACGCCGGTTGGCATGATGCAATTCATAGCGGAGATGCGCAGACTGTCCGGCGGCAAGCCGGCCGGCTTCAAGCTGTGCATCGGTCACCCCTGGGAGTTCCTGGCGATCTGCAAGGCGATGCTGGAGACCGGCATCTACCCCGACTTCATCGTCGTCGACGGCAATGAGGGCGGCACCGGTGCAGCGCCCCTGGAATTCATGGATCATCTCGGCATGCCGATGCGGGAGGGCGTCAATTTCGTCCACAACGCGCTGGTCGGCATCAATGCGCGCGACCGCATCAAGATCGGCGCGTCCGGCAAGATCGCCACCGCCTTCGACATGGCGCGAGCAATGGCGATCGGCGCCGACTGGTGCAATTCGGCGCGCGGCTTCATGTTCTCGCTCGGCTGCATCCAATCGCTGAGCTGCCATACCGACCGCTGCCCGACCGGCGTGGCGACGCAGGATCCGACGCGGGCGCGCGCGCTCTATGTGCCGCTCAAGATCGACCGCGTGCACAATTATCACCACGCGACGCTGCACTCGCTGGCCGAGCTGATCGCGGCCGCTGGTCTCGAGCATCCGCAGCAGCTCCGCCCGATCCACTTCACCCAGCGCAGCTCGACGACCGAGGTGAGGTCTTTCGCGCAGCTCTATCCGTCGCTGCGCCCGGGCGAACTGCTCGAAGGTACGGAAGATCCGCGCTTCCGCGACGCCTGGCGGATGGCACGGGCGGAGACCTTCCAACCGGTGCTATGAGGCGCCGGCCCACCGCAGGACAACGTGAGCTTTCGACCGGGTAAACTGGCCGCGAGCGGTGCGGAGGCTTAACGTTTAATTCAACTTTATATGTAGATTCGCCCCATGGACGAACGCCGCGACAAAACCAGGCATCGTGTGCTGAAGGCCGGAACGATCGAGTTCGGCGGCGGCGCGATCGACTGCACGGTGCGCAATCTGTCGGCGGCCGGCGCCGCGCTCGATGTCACGAGCCCGGTCGGCATCCCCGCGCATTTCACACTGGTCGTCCCGGCCGACGGCACGCACGTGCCCTGCCACGTCGTCTGGCGCAAGGAAAAGCGCATCGGCGTGAAGTTCGATTGAGGTTATTGGGATTTTGAGGGCTCGTCCCTCAAACTCAGTCGTCGTCCCGACGAAGGCCGGAACGACGAATGGAGAGTGAGGCAGCGCTTTACTCTACTCGTAGTGCGGACGGATCTCACCGCTCGCCACTCACGCCGCCGCCCGCGCGTCCCTCCGGCTCGCCAGAATCTTGTCGATCCTTCGGCCGTCGAGATCGACCACCTCGACATGCCAGTCGCCGAGGTCGAAGGCGTCGCCGACGTTCGGCAGCACGTTGAATTGTTGCAGCACGAGGCCTGCCACCGTGTTGTAGCGGTGCGGCGGCAGTTCGATGCCGAGGAGCTCCCCGAATTCGTCGACCGGCATCCAGCCGGAGATCAGGAGCGAGGAGTCCGGACGCTGGACGTAAGCCGGCTCCGGCGGGCCCTCCTCCGAATGAAAGGCGCCGACGATCGACTCCAGAATATCGGCTGCCGTCACCACGCCCTCGAAGGCACCGTACTCGTCATGCACGAGGCCGATATGCACCGGCGCCGCCTTCAGGATCGCGAGCACGTCGCGCGCGTCGGCGGAAGCCGGAATGATCGGCGTCTCGCGCACCAGCGCGCGCAAATCTGGCGTGCGCTCGCGCATATAGGCGACCAGCAAATCCTTGGCCTGGAGCACGCCGATCGGGTTGTCGCGGTCGCCGTCGGAGACGGGAAAGCGCGAATGCGGGCTTTTCGCGATGAACGCCTGGATCTCTTCCGGATCGTCGTTCAGATCGATCTCGTCGACCTCCGTGCGCGGCGTCATGACGGCGCCGACCGGCCGGTCGCCGAGCCGCATCACGCCGGCGATCATCTCCTTCTCGCCCGGCTCCAGCACGCCCGCGCTCTCGGCTTCGCTGACGAGGTGATGGATCTCGTCCTCCGATACCTTCTCCTCCGCCTTGCCGCCGCGGCCGAGCAGCGTGAGGATCAGCTTGCCGGAGAGATCGAGCAGGACGACAAGCGGCAGCGAGATCCTCGCCAACCAGTCCATGACGGGTGCGACCTTGACCGCGATGCTCTCGGGGTCGCGCAGCGCCACCTGTTTCGGCACAAGTTCGCCGACGATCAGGGTCGCATAGGTGATGAGGGTGACAACGATGCCGACGCCGACGATGTCGGCGATGCCGGGCGACAGGCCGAGCTCGACCAGCCATTGCGTCAGCCGCTGTCCGAGTGTTGCGCCCGAGAAGGCGCCGGACAGGACGCCCACCAGCGTGATGCCGATCTGCACCGTCGAGAGGAACTTGCCGGGATCGGCGGCCAGCGTCAGCGCCCGCTCGGCACCGCGCACGCCCTTGGCGGCTAGCAGCGAGAGCCGGGCAGGGCGGGACGAGACGACCGCCAACTCGGACATGGACAGCAGCCCGTTGATGACGATCAGGACGACGACGATGACGAGTTCGACAGAGAGCATAGTACGCAATGGGTTGGAATTCGGTCCGGCGCACGCCAGTCCGAACATCCAATATAGGCAATCACTGCGGGATTTGTCCGGTTCCGATCAAATTGCCGCACCCAGGCTATTGGACTGTTCCCGCCGATGCGGCCAGCGGCCGCTCAGAACTCCGCGTGCAGGCGGCCCGAGAAAATCGAGACCGGGCCACGGTCGGCGTTGTAGGCGGGATTGACGATGAGTTGGTAGTCGGCCGTCAGGGTGACGTTCTTGATCACCGAATAGGCGTAGTACGCTTCGAGGATGCGTTCGTGGCGGTAGTTGAGCTGTCCGTCGCCGATCAACAGACCCGTGCCGCCTGCGGCCAGGAAGTCGCGATGCGGGGCCGAGAGCCCATTGATGGCACCGCCGACGCCGACCGTGTCGTCCGGCCGTCCCCAGCGGCTGCCCTTGATCGAGACACCGCCGGAGAGGCTGCGATCGATGTCGGTGAAGGACAGGATCTGGTTCTGGCCGTCGTTCCAGCTTGCGCGGGCGAACAGTCCGACGTCCTTGACGATCTGCTGCTCGAGGTTGACGTAGAAGCCGTATTTGGGCCGGTTGCGCTGGGTCGCGGTGGCGATATCGTTGATGTCGAGCGCCGGATTGGCCGCGGCGAGGTCCAAAACTTCGCGATAGTTGGCGGTGTTGCCGCTGTTGGCAAAAACGCCGACGCGCAGCTTGCCGGGCTGTTCGAAGATCGCATGGCGCTCCTCGAACTCCACCACCGTGCCTCCCGTCTTGAAGGTGAGCACGTCGCTGTTGGGCGCGGCGGGCACCTGGAACAGGCCGGCGCGGATCGCCCAATCCTTGCGGTTGAGCTCGACCACGGCGCCGCGGGTATAACCGGGAAGATCGGCGGGGAAGTCATAGGCTCCCGACGCCCACATCGCCCAGTTCATGAAGTCGGCGCGAGGGTCCTTGGCGTATGAATTGCCGTCGAAGAAATCGCCGACGGCGAAGCGGCCGACGATCAGCGTGACGCGGTCGATGTCGCGCTTGCCCGCAAGCTGGTTCGGCGCGTCAGCGACCTCTTCCTGTTCGCCGCCGAGGCCGAAGGTCTGCTTCAAGTAGTAGCGTTGCGGCCGGATCTTCGGGAATGGCGCGCCAGCCTTCTGCGCTTCGCCGTTGGAGAAGCCGGCAAGGCCGAGCGTGCCGTTGAGGCCAAAACCCTGCGCCAGCTCTGGGTTGAAATAGAACTCGCCGCCGTCCCACAGCCGCGCGCCCAGGAAGGCCGTCGTCGTCCACGTCGCCTGCAATTGGCCGCTGCCGGGAAGGCTTTGCGGGCTGGCATAGGGTGAGTGGATCGGACCATAGCCCTGCGGCAGGAACGTCGTCTGCGCGTGGACATTCCAGACGCTGGATTCCGGCAGCTTCGTCTTGCCGTCGACGGATGGCATCCACGGCGTGTCGCCGAATTGATAGTTCAGGCCGAGCTTGAACAGGTGGATGCGCGGCTCGACGTTGAGGTTGCCGAAGCCGAAGCCACTCAGATCATAAGTACGACGAGACAAGTCGACATATTCGTACTCGGCCTTTGCGGTCCAGTTGCCGCTGACCGCGTATTCGAGACCAAGTCCGGCCGTCCACCCCGCCTGATAGTGTCCAGGGCGCGCGATGACGTTGCTGACAGGAGGATCGTTGATGTCGACATGGGTGTGTCCCCAGGCGAAGCCCCCGGTGACATAAGGCATCAAGCGGCCGAACGCGTAACCGATGCGGCCGCGCACAGTGCCGACATAGTCGATGGTGGTGTTAAAGGGTTGGGGGTCTCGCCCCTGCGCCGGCGTATCCAGCGGGCCGGGGAACGTGGCGTCCGCCTCGATGCCGAGAACGATATTGTTGGCGAGTTGGCGGTTATAGCCGAGCTGATAGCCGCCGCTCAGTCCCATCGCGCTGTGCGGCAGGATCAGACCCTGCTCCGGCAGCGGGTGGGTGCCGGGTCCGAAGCTCGCATCGCCATAGCCGAAGTGGCCGCCGACATAGAAGCCGGTCCAGTCGTAGAGGGTTTTGGCTGCTCGCGCTTTCAGCGGCAGATCAGCCGCAACACCAGCGGCAGGCAGGATCAGCACGCTGGAGGCGATGGTCGCGGCCGTCCGCAAGACCCGGTGTCGGTGACCTCTCAACGTCAAACGCACGTCCCCCAGACGCAAATGTGCCCCAACCGACGCGATATCACTGCCGATTCGCAGCGGTCCTGTCATCAGGTCTTGGTTGCTCAGCCGGCGAGATGATCCCGCCTCGACGCGATTTCTTCCCAAGTCCCTGCGCTTGTTGCGGACCTTATTGCGAATAATTCTTAATAGCAACTAGCGCGGAATGCCGCAGACGATGGTTCGCATCCCTGTGTGACGGGACTGCAACAAGTTCGCGAGGTCGAAAAATGGAAGACCCGCCCGGGGGGACAGCCGGGCGGGTCGGGAGGACGACACGGGGTGGATGAGGCGCCCGCGTCGAACGCAGGATCCACGTGAGATCGGCCTCAAGCCCTCAAATCAGTAGCAGGTGCGAACGCGGCCGACGTACTGGCCGTAGGCGTTGTACTGGGCGACCCAGCCGCAGCGGCGATAGCCGTAGTAATAGGGGTCATTGCTGGCGGCGATCGCGGAGCCGACGATGGCGGCGGTGGCGATACCGGCGCCGACACCCCAGCCCCAGCCGAGCGGCTTGGCTTCGGCCTGCGAGGTGGTGGACACGATGCTGCCGGCCACAGTGAGAGCAGCGAGCGTGACAGCGGCAATCCTGGTCTTGATCGACATTTGAAATCCATCCGGGTTGAGGCGGTCCGTCGTGGCCCGCGTGCCCAATTGGACGGAGGCTCGCCGCGCCGGGTTCGAAGCTGGCGGACGCGACCGGTGAGCCCACTACTTTCGCGAATGATTCCAGAAGGATGAGAGCTAGCCGAGCGGCCCCTTGGCGAGCCTGTTCACGTCGAAGTTATCGACCTCGGACAAGAGTTCGCAGAAGGCGCGGGCGCCCTCGTCGATCAGCAGTTCGCCCTTCTCGCGTGAGGCCAGTGTCGCGTTGCCGACGGCGCCGCTCGCGTTGAGATCCTGCGCCTGCCAGGCAAACGGCGCGGGCCGCTGCGTCGACAGCCAGCGATACTGCGTCTCCATCGCGATGCTGCTCGCGGGAAAATCCGCGATCGCATCCATGCACACCTGATCGGGATAGCGCGCCAGCATGATCGAGGTCTCGACCGCGCCGCCATGGATGCCGTGACGCACTTCCTGCGCCGGGAACAATTTGTCCGCGCCTGATAGCCGCGACCACGATGTCGTCACCACGAACAGCTTCTGATGCGCGCGAAGATCCTGCGCGACCAGCATCATTGCCGCGCTGTTGCCGCCATGGCTGGTGATGATGACGAGCTTCTTCACGCCGCGCCGCGCGACATCTTCGCCAAGTCCGGTCCAGGCCTTGAGCGCGACGTCGGTCGCCAGCGTCAACGTGCCCGGATAGTCGATATGTTCGGTGGAGATTCCGACCGGTTGTACGGGAAGAAAAGTGGCCGGAAGGTTCGCGGGCAACAGCTCGCGCACGCGCGCCAGATAAGCGTCCGCGATCAGCACGTCGGTCGCAAACGGCAAATGCGGGCCGTGCTGCTCGGTCGCCGCCAGCGGCAGCACCGCGATCCAGCGCGCAACCTCCGCCGGGCCAGCGTCGGCCCAGCGGATGTCGGTCCAGTCGCGGGGAGGCGTCATTGAGGTTTCTTTGCGCGAATTTGTCACGTAATTTGTACTACTCAAGGGGACGCGGGTCCGACAGCCAGCGTCCCCGAACTTCTTGCGGTTTTATCGCGTTGGTCTCACATGGGCTAGTCACTTGGGCTGGACGCAATCTGGGCTAGACGCGATCGACGGAGTGCAATCATGAGCCCCTCTCATCTGCGGCGAACGTTAACGGCGGGCTTGATCGCCGCGCTCGCGTCGGTCGTCCCGGCGCGCGCCGAGACCCTGGACAAGGTCTCCTTCGGCACCAACTGGGTTGCCGAGGCCGAGCATGGCGGCTTCTTCCAGGCGGTCGCCGACGGCACCTACAAGCGCTACGGGCTCGACGTCACCATCGTCCCGGGCGGGCCCAACGAGAACAACCGGATGCTGCTGATCGCCGGCAAGATCGATTTCTTCATGGCCGCGAACACGCTGATGTCGTTCGATGCCGTGACCAACAATGTCCCCGTGGTCACGATCGCCGCGATCTTCCAGAAGGATCCGCAGGTGATGCTGACGCAGCCGGATGCCAAGGTCGCAAAAATCGAGGACCTCAAGCCGCTGACGCTGTTCGTCTCCAAGGAGGGCATGACCAGCTACTTCCAGTGGCTGAAATCCGAATACGGCTTCAGCGAGAAGAACGTCCGACCCTACAATTTCAATCCGCAGCCCTTCATCGCGAACCCCAAGAGCGCGATGCAGGGCTACGTGACGTCCGAGCCCTTCGCGGTGGAGAAGGCGGCCGGCTTCAAGCCCAACGTGCTGCTGCTCGCCGATTACGGCTTCAACACCTATTCGACCCTGATCGAGACCCGCCGCGACATGGTCGAGAAGAAGCCTGATCTGGTGCAGCGCTTCGTCGATGCCTCCGTCGTCGGCTGGTACAATTACATCTACGGCGACAATTCCGCCGGCAATGCCATGATCAAGAAGCTCAATCCGGAGATGACGGACGAGCTGCTCGCCTACTCCGTCGCCAAGATGAAGGAATACGGCATCGTCGATTCCGGCGAGTCCCTGAAGAACGGAATCGGCGCGATGAGCGACGAACGCTACACCTCGTTCTTCGACAAGATGGTCAAGGCCGGCGTCGTGAAGCGCGATATCGACTATCGCAAATCCTACACGCTGCGTTTCGTCAACAAGGGCGTCGGCGTCGAGCTGCGCCCGAACAAGCCGTAACGCCAGGCCGATGTCAGACGTCAGAGCTTCGTCCGGGGCCGAGGCCGGCCTGACGGCGCTGGCCGTCAGCCTGCGCGGCGTGACGAAGACCTACGACAACGGCGTCATGGCGCTCGGCCCGCTCGATCTCGCCGTGCGCAAGGGCGAGTTTGTCTCGCTGCTCGGGCCGTCCGGCTGCGGCAAGTCGACCGCGCTGCGCCTGATCGCGGGGTTAGGTGCGCCTTCGTCCGGCACGGTGCGTGTGTCGCGCCATGAGGGCGCGGCGCAGCCCGGCCACGGCATCGGCTTCGTTTTCCAGGAGCCGACCCTGATGCCCTGGACCAGCGTGCGCGAGAACGTGCGACTGCCCTTGAAGCTCGCGCGCCTGCCGAAGGCCGAGGCCCGCGCACGTGTCGATGATGCGCTGGCGAGCGTCGGCCTTGCCGAATTTGCCGACGCCTTTCCGCGCGAGCTCTCCGGCGGCATGAAGATGCGGGTGTCGCTGGCGCGCGCGCTCGTCACCGATCCCGACATCCTCTTGATGGACGAGCCCTTCGCCGCGCTCGACGAGATCACGCGCTTTCGCCTCAACAACGACCTGCTCGCGCTGTGGCGGGGCCTGCGCAAGACCATCATCTTCGTCACCCATTCCGTGTTCGAATCCGTGTACCTGTCGCAGCGGGTGGTGGTGATGACGGCGCGCCCCGGCCGGATCCAGGCCGACATCCGCATCGAGACGGTCGAGCCGCGCGGTGAGGAGTTCCGCACCTCGGCCGCCTACGCTGATTACTGCCGCAAGGTGTCCGGCGCGCTCGCGCCGTCCTATTCGGGACAGTCGATGCTATGAGCGCGCAATCCTCCGCTTCAGCAAAGCCGTCCGGGGCGCAGCGTGCGGTGCGCTTCGTGCTTCCTGTGATCGTCTTTGCCGCCGGTCTTGCCGCCTGGGAGCTCGTGGTTCGCGTCAGGGAGATCCCGCCTTACGTGCTGCCGGCGCCCTCGGCCATCTTCGTGACGCTGATCAACGACTGGGCGGTGCTGTCACAATCGCTCGCCACCACGCTGCTGACCACGCTCGAAGGCTTTGTGGCCGCGAGCATCGGCGGCATCGCGCTCGCGCTGCTGTTCAACCAGTCGAAATGGGTCGAGTATTCGCTGTTCCCCTACGCCGTCGTGCTCCAGGTCACGCCGGTGATCGCGATTGCGCCGCTGCTCCTGATCTATCTGGAGCAGCAGACTGCGGTCGTCGTCTGCGCCTTCATCGTCGCCTTTTTCCCGGTGCTGTCCAACACCACGCTCGGGCTGAATTCGGTCGACCGCAATCTCGCCGGCCTGTTCCAGCTCTATGACGCGTCTGGATCCCAGACCCTGCGCTTCCTGAAATTGCCATCGGCGCTGCCCTATATTCTCGGCGGCCTGCGCATCGCCGGTGGGTTGTCGCTGATCGGCGCGGTCGTGGCCGAGATCGCGGCGGGCACCGCCGGCGCAGGCTCCGGGCTCGCCTACCGGATCGCCGAATCCGGCTATCGTCTGAACATACCCCGCATGTTCGCGGCGCTGCTTTTGCTGTCGCTTGCCGGGATTGTCATCTATGGGGTGCTGGCGCTAGTTTCGCACCTCGTTTTGCGGCGCTGGCATGAGAGCGCGCTTGGAAAGGAAAGCTGATGACCACCGGTTCGATTTCGTCCGAAAAGACCGACCTTCTGATCTATGGGCCGGTGCGGCCGATCCTCGACAACGGCTTCTCCGATCATTTCGTCGTGCACAAGGCCGAGACGCGCGCCGACCTGGAGCGGCTGACGCCGGCGGTTCGGGAAAAGATCCGCGGGATCGCGGTGACCTATCACACCGTGCGCGCCGACAAGGACTCGCTGTCACTTTTCCCGAAACTCGAGATCGTGGCGAGCTTCGGCGTCGGCTATGATCACGTCGATGCCAAATACGCGCGCGAGCACGATGTCATCGTCACCAATACGCCCGACGTGCTGACGGAAGAAGTCGCCGATGTCGCGATGGGCCTTCTGCTCGCCACCTTGCGCGAATTCATCAAGGCCGACCGCTATGTGCGCTCCGGGCTCTGGCTCACGCAGAACTATCCGCTGAGCGTCGGCTCGCTGCGCGACCGCAAGGTCGGCATCGTCGGCATGGGGCGGATCGGCCAGGCCATTGCGCGCCGGCTCGAGGCCTCGCTGGTGCCGGTGGTCTATCATTCGCGCAACCCCGCCAAGGACGTCTCTTACAAGCACTATCCCGACCTGATCGAGATGGCCAAGGCCGTGGACACGCTGATGGTCATCGTGCCCGGCGGCGCCAGCACCAACAAGATGATCAATGCCGAGGTGCTGAAGGCGCTGGGGCCGCGTGGCGTGCTGATCAACGTCGCGCGCGGCTCCGTGGTCGACGAGCCGGCGCTGATCCAGGCGCTGAAGTCCGGCACCATCCTCGCCGCCGGCCTCGACGTGTTCGCCGCCGAGCCCAACATGCCGGACGAGCTCAAGGCGATGCAGAACGTCGTGCTGCTGCCGCATATCGGCTCGGCCTCGGTGGTCACGCGCAACGCCATGGACCAGCTCGTGGTCGACAATCTCAAGAGCTGGTTCGCGGGCAAGGCGCCGTTGACGCCGGTGGCGGAAACTCCGGTGAAGGGGCGCTGATGAGGATTCTTCGGGGCTTCGCATTGGCGATCGCGGCATGCGTTGCCGCAGCGAGCCCTGCGCCGGCGCAGGATGCGACGACCCTGAAGAAAGAGATGGTCGGGCAGTGGGAGCTCTCGACCACCGAGCGCAGCAAGACCTGCGTCGTCACGCTCAGGGGTGATGCCGCAGGTCATGGCCTCAAGTTAGAGCTCGAGCCCGCCTGTAAGACCGCGCTGCCATTCACCAAGGACATCGTCGCTTGGAGCGTCAAGGGACTCGACATCGTTCGCTTGCAGGATGCGGCCGGCGAAGCCGTGATCGACTTCACCGAGGTCGAGGCCGGTATCTTCGAAGGCTTGCGGCAGGGCGAGGGCGTCTACATCCTGCAAGACCTCGCCGCCGCGCGTTCGATGGCCAAGTCGATGGACCAGATGATCGGCGACTGGTCCATGGTGCGCGGCAACGGCCAGCCGGTCTGCGGACTGACGCTGACCAACACCGAAGCGGGTCCGGACAATTTCCAGGTCTTCCTCAAGCCGAAATGCGATGCCGTCATTGCGCAGTTCAATCCGACGCAATGGCGGCTCGAGCGTGGCCAGATCATCCTGATGTCGAAGGCCGGCGAGACCTGGCAGTTCGAGGCCGATGACAACGCGCAATGGCGGCGCGTTCCCGACACTGCCGATCCCCTGATCATGCTGCGTCAATAGGCGCGCCGCCGCGCGCGATCCGCGCTCAAGACACCAGCTTAGGTGACCGGCTTGGGCGGCGGAGCGGTGCCCTGCGCCCATTTCTCCAGCTTGCCCAGCACGCCCCAGGCCGAGAGCGCCAGGAATATCGGCATGGCGAACTGGCCGAGACCCGGTACGGCCGACACGATCGTTCCGAACAGGCCCGCAAGACCTCCCGCATTGGGGCTCGCCGTCACCGCGGACAACAGCGCGGTGATGAGCGTGCCGCCGATGCCAAGCGCGGTCTTCCTGCCATCCAGCAGCTTGCCGATCGTCTCGCCGAGCGCGCCGTTGACCTGGCCGAGCACGGGCTTGCCGTTGCCGTTGAGCAATGTGCCGAGCACCTCCACGACCTGCTTCAACTGGTCGACCGGCGCGGCATTGGTCGGCGAGACTGTTCCGGGCATCGGGGCGGTCTTGTTGACGAGGGAGAAAAGACGTTCGAACACGCTGATCGGATCGTTGGTCACCGCTGTGGTGCCGCCCGGTGCCGTGCCTGCCGCCGGTGGCCGCATGACCTGCGCGAGGTCCTCCAGCCGCTTCAGGATCTGGGACAGGTCGACGGGCGGCGTCACCGTGATCGGTTGGGACGCCCGTGTGATGGCGGCAATGGTGGTTGCATCGAGCAGGCCCGAATCGTTGATGCCGTTCTGCTGCTGAAATCTCGAGACCGCTGCCTTGGTCTTCGGCCCGCTGATGCCGTCCTCGGCGAGCGGCGGATTGGCGCCGAGCCGGTTGAGCGCCTGCTGCATCAGAACAATCGTCGCCGCGGCCTCCTCGTCGGGCTCGGGATTGCCCGCGCCCGGCGGACTGCCGTCGAGGTTGATCGAGGAATCGAGCGTCATCATCGCATGCAGGATCACGGCCGTTCCGAGCTGCGAGTCCACGTGGCTCGGATCGAACACGTGGTCGCGGACGAACTTGCCGGCCCTCGCCTCGGGTGGACCGTAGAGCGTCGAGCCGCCGTAGAGATAGGGCGAGTTGACGCCCTTGGCGTGATAGCCGAAGCCGTTGAAGGCCTCGAGCCGGAATAAGGTTCGCGCGGCGCTCCAGTCCGTCGCGCCGACGAAGTCCTGGATTCTCAGCGCATCCACGGCGCCGTCGACGAACGAGCTGAACGGGCCGCGCCCCTTCGGTACGATGGTCGTCACGCGATTGAGCGACTGGCCGTTGCCGAGATAGGTGTCGAAATCGAAATTGGACTCGCGATAGTGGCAGAGGGCGACGAAATGCCAGGGCACACCGGTGCGTTGCTCGATCTGCTGATAGGTCTTCTTGCCGTTGATCGCCCGATGCGCCACCGCGTTCGCATCGTCAAGGCGTGAGGGCCGGATCTGGAGGTTGGCCCAATTCCTCTCATATTCGCTCTTCAGGCTCTGAAATGACACCATGTCCCGCTCCCGCGAAACTGTTAAAATTGTTCGGACTTTGTGCAAACTTGGTGAGAGCTCCGTGCCGTCCTCGCGGCAAGAGCTCTCGGCGTAATGGGCGCAATGTTGCAGGCTGCCGGCTCAGTCGCGTGTGAACTGGCTTACACGGCGGGTACGAAATCGCTGAGGTTGCCGCGGTCAAAGGCCGCAATCTTTCGCGCAGCCGGCGATACGACGACGCCGGAATCCCGGAACCCGCCGGACCCGTCATCCGTTAGCGACAGCGATGATCCCGCAGGAGGCCCCGCATGACCAAGCGCGTTCTTGCGATCGGCATCGAGCCGGGCAGCGTGGACTATAGTGCGCTGCCGCAGCTCACGCCTGAGCTCGTCCGTAACTACATCGAGGCGCAGCTCCTGCGGCTGCGCGGTCTCGGCTTCGAGGTCACGAGCTGCCTGATCGATCTCGACGTCACGGCGGAAGCCGCCGTTACGGCGGCGTTGCGCGACGAGAGCTTCGATTGCATCGTGATCGGCGCGGGCCTGCGAGAACCGAAGGAGCGCCTCCTGTTGTTCGAGAAGATCCTCAATCTCGTGCATCGTCTGGCGCCAAATGCCGCAATCTGCTTCAATACGACGCCGGCGGACACCACTGAGGCGGTGCAGCGTTGGCTGTCCCCATGACTCGAACGAGATTCGTTTAAAAATCGTCCCGGCGACTAGCGTCGGCCGATGATCGCGGATGCAAAGCGGCTCCGGCCTTCCGTTGTCTGATCTTCGCGCGGCGCGGCGGCGTCCACGCTGCGCCTGACCGCTGCAGTGAGCATCGCGTGGACGGGAAACAGCGCGATACAGGCGAGCCCGATGGCGATGTGGACCCAGCGGGCCGGCTCGCGGGTCTGTTCGCTCCCGTAGTAGAGAACGAGGCCTGTCACAGCCAGCAAGACGAGCGTGGCGAGCGTAGTGCCGCCGGTCCACCGCTTGCGCTGCCGTTTCCAGCCCGAACGCACATGTAGCGGTAGCAACGAGCCAATCACGATCAGCATCGCATAGGCCGAGATACCGTGCAGCGTCAGCAGCAGCCGCTCACTTTCACCGGGCTCGGCCTCGACAAGGTCGTGCAGGACGAACCAGGCGAGGCCGCTCAGTGCGACCACGCTGGTGGTAGTCCAGACAACGCTCTTCTGAACAAGGCCGAGGCGCATGGGTTCAGGCCGCGATCGATGGCAGGTTGCCGGCGGTGATGAAAGCCGTCGCGCCGAAGCGCGCGAAGCAGGGGTGCTGTGGCTCGCCGGTCTGAACCAGGATCTTGGTCAGCGCATCGGCGACGATGCAGCTCGGCGCGACCACCGAATAGGCTCGGCCGTCCGTTCCGGAGCTCGGCGACCGAGACGCCCCGTCTCGACCGATAGTAGCGGCGGCAGAGGAGGTTGCAACGGCACCGTTGCGTAAGTGTCCCGCCGGGATCAGGCCTACGTTCGGAACGTGCACGTGGATCGGCTGGTCGATCTCGCCCATCACGCGCAGATCGCCGCCGGCATTGACGGTCGCACTTCGGATGCCTGCCGACCGAAGCGAGGCGATGGCACGATCCACCGCATAGCCCTTGGCGATTCCGCCAAGATCGATTGCGACAGGTGTCGTCAGGCGCACGGATCGATCGGCCGAAAGGTGCACTGCGCCGAAGTCGCCCGCGGCAACATGATCGAGGTCGTCCGATGGCAGCAAGTCGCGTCGCATCAACTCGAAGCCGACTGCACAGTCGAACAGGCCGTTGCTTGCAGCATGAAGCGTCTGAGCATGACGCAGAACGCGTGCCGTCCAGGGGTGAATCGTCACAGGCAACCGGAACGCCTCCCGGTTGATGCGCCCGATGTCGCTCCTGCCATCGTGGAAACTCATCAAGCGCTGAACCAGCGATACCGCCTCGAAGGCGCCGGCAATCGCCTTTTCGGCGGCGGCCTGTGCGATGCCGTCGACCTCGATCTCCACGATCGTGCCCAGCAGCGGTCGCGCGCGCCTCATGGCCTACTGCCCCTTCAAACTCTGGAACTGCCCGACCAGGCGCCGCACGCCATCGGTGATATGCTTGGCCGACAGCGTCGCGCCGCTGATGTTCTTGATATCGACGTTTAGCTGCAGCGGCGAACTCGCGCTCTTGCCGACGAATTGCGACCGCCACGAGGCCTCCCGAACTTCATAGCCATAGGACTCGTTATATTCGAGGATCTCGATGCGCTTGACCGTGCCGGCGGCGGTGATGCCGACGGCGTATTTGATGTATTCGTGCTTGCCCAGCACGCGGTCGATGACGACGATCCCGCCCGAGGAGGCACGAAAAACGCCCGCCCTGCCGCCGGGCGAGAACGAGGCGCCGGGAAAGATCGCCTGCATCGCCTGCTGTTCGCTCATGTACACGTTGGCGCTTGCCGGCGCGATCACGACGATCGCCGCCGGCGCTGCGATGAGTGGTGTCCACTTCATCTTGCTGCCTCGAAATGCCGGAGTTCATTTCACGGCGAAAGGAACGCCGAGGCGGAACATCACCTCGTCGCGCGCATGCTCGTCGCCGTAGATGCGTCCGTGCTTCACGACCGACGCCTGATCCTCATTGTAGGTGATGACCATCGGAAGCTGATGGCGCCAGGCCAGCGTCCACCAGAATTCCTTCTGGCCATAGTGGATGACTGGTCCGGCAAAGAACGCCGAATGTTCGGGGTTATTAAACCAATAGCCAGTGAATTCGTTGTGAATGCGCGTCTCGAGGCCGATCATCCAGTTCGGCGCCACGAGGTAGGACGCACCGAACGTCACGTCGATCGGCGAAGCTCTTTCGATTGAACCGTCGGCATAGACCTCGCGCTCATGCTGGCCCATGATGTTGAGGGCGAGGATCAGGCGATCGTCGAGAAAATTCTTCTGCAGGATTACCCGCCATTCAAGCTCCTTCTCCTTCGGGCCGATCTCCGGCTCGATGTAAAGCGCAAGACCGATGGGATCGGTCACGGGGTTCAGAACCTGATAGATCGCCTCGAAGGAAACTGAGTCGAAACGCGTCTTCTCGTAACGCGAGTATTGATCGAAGGATGCGTCCAGGAATTGTGTTGCGCCCGGTCCGCCCGTTGTCCCATCGAATCCGTTGCGGTAGGCGTTAGCGTAACTCCAGTTGAAGTAGCCGGAAATCTGGAGCTGGTTGGTGAGGCCGTACTCGATCTCCTCCTTGTTCCGCATCAGGAAATACTGGCCCTGCGACTGGCCGGCTTGCATGAACGACTTGTGCTCGTATTCAAACGTGCCCTGCGGATGCAGATCGGCGGTGTAGATCCAGCCGAACGGCGATTCCCCTGCATTTGCCTGGCAAGCGGACAGCATCACAGTCGCCGCGCAGATCGGTCCCACTAAACGCTTCACTGTTGTCCCCTTCAGAGAAAGCCTCTGGCCCTCGGCTACAGTGACATACGAAGGCGTGACAATAGGTCTCAGTCCGGAATCGATCTAAGCGCGCACCGCACGTGGATCAGTTACGGCTCGACCTTGTCCTGCTAAGCGTCGGGAAAAATAGGCAAAAGGGCGATCAGTACGGCTTGCTGATCGTGCCGCATCGTCAATTCGGTTTTGAGAGATTCCAGTTTTGATTGATTCTAGACGCGGCGGTGGAGACCTCGCCGATCGCTTTGCGCCGTTCTCGACGGCTCATAGGGCGAAGTGAATATGTCGGCGCCGCCGGAAATGTAGACTTGCTTCCGATGGGCGTGTCCAGTCACGGTGTCTTCGTTCCGTCGCGGCCTCGCCGCGGACATCGAGAACAGTACCAATTCCCAGAAATCCGCGATTGCTGTGGCTGGAATTCGTAGCCCGCGCTATCACTTGCGGCATCAGATGGGGAGGATTGCGAAAATGCTTCGAGGTCTTGGAATTGCGGCATGTCTGACGGTTGCCATGGCGATGCCGGTTCATGAGGTGGCGGCGCAGGATGCCGTCGGTGGCGCCATCATCGGCGGCGTCGGCGGGGCGATCCTGGGAGGTGCGCTTGGTGGCGGCCGCGGAGCGGCAATCGGCGCCGTTGTCGGCGCCGGCACCGGTGCTGCGATCGCCTCCGAAGGCGAGCGGCGCCGCTCCGGCTATTATGCCTATCAGCGCGGCTGCTACATGCAGCGTCCGGACGGCTACTACGTGCGGATCGATTCGCGATATTGCTATTGAGAAGTTTTGCTTTGACCTGCCGCCGGCGTCACGCGCGTGATCGCCGGCGTAAGGCTTCGTCGCGCCGAGTTAGTCGAGGCGCGTTTCGACCCGTCTCTGCTGGCACGACGGCATGTCTATAGGAGCAGGCATCATCATTGGGCTCAATTTCTCGATCTGGTCGAGAAGCCAGTCGACCAGATAGCCCGGGCTCAGCAACGACAGGCCCGTGCTCCACATGCGCTCGATTATCTGATTCACCATCGATTCCCCTCCTTCGATGATGAATGAGTGTGACACACGTTCCCTGCGGCCCGAAGCGAAGAGTTAATAGTTGGTAAACGGGCGGCGGATGACCTAGATCAACCGCATCCCGCGCAGGCTCGCATGCCCGCTTCTACCGACGATGATGTGGTCGTGCACGGCGATGCCGAGCGGTTTGGCGATATCGATGATGGCCTTGGTCATCTGGATGTCGGCCTGGGAGGGCGAGGGATCGCCTGAGGGGTGGTTGTGCACGAGGATCAGGGCAGTTGCCGATAGTTCAAGCGCGCGCTTGACCACCTCGCGCGGATAGACCGGCGTGTGATCGACAGTACCGGTCTGCTGCACCTCGTCCGCGATGAGCTGGTTGCGCTTGTCGAGAAAGAGCAGTCGGAATTGCTCCTTGTCGGCAAACGCCATGCTGGAGCGGCAATAGTCGATCACCTCGTTCCAGGATGACAGCGCGTTGCGGCTGTTGACCTCGCCCTTGGTCACGCGGCTTGCGGCGGCCGCGATCAATTTGAGCTGGTTGACGACTGACTCGCCCACGCCGTCGACCTCGCGCAGCCGCGCGACGGGCGCATGAACGACCTCGGCAAACGAGCCAAAGGTCTTGATCAGCGTCTTCGCGAGCGGCTTGGTGTCGCGACGCGGCAGCGCCGGAAACAACGCCATCTCCAGCAGCTCGTAGTCGCTGAGCGCATCCGGACCGGCGCTATAGAAGCGCTCGCGCAGCCGCTCGCGATGGCCGTGATAGTGCGGCGTGTCCTCAGACTTGCTGTTGCCGGAGTCGGGTTTGGCGGGCATCGCGCGCCAGCATCGCCGCGGGTCACGTCTTTTGCAACCGTCAATTGCGCTGGCGCCGCTCTAGCGCCCCGGCTTCAATCCCGGCACCAGCGCCGCGAGCCGGTCCTTGATCGGGCGGCCGAACATCGATCCGCCCATGCCTGACGGCGATGGACCCGGCGGAGGTCCGCGGCGCCCGGCGGTCGCATCGGCGCGGCGGTCGACGCCGAGCGTCAGCGTCGCAACGTAGCGGTCGCGCTCCTCCTTCACCGCGCAGAAGGCGCGATGCTCGGGGTCGGAGCGTCCGATCACATAGTCATTGGCGTTGATGATCGTGCGCTGCCGGGCGCGGTCCTTGTAGGCGGGAACGTTGACGTAGATGAACTCGTTCAGTGCGTCGGGCAGGAAAGTCTGCCCGGTCAGCACCGTGCGGTCGTCCAAAAACACCTTGAAATGGATGTGCGTGGCACGGCCGTCATACCAGCCGGGATAGATGGTGTTGAACGCAACCCAGCCGGCCTCGTCGGTGACTTGCGTGCCGCGCAAAAACGTCTTGCTGGTCGCGTCGACGTTGTGGCCGTCACCCTGGCCGGGAAAGGCCGAATAGAGGCCTTTTGCATCGCAATGCCAGATGTCGACCCGGGCGTCCTTGATTGCCGTGCAGGGCCCGGCTTCGATCACGCGCAGCCTCAGTGTCAGCGGCACGCCGGGCCTGCCCTCCGTAATGTCGGACCGAACGAGTTTCGGGTCGGCATAGAACGGCCCTTCCTCCGCCTGGGGCGTCAGGATGCAGGCCGGCTCGATGTCGGCGGTGGCTGGAGCTGCTTGGGCACGGGTCTGCAGCAGGCCGGCGACGCTGGCGGACACGAATCCAAGGAAACCGCGACGCGTTGACTTGGCCAATCATCTCTCCTGTTAGCCCCGAGGAGAGATCGTCATCGGCAGGGGGGATGGCAAGATCAAGCTGCGACAATGGCGGCAATCAGATCGATTGTTTCTCGCTGTGTCGCTTCCGTGGAGGCACCGTGACAGCCACCACCCCGGCCACAATGAGCAGCATTCCGGCCAGACCAGACCAGGTAAAGCGCTCGCCAAGCAGGGCGATGCCGAGTGCCACCGCGAATCCCGCGCGCAGGTAGCTCCCGCTGGTCGTGCCGAGTGGGCCGAGCGTGTGGATCAGCCGGAAATAGATCACCATCGCAAGCGCGGTGCAGACGGCCGCAAGGGTGACGACCGCCGTGATCGCCTGTGCCGTCAGCGCCAGCCTCCATGGCTGCTCGAGGACGGCGGCCGCGGGCAGCATCAGGATCGCGGCGCAGCTCATGGCACCGGCGGCCGTGACGATTGCGGGAAGGTTCGAGAACCGCTGTCCCCATATCGGCGCGAGCGCGTAGCAAAGGCTCGCGCCGAGCACGGCCGCTTGCGCCAGCGGTGCCGCCGTGCCGATCCCGGAGAGCGCATCGATGCCCATTGTCACGGCCACGCCTGCGAGGCCAAGACCGACACCGATGACCTTTTGGCTGCTTATGGTCCGGCGCCCGCGTCCGGTGATCATCGCGATCGCGAGCACGAACATCGGCGGGGTTGCATTGAGCACGCCGGCCAGCCCGCTCGCGATATGCATCTCGCCCCAACTGATCAGGGTGAATGGCAGCGCGCTCTGCAGCAGCCCTTGCACGAAGAAAGCGAGCCAGACCGACCCTTGGCGGGGAAGGAAGTGTCCTTGCGCGGTGGCGATCAGGGTCAGGAGAATGGCTGCGATCGTCACGCGTACGGCAACCATTGTGAACGGCGGAATCGTCGGGATCGCCACCTTGATCAGCGTGAATGAGCTGCCCCAGATCAGCGAAAGGAGCAGTAACAGCCCGATCTCGCGCGCGAGTGTGGTTTGCCCTGACCTTGCCTGTGGCGCCTGCGTGCTCATGGGATCTGCTCCGGAACTTGTCGCCACCATGATCCCGAACGGCGGCGCAGGCTGGCCGAATTCGGACCTCATCGCCCGATCGAGTCCGGTTTCGGCTACTCGGCGGGATGGGTTGAGACTACCTTTCCGTCATGGCGAGAATTCCAGCCCATCGGCAAGTGCTGCCGCCGCATCTCGATTGGGAGACCTGCGATCGGGCGCGGCTGGCGCGTGCCCGCGCGTTCGACGGCCTGTTCTTCTCCGGCGTTCGCTCGACGCGGATCTATTGCCGGCCGGTCTGCCCGGTTCGCCCGGCGCGCTCCGAGAACGTCACCTTCTATGCGACCGCGGCCGCCGCCGAGCGGGCCGGTTTTCGCCCGTGCCTGCGCTGCCGGCCGGAAGCAGCGCCGGGGTCACCGGCGTGGATGGGGACAGCCACTACCGTTGCGCGCGGGATGCGCCTGATCAATGACGGTTTTCTGGATCGGGGGTCGATGGCGGAGCTCGCCGAAATCCTTGGAGTCGGGCCGCGCCATCTGCTGCGCCTGTTCATGCGCCACGCCGGCGCAAGCCCCAGCGAGATTGCCGCGACGCGGCGCGTGCAGGAAGCCAAGCGCCTGATCGATCAGACCGATATGACATTGGCGGAGATCGCCTTCGCGGCCGGATTCGGCAGCGTTCGTCGGTTTAACGATGCCTTTGCCGCAACCTACAAGCGGCCACCATCGTCATTCCGGCGCCGGCGATAGACGTCGCGATGGTGTGAGCGAGCCGCGCTAAAAAAATCAGCCGATCTGCTTCTCGCCGTGCCGTTCCGACAGCGTGAAGATCTCGACGCCCGTGGCGGTCACGCCGACGGAGTGCTCGAACTGCGCCGACAGCGAGCGGTCGCGGGTCACGGCGGTCCAGCCGTCGGAAAGGATCTTCACATGCGGCTTGCCGAGATTGATCATCGGCTCGATGGTGAAGAACATGCCGGGCTTGAGCTGGACGCCCTCGCCGGGTCGGCCGATATGGATGATGTTGGGCTCATCGTGGAACATGCGCCCGAGACCATGGCCGCAGAAATCACGCACCACGCTCATGCCCTGCGGTTCGACGAAGCTCTGGATGGCGTGGCCGATGTCGCCGGTGGTGGCGCCCGGCTTCACTGCGGCGATACCGCGCATCATCGCCTCGTAAGTCACCTCGATCAGCCGCTCGGCCTTGCGCGCGATCGGGCCGATCGCATACATCCGGCTGGAATCGCCATACCAGCCGTCGACGATGAAGGTGACGTCGATGTTGACGATGTCGCCTTCCTTCAGCGGCCGATCGCCGGGCATGCCGTGGCAGACCACGTGGTTGAGCGAGGTGCAGGTCGAATAGCGATAGCCACGATACATCAGCGTCGCCGGATAGGCGCCGTGGCCAAAGGCGAACTCGCGGACGTACTCGTCGATGCGCGAGGTCGGCACGCCCGGGCCGACGATGTCGGTGAGTTCGTCGAGACACTTGGCCACCAGCGCTCCCGCCTTCCGCATGCCGGCAAAGGCGCTCGGGCCATGCAGCTTGATCTGTCCGGTCTTGCGGAGCGAGGTATCGGTGGCTTCGACGTAGCTCATCTGGTTGCGATCTTTACGGGCTCGAGGCTGGTCGCGATGTCGGCGGAAGGGCTTGATTTCACGCCCTAATCTAATGATCGCCGGCCTTCATGCAAGCCAAGCTTGGCCGTCCTGCGTCTGAAAGGCGACTCAATTCGGGACTTCTACGGTGGTTTCCACCGGCAGAGCGCCGCCGCGGATGCGGATTTCGCGAACGGGGTAGGGAACCCGGATACCTTCGCGCTTGAAGGCCTCCCACAGCGCCAGCATGACGTCGCTCTTGACGTTGTCCATGCCGTCGGGATCGGCGAGCCAGAGGGTCAGCGAGAATTTCATCCCTGCCTCGGCAAACTCGGTCAGGATGCAGTTCGGCGGCTTGCCCTTCTGCGCGCGCGGGTGGGCGGCGGCGGTCTCGATCGCGAGCTTGCAGACGAGCCTCGGATCGGCGTCGTAGTTGGTGCCGAAGGTGATCTTCACCAGCGTGTTCTTGTCCGTATAGGTCCAGTTGACGACCTTCTGCGTCACCAAGTCCTCGTTCGGCACCAGGAATTCGCGGCCGTCGCCGGCGGCAACGGAAATATAGCGCGTCTTCATCGCGCTGATGCGGCCGGTATTGTCGCCGATGGTGACGAGATCGCCCGGCTTCACCGACTTGTCGGCGAGCAGGATGATCCCCGAGATGAAGTTGGCGACGATCTTCTGCAGGCCGATACCGATGCCGACGCCGACCGCGCCGGAAAACACCGCGAGTGCAGACAGATCGATGCCGACCGCGCCGAGCGCGATCACGATGGCGACGGTGAGAAGGCCGATCCGGATGATCTTGACCAGCAGCACCTGCACCGACGGCGTCAGGTCGGTCGTTGAGTTGATCCGGCTCTCGGCGAAATTGCTCGCGACGTTGGTGAGCCAGAGCGCGATGATCAGGAGCGCGCCCGCCTTGATCAGCAGCAGCGGCGTCAGCCGCAGGCCGCCGAGCACGATCGCGAAGGAGTCGAGCATCTCCACCGTCGCATCGAGCTGGCCGATGATGGAGAGGGCCGCGACGAACCACGCCGTGATCGACACCAGCTTGACGATGAAGGCGTTGCGCAGCACCGAGGTCACGAGCCGAATCGCGAGCCAGGCCAGCCCCAGCTTCGCGGCGACCATCAGCAGGTAGCTCCGGCTCGGCCAGGTCGCATGATACATCACCACGCGGGAGATGATCACGAGCAGGGTGAACACCGCCGTGGAGGCGCTGGAGACCATCACGCGGGCGAAGTGGCGAAGTGGCAGCGGCCAGCGGATCGCCAGGTTCGTCATGTCCACGCGGTTGCGAATGCCCGCTTCCGCCGCATAGGCGATGCCGGCCGCGGTCAGGATGAGACCGAACTGGAGGTAGAACCACGGCGACGAGATCTCGGCGCCGACGCTGCGCGCGGTCGTCTGCACGAACTCCGTGAGGTCTTTGAGGTCCATGTCCATTCGGGCGGTCTCGTCGGTGATCAGGGCGGGACGGATGATTCGAGGGCGCCGCAGAATCCCACAAAGGGAGCGGCCGAACCATCGATACACCGCCATGTGATGCGAGTTAAGGCCGCAAAATACGGGCAGATTGCCGCGAGCGGGAGAAAATGGGTTGGCGCGGGAATGCGACGACGATAAGGATCATGAGCACATGTTTTCGAGCTGGGCAAATCTGTCGGTCGTGGCACACCTCACCTCTCCCCGCTTGCGGGGAGAGGTCGAAATTCGAGCGCAGCTTGAATTTCGGGTGAGGGGGACTCTCCGCGAGTCTCTCAGTCACCGTCCCTGTGGAGACTCGCCCTCACGCCACCCTCTCAGGGCGAACTCTGCTCGTCCCGACCCCGCAAGCGGGCGAGGGAGTGGCCCGGCCAGTGCCCGTCTGAACTGAATCCCGTCGATCTTGGAGTAACCCGCAGCACCACATGGCTTCTCTCGACTCGGTCAGCATCGCCATTCTGCTCGGCGCCGTCCTGGTGATGGCCGGCATCCTCTCGAGCCTGCTCGCGCTACGCTTCGGCGCGCCGCTGCTGCTGGTCTTCCTTGCGATCGGCATGCTGGCGGGCGATTCCGGCCCCGGGCAGCTCCAGTTCGACGATGTGCGCACGACCTATCTGGTCGGCTCGGTGGCGCTCGCACTGATCCTGTTCGACGGCGGCTTGCGGACGCGGTTTGCGAGCATCCGGACCGTGCTCGCGCCGTCGGTGGTGCTTGCGACCGCCGGTGTGCTCCTCACCGCGCTGATCACTGCCCCCTTCGCCAAATTCGCGCTCGACCTGAACTGGTCCGAGGCGCTCCTGGTCGGCGCGGTCGTCGCCTCGACCGACGCCGCTGCGGTATTCCTCCTGGTGCACACCCAGGGCCTGCGCTTGCGTCCGCGCGTCGGTGCGACGCTGGAGGCGGAGTCAGGCACCAACGATCCCTTCGCGATCTTCCTCACGCTGATGCTGGTGGAATACATCTCGCTGGGGTCGGGCACGGCGGGCCATGTGCTGATCGAATTCATCCAGGAGGCGGTGCTGGGCGCCGTCATCGGCGTGATCGGCGGACGCCTGGTCGTCGTGGCGCTCAACAAGGTGGCGCTGCCGCAGGGCCTGCATGCGCCGTTCGTCACCACCGCGGCGCTCGTCATCTTCGGCGGCTCGCAGATCGTGCACGCCTCCGGCTTCCTCGCGGTCTATCTTGCCGGCATCATTATCGGCAACCGTCCGACGCGCGCCCACAATTCGGTGGTGACATTTCTCGACGCGGCGACCTGGCTCGCGCAAATCGTGATGTTCGTGCTGCTCGGCCTTCTGGTCTCCCCGCAGCGGCTCGGCGCCAGCGCATTGCCGGCCGTCGAAGTCGCCTTTGTGCTGATGCTGATCGCAAGACCGCTGGCGGTGTTCGTGTGCCTCGCCCCTTTCCGCTTCAACTGGCGCGAGAAGATCTTCATCGCCTGGACGGGCTTACGCGGTGCGGTCGCGATCTTCCTTGCATCTATCCCGATGCTGGTCGGATTGACGAAGGCTTATCTCTATTTCGACGTCGCCTTCGTCGTCGTCATCATCTCGCTTTTGCTGCAGGGCTGGACGCTGGCGCCCGCTGCGCGGAAGCTGCACGTGGCGCTGCCGCGCGCCGAGCGCGGGCCGCGCCGCGTCGAGCTGGACCTGCCCGGCCAGCTCGAGCAGCAGCTCGTCGGCTATTCCGTCCGTCCCAAGAGCCTGTATTTCCGCCGCGGTCTGATCCCGTCATGGTCCAAGCCGACGCTGGTGATCCGCAACGAGAGCATCCTGACGCCCAACGAGGCCGATCCGATCGCGCCGGGCGACTACATCTATCTGCTCGCTCCGCCGGAAAAGGCCGAGTCGCTCGACCGCTTCTTCGTCGACATGCAGCCGAGCTCGGCGCCCGATCCGCATCTGCTCGGCGACTTCATGGTCTCCGGCGAGCACACCCTCGCCGAGCTCGCCGAGATCTATGGCGTGAAGGTGAGCGAGGACGAGGGCAGGCTGACCCTGGCCGATTATTTCGACGTTCACCTCGATCGCGCACCGAAGGAGGGTGCGGAGCTCGCGCTCGGCGAGATCGTGCTGGTGGCCCGCTCGATCTCCGGTGGCCGCGTCAACGTCGTCGGCCTGCGCCTGCCGGAGGACGAGGAGAAGCCGGAGCCCGTGACGCGCGCGCAGGCCCTGCGGCGCAAGCTCGCCGATCTCTGGACCTCGGTGGCGGGGATTTAGGTGCCGCGCGTTCCGTATCGAGTTTGGCAGGACGGAACCAGCCCCACTCTCGTCATTGCGAGCGCAGCGAAGCAATCCAGAATCTTTCCGCGGTGAGAGTCTGGATTGCTTCGCTGCGCTCGCAATGACGGAGTTTGTTGAAGCGCCATACCATAAAACGGCGTCCTGAAGTTCGGGAGAGAGTGGCGCCCATTTCGTAGGGAACCTGCCACCAAAACGCCGCAAGCGCCGAAAGTTTCCGCTGTTCCCTTAGGGTTGCGGCCGGAACGCATGCCCGTTCTGCTCGTTCTTAGCGGCGTAACGGTCAACGTCTTTGACAGGAGCAGTCCATGCGAAAACTCATCTTGCCGGCCATCGTCGCGATCGGCTTAGGGGCGGCCGCGCCGGCGATGGCCTTCGATACGGGCGATCAGATCTCGATGCAGGCGGCGCTCGATGTCGCGACCGACATCGGCGTCATGACCGTCTCCCACACCCAGTTCCTCGGCGACGAATGGCGGATCGAGGGCCGCGATCGTACCGGCCGCTGGATGCAGGTCTTTGTCGACGCCAGCACCGGCGACGTGCGCAACGTCGAGCGTGGGTGGTAGGCCGGCGCGATCTGAAGATGACGCGATGAAATAGCGTCATCTTCACCGTCGTCCCGGGGCGCGCATAGCGCGAGCCCGGGACCCATAACCACAGGATCGAGTTTGGCGAAGACTCGTGGGTTGCCAGTCTCGCGCCACAACTCCTCCCTGCCAACGCCTCACGACAACACCTTCACCCCGCCGAACGACGTCACCCGGCCTTGCTTCAGCATCACGATTTGCGTGGCGAGCTGGCGCAACTCGGCGACGTCGTGGCTGACATAGACCATCGGCACATTGGCGTCGTCGCGCAGCCGCATCAAATAGGGCAGGATCTCCAGCTTGCGGCCTTCGTCCAGCGCGCCGAGCGGCTCGTCGAGCAGCAGCAGGCGCGGCTTGGACAGGAGCGCGCGTCCGAGCGCGACGCGCTGGCGTTCGCCGCCGGAGAGTTTCCCGGGGCGACGGTCGAGCAGCGCGCCGATGTCGAGCAGGTCGATGATACGCTTGTGCTGCACGGGATCGGGCGCGAGGCGATTCATCCGCCGGCCGTAATCGAGATTCTGCGCGACGTTGAGATGCGGAAACAGCCGCGCGTCCTGGAAAACGTAGCCGATGCGGCGGCGATAGGTCGGTACGTGGATGCCGGCCGCGGTGTCGTCGACGACATCGCCGTCAATCGCGATGGTTCCGTGGTCGGGACGCAAGAGGCCCGCGATCATGTTGACGAGCGAGCTCTTGCCGGCGCCCGACGCGCCGAACAGGCCGGTGACGCGGCCCTCGCTGGTGAAGGAGGCGTGCAGCGAGAACTCACCGAGTTGTTTTTCGACCTCGACATGCAGCATGTCAGTTTCCATGCAATCGCGCGGTCGCGCGGCGAGCGAACCACTCGGCGACGATCAGCGCGCCGAGCGCGAGCACGATCGAGATGATGACGAGCCGGCCCGCGGCAGCGTCGCCATCGGGCGTCTGGATCAGCGAATAGATCGCCGAGGAGATCGTCTGGGTCTCGCCGGGAATGTTGGAGACGAAAGTGATCGTCGCACCGAACTCGCCGATTGCCTTGGCAAAGCCGAGCACCATGCCAGCGAGCACGCCGGGCAGCGCCAGCGGCAGTGTCACCGTGAAGAAGATTTTCCAGGGCGCCGCGCCCAACGTCTCGGCGGCCTGCTCGAGCCGACGATCAATCGCCTCGATTGACAGCCGCATCGGCCGCACCAGAAGCGGAAACGACATCACGCCGCAGGCGAGTGCCGCGCCGGTCCAGCGGAAGGCGAAGACGATGCCGAGATGATCGGCGAGAAAGCCGCCGACGAGGCCGCGGCGGCCGAAGCTGAGAAGCAGGAGATAGCCGGTGACGACAGGCGGCAGCACCAAGGGCAGGTGCACCAGCGCGTCGACGAGCGACTTGCCCCAGAAGTCGCGGCGGGCGAGCAGCCATGCCAGGGCAACGCCGAACGGCGTCGCCACCAGCGTTGCGATGACGGCGACCCTGAGCGAGAGCAGGATCGCCGTCCATTCCGCAGGCGTGATCTCGGACATCAAATCGCAAACATCAAGTCGCAAAAATCAAGTTGTCGGGCTGATCAGGAACTTGAAGCCGTACTTCTCCAAAATCTGCTTGGCCACCGATGAGCGCAGGAAGGCGAGATAGCCGCTGGTCTCCGGCTTCGCTGCCGTGGTCGCCGCGACCGGATAGATGATCGCGGGATGCGAATCCGCCGGGAAGGTGCCGACGATCTTGACGCCGGGCTCGACCTTGGCGTCGGTCGAATAGACGATGCCGAGCGCAGCCTCGCCGCGGGCCACCAGCGTCAGTGCCGCGCGCACGCTCTCGGCCATGGCGAATTTCGCCTCCGCCGCCTGCCAAGCGTCGAGCTTCTCCAGCGCCGCCTTGGCATATTTGCCGACCGGCACCGCCTTCACGTCGCCGGTCGCGATCTTGCCGTCGCCGGCGAGCTTTGCGAGATCGAAGCCCTGGGCGATCGTCACGTGATCGATTTTGGAATCCTTCGGCGCGATCAGCACGATGTTGTTGCCGAGCAGGTTGACACGGGTCTGTTCGTTGATGGTCTTCTTAGCCGTCGCGTAGTCCATCCAGTCGGTATCGGCGGAGACGAACACGTCGGCCGGCGCGCCCTGCTCGATCTGCCTCGCGAGCACTGAGCTCGCGGCATAGCTGACGCTGAACTTGATGCCGGTCTTGGCGGTGTAGGCGGCGTCGATCTCGTCGAGCGCGTTCTTCATCGAGGCCGCGGCGAACACGGTGATGGTCTTGTCCTCGGCGGCGGCGGGCGAGAGGCTCGCGCCCGCGAGGATCACGAAGGCGGTGAAAAGTCCGGCAATGCGAAACATGGATAGCGCTCCGTGCAAGCTCGCGCGTGCAGGCGCACGCGCAAATCTGGCGTTGGTGGGTCAGGCACGATGGGCGGAAGCGCTGTTCCGCGGGGCCCCGTAGCGGCTTACGGCCGACGGGGATATCGCTGCTCGCGAAGATAGCAGGCTGAGGCTTCAGGTCAAAGGCGACGGTTTGTCTGGAGGCGGGTCTATTGCGCCGGCAGGATCGCGATCGAGACAGCGTTGTCCTTGGCGCCGCTGACCTGGAGCACCAAGGGCTGTGCGGCAAGCTCGTATTTCATGGTCTTGCGGATGCCGTCGCAAGCGGTCGCGCCGCTGAAGGCGACGGGCTTGAGCACGTGCCCGTCCTGTATCACGTCGACCCAGGCGCCGGCCGAGAGGCTGACGGTGTAGAGCCCAGCCTTGGGCGCGGCCTTGAAGCTCGCGAAGCCGGCAAAGGTACCCTCCTTAGGCGTGCGTTCGGGGGGCGTCGGCAGCTTGGCGTCCGCGGGCGTCACCAGTCCCAGCGTAATGGCCGATGACGGCAAGGTCGCCTGTTCGCTCCCCGTTGCGAGCTTCGCACGGTCCGGCGTCGTGAGCGCGGCGCGCTCGCGCGCGATCGGCCATTTGAACTTGTCGCAGCCGCTCGGCTCTTCGGCCGCGAGAACGGGGCCGGCACCGAGCAGCAGCAGCGCGAGGATCAGAGACGTGCGCATGTCAGTCGACCGCGATCATGACGTCGGAGGCCTTGATCACGACGATGACCTGGCCCTGCACCTTGATGCCGAGATCGTCGACCGCCTCGTTGGTGATCGCGGAGGTCACGATCGTGCCGTTGCCGATGTCGACACGGACGTGGGAGGTCGTTGCTCCCTTCGTGACCTCGACGACGGTGCCCTTGATCTGGTTGCGTGCACTGATGCGCATGGAGCTCTCGCGACGCTGGCGCGCGCGACAATGCCGCGCGTGGGAGATGAATCGGATCGGTGAGGGCGGGATACGCATCCCGGTAAAGCCGCCCGCTTACGGCCAAGGCGACGCCGCATCCTAGCGCATTCGCGCGGTGCAAGCCAGCTAGTGACTTGTCATCCGGCATAAGCGCATCGGTGCGATCTCGTCGTCGTTCCGGCTATCGCCAGGACGACGGCGGTGAGCGCTACGGCTTCGCATCCGGCGCATGCAGCACGGCTTTGCAGGCGGCCGGCATCTGCGCCAGTGTCATCGGCGGCTTGGGCTTGGGCGGGATCAGTGGCGGCTTCGGGTGCAGCACCGCATCGCTGAACCAGTAGGCGAGGTCGGAGGGCTTGCAGCCTTCGTCCTCGGACTGCGACTTCTGGCTCTCGCATTCACTGGCGCCCGGCGGGCAGCGCATGCGGATGTGGAAGTGATAGTCGTGGCCCCACCAGGGGCGGATCTTCGACAGCCAGGAGCGGTCGCCCTTGGCCTCGCGGCACAGCGCCTTCTTGATCGCGGCATTGACGAAGATGCGCTGCACCGCCGGCTCCTGCGCGGCGTCGCGCAGCACCAGCACGTGACCTGACGTGAACACTCTCGGATCGATATCGAGCCGGTCCTCGCGCACCATCATCACTGCCGACATCTCCTCGCGCTCCTCGCGCGAAAGACGATGGTCGGGCATCGGCGTCAGCCAGATGTCGGCGTCCAATCCGATCTGATGGCTGGCATGGCCCGACAATGCGGGGCCGCCGCGCGGCTGGCCGATGTCGCCCACCAGGATGCCCGGCCAGCCGGCGTCCTTGTGCGCCTTGGCCGCGAGCCGCTTGATCAGCGCGATCATGTCGGGGTGGCCCCAATTGCGATTGCGCGACAGCCGCATCACCTGCCAATTGTCGCCGTTGAGCGGCATCTGCGCGGCGCCGCCGATGCAGCCCTTGACGTAAGAGCCGATGACATGCGCCGGCCCCTTCGAGGGCAGGACTTGTCGCGCGAACAGCTCCTTGGCGCCGATCTTGGGATCGTTGGGATTGGCGAGCGGCGGCAGCGGATTTGGATTCACGCTGCCCTTGTCCTGGGCCAGCGCAGCGCCGGCGAGCAGGAGAGCCAACAGGAGCAGGAGAGGGGTGATGCGGCGGGGACTCATGCAGACGTTGTTATAGCCCAACACAACGTCAGGGTTAAGATTTAGGTCATGCCTGCCTCCGGCGGCCTCTTTATTAACGCAGCGATAACCGTGTGTCGGATTGACCAAAATTCGCGCGAAGCAATCCGGAATGGGCCTGCCCTGTGTGCAAATGGACACGTCGCCGGACTTGATTCATGAAGAGCGCGCGTTTTTTTGCGCCATTCCACTCTTCGATCGAGACTGTATGCCTCGGCTGCCGCGCCAGCTTGGACGGCGGCGCCTCGCAAACAGGCACAAAACTAAGATTCGCAACCTGTCGCAGCGGACGGCGCTGCAGGTCACGGCCCGAGATTACTGTTTTTTCAGACACTTGCCCGAAGACTTGCGGCCACTGGGTGCGAGTGGGACGTGTGACGTTGAGTTTGGGGTCTCGAAAAGCAAGAAAGCGAAAGCGGTTGGCCTGGAGCCGCGGGCGCTTGCGCATGCCTGGCTCTGCGGCCGCAGCTCCGCAAAGTTCGTCTGTCGAGATCGACGAACTCATGCGCAGCCGCGCCGAGGCGGAGGCTGCGATCGCGGACGCGCGCAAGTCGCATGAACGCCTTCGCCAGGCCATCGACATCCTGCCGCAGGGCATCGTCTTTCTCGATGCCGAAGGCCGCTATGTCCTCTGGAACAGGAAATACGCCGAGATCTATCGCAAGACCGCCGATCTGTTCGCGGAAGGCGCGCGCCTCGAAGATACCTTGCGCGTCGGCGTCGCGCGCGGCGACTATCCGGAGGCGATCGGCCACGAGGACGAGTGGATCTCCGAGCGGCTGCAGAAACTCTATCAACCGGGCGCACGCCATGAGCAGAAGCTAGCCGACGGCCGCGTCATCCTGATCGAGGAGCGGCTGACCGATGATGGCGGCGTCGTCGGCCTGCGCGTCGACATCACCGAATTGAAGCAGCGTGAGGCCTCGTTCCGCCTGCTGTTCGACGGCAATCCCGTCCCCATGATCGTGTGCGCGCTCGATGACGAATGCATTCTCGGCGTCAACGATGCCGCCATCGCTCACTACGGCTATAGCCGTACCGAGTTCGAGAAGCTGACGATCCGGTCGCTGCAGGCGTTCGACAGCGAACCGCCCTGGACCACCGACCGCTCCAGCGAGGAGCAGGCCGCGCGCACCTGGAAGCACGTCAAGGCCGATGGCGCCCTGATCGATCTTGCGATCTACTCCCGCGAGCTGACCTATGCCGGCCGGCCGGCGGTGCTGCTCGCGCTGATGGACATCACCGAACGCAAGCGCGCCGAGGCGCGGCTCGCCTTCATGGCCCAGCATGACGGGCTCACGGGCCTTCCGAACCGCAACCTGCTGCGCCAGCAGATGGACGAGATGCTTCTGCACACGCGCCGCAGCGCCGAGAAGGTCGCGGTGCTGATGCTCGGGCTCGACAATTTCAAGGCGGTCAACGACACGCTGGGACACGCGGTCGGCGACAAGCTGCTGCGCGGCGTAGCCAAGCGGCTGCGCTCGACCTTGCGCGAGGAGGATGCGCTGGCGCGGCTGAACTCGGACGAGTTCGCCATCGTGCAGAGCGGGCTCGCACGCCCCGAGGACGCGGTGATGCTGGCCAAGCGCCTCCTCGAAGCCGTCGCCGATCCCTATCTGCTTGACGGTCATTCCGTGGTGATCGGCGCCTCCATCGGTATCGCAATGGCGCCCGCCGACGGCGAGGATTCGGAGAAGCTGCTCAAGAGCGCCGACATGGCGCTGTCGCGCGCCAAGATCGATGCCCGCGGCACCTTCGCGTTCTTCGAGGCTGCCCTCGATGCCAGGGCCCAAAGCCGCCGCAAGATCGAGGTCGAGCTGCGCGACGCGATCCAGAACGACGTGCTGCGGCCCTATTACCAGCCATTGGTCGATCTCTCCAGCGGGCGCATCACCGGCTTCGAGGCGCTGGTGCGCTGGCCGCATCCCGAACGCGGCATGGTCTCGCCGGCCGAGTTCATTCCGGTCGCGGAGGAAACCGGCTTGATCAATCCGCTCGGCGGCTTGATGCTGCGCCGCGCCTGCCTCGATGCTGCGACCTGGCCGGATGACGTCCGCGTCGCCGTCAACCTGTCGCCGCTCCAGTTCCGCAGCGGCAATCTGCTTTCGATCGTGACCGACGCCCTGAAGCAGTCCGGCCTGCTGCCGCGCCGCCTCGAGCTCGAGATCACCGAGACGCTGCTGCTCGAGAAGAGCGCGCAGGTGCTGGCGACGCTGCACGCGCTGCGCGCGCTCGGCGTGCGCATCTCGATGGACGATTTCGGCACCGGCTATTCCAGCCTCAGTTATTTGCGCAGCTTTCCGTTCGACAAGATCAAGGTCGACCAGTCCTTCGTGCGCGACTTAGGGGCCAATCGCGAGGCGCAGGCGATCATTCGCTCGATCGTCAGCCTCGGCAAAGGTTTAGGGGTCACCATCACCGCCGAGGGCGTCGAGACCGAAGCCGAGTTGAGCTGCCTCAGGGCGGAAGGCTGTGACGAGGGTCAGGGCTTTCTGTTCAGCAAGGCCCGGCCCAATGCCGAGATCATCAGCCTGTTGGCCGCGCAGCGCGGAATCGATGCCGCTGGTGACGAGGACGCCGCGCTTGTGGCGTGACGGCGCACCGCACTCCGTCATTGCGAGCCAACGGGTCCGCGCGACGCGCGGCCCCGTTGGCTCGCAATGACGATGCGGAACGAGACAATCTCCCGCCGATAGCGGCATCTCGAAGGATGGCCTCAACGGGGCTGCCTGCGCTTGCGCTCTCGGCATGCACGGATTCAATCAAGACTCATCGCCTCATGACCCGGCGCCCGCGAGGATCACCTTGCCGACATCCTCGTAATGCGTGTCGCGGGCCTGGAGCTGCTGGGCGATCGCGTGCATGTCGCGAAACCGCCGCTCGAACGGATTGCTGCGGAATACGGCGGTCGCGCCCGCCATGTGATAGGCGGTGTCGACCACTTTTGCCGCCTGATGGATGGTCCAGGTCGCGGCCAGCCGGACCGCGGTGCGGTGCGCACTGCCGAACTCGCCGGTCGCGGCCAGGTCACGCCACATCGCGCTTGCCGTCGCGTAGAGATAGGCGCGGGCGGCGCGAAGATCGCCTTCGGTGCGGCCGATCAGGCCCTGGACAGCCTGGTTGTCGCGCATCGCGCTTGTGGCGAGCGACTGGTGTTTGCCGCGCGCCAGCGCAATTGCGGCATCCAGCGTGGCGCGCGCGACCCCGAGCGAGACCGCGGCGAAGCCGAGGCTGAAGGCCGAACCGGTCCCGAGCCTGTAGAGCGGGCCCGGCTCGCGCAGGGCCTGCGGTACATCACGAAACGTCGCGAAGCGCTCGGGGATGAAGAGGTCACGCACCTCGTACGAATCGGTGCCGGTGCCGG
The DNA here is from genome assembly GCF_029909975.1 of Bradyrhizobium sp. ISRA430. Classification (NCBI taxonomy): domain Bacteria; kingdom Pseudomonadati; phylum Pseudomonadota; class Alphaproteobacteria; order Hyphomicrobiales; family Nitrobacteraceae; genus Bradyrhizobium; species Bradyrhizobium sp. ISRA430. The sequence goes on from NZ_CP094516.1 coordinate 5,966,413, forward strand.
CGAGCCCGATCGCATTCCAGACGTCGTGGAGCGTCGCGCTCGCAACGGGAAACAGGATGGTGCGCACCTCCGGCGAGCCATCGGCATTCTTGCGCGGCGTGCCGTCGGCACCGAGGATGCGGACATGCGCGCCCAGCCAGCTCGCCTGCCGCGAGCCCGAGGCAAAATCCCAGCGCGCACTGACGCGATAGCCGCCCTCGACCGCGCGCGCCTCATGTGCGATCGCGCCCCAGGCGAGGATGCCGGGCGGTGTGTTGAAGATCTCGTGCGCGGTGTCATGGTCGAGGGACGCTGCAATCATCGCGCAGACGCTGCACTGGCCGAGGCACCAGGCTGTGGAGGCATCCGCCTTCGCGATCTCCTCCAGCATCTGCATGAAGGCTTCCGGCGCGGCTTCAGTGCCGCCGAGCTTCTGCGGCAGCAGCGCGCGATAGAGCCCGTTTTCGATCAGCGCGTCAGTGACGGCGGGCGTCAGCCGCCGCGTCCGCTCGATCTCGTCCGCCTCGCCCGCAATCAGCGGCGCGATCGCCCGCGCGCGCTCGACCAGACCAACCCCGTTCATTTCCGTGTTTCCTCGCCCATTCTATCGTGAGCGGTAGATGCGCGATGGTGGTCTATTTGACGGAGAGGATCAAGGCGGTGCCGCCGTCATTCCCCATTGCGCAAGTGCGCAATGGGGGCCCGCGACTTGTGCGCCGAGCCCGGAATCTGGTGCCGCGATCTCCTTGGCGTGGACTCGGCCATGCGCGACTGTCGCTTGCCCGCCGCTGCCACCGTTGCTAGGCGGCGCGAACGTAGCCGTAGCGCAGGTTCGACGGTTGCTTCGAGGCTTGTGTGTACTCGCTCTTGAGCGCCGCGAGGCGGTCCTCGGAAAAGGCCGGCATCCTGGTATTCTCGGCCGCCTTCAGCTTGATTTTGTAGAACCTGGTTGCGTTGCCCGCGAAGATCATCTGCTTGGTAGCGCTATTGGCGTCGCCAAGCGCCGCAAAACCGTGCTTCCTCTGCATATCCTCGGGGATTTCGAGCCGGCGCAGCGCCTCGATCTGCCACTGTGGCGAACCGTACCAGACCGAGTCGGTGCCCCACATGACGTGGTCGACACCCATCCCCTTGATCAGCGTGCCGACCAGCGCAGCGCAGAACTTCGGATGCGCCACGGCCGAGTTGGCAAAGGATGTGCCGAGCTCGGCATAGACGTTGGTGACGCCGAACTTCTGCGGGATTTCCGCGAGATCGGTGGCCCATTGGATACGGCCGGTCTGCTCGAAATCCGCCCAGGCCTGATCGGGTAGTTCGAGGAAAGGCCGCAGCGCCGAGTGATAGATCACGAAGTTCATCTGCGGCCAATCCTTCGCGGCCTTTCCGATGTCCCACGCCGTTGCATATTCCCATACGCCGGCGAACGACTTCTCATAATCGGGCGGCAGCAGCCCCTTGTGGATACACAGCGTGTTGATGCCGGCCTTCACTGCTTTCTCATAGAACGGATACATCACCTGCTCGTCGTCGAGCCGCCATGGGAACTTCGAGGGCGCCAGCGGATCGCCAATCGTGTAGGACTTCCAGGAATCCGGCTTGTAGACCTCGATCGCCTTGTCCACCTCATCCATCCAGCCGGGTTGCTTGGGCGTGATGACGCTGTGCGCGAGCAGGCGGCGCGAACCGGCGAAGTCGTTGATCAGTTCTCTTGCCTTGACGATCTGCTCGTTGGAGAGAAGCCACCAGCTCGGGTCGTCGAACGGCGCGCCGCTCAAGAGCGCCATGTTGGTGTCGCTGTCGTAATAGATCTCCTTCACGTAATTCTGGAACTTGTAGCGGGCGAGCGAGGAAACGCCTTCCTCTTTCATCTTGGGGTTCCAGTGCTGGCTCGCAAAGTCCGCCAGCCCCAGAAGCTCCTTGTGGTCGAAGTCGTCGCGCACGAAATGGGTCTGGACGTCAAAGATGAACTGGTCGGCGAGGCGTTGCGTCCGGGCCAGCATCAATTCGGGCTCACGGGCCTCGGCGGGTGCGACCTGGAAAACATTGCCGTAGATGTCGTTCATGGCGAGGAACGCCGCGGCCATGCCGCAGCTCGTGTGCAAGAACTGCCTGCGGCTCAAGCCGAGGTGCTTGCCGTTCACGTCGGCGAGCTCGTTGATCCGCGCCTCGACCCGTCTCTGGACCGCGCTCTGCGGGGGCGGGAGATACTCGCCGTTGGAGACAATCTGGGTCGGAATCGGCATTGCCGACGATGCTGCCTCCGCGCCCGCGACGAGACGCTGTTCTCGCTCACTAAGCCAGGTGCTCATTGTTCTCCTCCCGTTTGTTGGCCATCGACCGTGCTGGGCGGTGCTCGCATGAGGCTACGCGTTTGGCCAACTCCCAATCGGTTAGCTAGACCGACCAGGCGTACCTCTCCGGTTCACCACGCATGAAGCCATCACGCACGTCCCACTCCCAGGCGAATCTCTTCATCGCTTCATCTGCGAGAGCGGTAGGCATACTCGAAAACTACCTGAGCATTGGCGCGCCGTTGCTGATTCAAGGCTCAAACTTTTGTTGGCGCAAGCGATGTAATCCGACAGTCCCGCTGTCCCAACACGGCATCTTTCTTTCAGCTTATCGTTCTCAGGGCCGAAGTGTGAAAGGCTCGTTGTTCCAATGGACGGCCTGGGCTGGCGGCAGCGGGCATTCCGTTGACGGGACAACTCAGCAGGAGTTTGCTGACGGCGCGAACCCCTAGCATCAGCTCTATTTGCGAGGGTCATCATGTCAGAGCTCGAGCGCGCACACCAACACACACACGATCACCATCACGCCTGCGCCGACCTCTTCGGCTGCGGCGACGAGAAGGGAACGGGTATCATCCGCGAGGATATCAAGGACGCGGCCTTTGACAGTCGCGCCTCCGATCGCCTCCTCAATATGAACCACGTTGATCAGTGTACATTTGATGGCTATTTGTCAGCCCGTGGCCGCTGGCGCCGGAAGTTCTTGCAGGCGAGCAGCTTTATGGGTGTGCTGGCGGCTGTTGAGCCGTGGTTCACCAGTCTTGCGCAGGCGCAGCAGGAGCCCGGCGCTGGGCCTGTGCGCCGTTCCCAGCCTGAGGGTCGCGTGCACGTGATTCCTTCGACCAGGGAAACGGTTCGGCTCGGGGTCTTCGATGCCACCCTGCCGCCCATTCTCACCATCGAGTCGGGCGACATCATCAGCTTCCCCGATACTTGGTCGCACTTCCTGAATGAAATGCAGCCAGGAGTGTCGATTGATACCCTGGCGCAGATGCGCGCAAGTAATCCCGGCCGGGGGCCACATTCCATCATCGGACCGATTGCTGTGAACCGCGCCGAACCGGGCGACGTGCTGGAAATCCGGTACCAATCGATCCGTCCCTACGAATGGGGCGCGGTGTTCAATAACCCGGGATCGCTCGGCTCCGGGCTGCTGCCGCAGGACTATGCGCAGGGGCAGGTCAAGTACGTTGATCTCGACCTTGGCGCCATGAAGGGCAAGTTTTTGCCTAACATCAGCATTCCATTGAAGCCGTTCCAGGGCACCCTGGGCGTCGCGCCACCCGACGGCTATTTTCCACCCTTGAGTCCCGGCGTGACCAGCTCGGTGCCTCCAGGCCCGCACGCCGGCAATCTCGATCTCAGCGAGCTGTCCGAAGGCTCGACGCTCTACATCCCGGTGTGGAAGCCGGGAGCCCTCATCTACACGGGCGATAGCCACGCTGTGCAGGGGGACGGCGAGATTTCGCTCACTGCGCTGGAGACTCGGATGAAGGAGTTGCGCATCCAAATCATCCTCCACAAGCAGAAGAACCTGGCCTGGCCGGTGGCGGAGACGGACACACATTGGATCGTCATCGGGCTTGACAAGGACCTGAACGCAGCGATGACGCTTGCTGCGCGCAATGCGATCAAGTTTCTGGCGACGCGCGCGAAGATCAGTGAGCTGGACGCGTACGCCCTGTGCAGCATCGCCGCGAGCTTCCGCGTGACGCAGGTGGTCGACATCGTGCGCGGCGTTCACGCCCTGATCCCCAAGGCCATCTTCGCTCCCGATCTCAGGCGCGAAATGACGGTGGTATGAGTGGCTCACTCTACGGCGCAGCAACGGACCAACGGGGTCTGGCGCATAGCGCATGTTTATCCCGGAAAATACGACAGCGCTTCGGCATTCGCCGCTGTATGACGCGTTTGCCGCGTTCCGGAAATTGGAACGCCCTATGGTGTTACCCATACGCATTTTGCAATGGTGCCGCGTAACGCCTGAATCTAAGTCCTCAATGATCCTGCGAGACAAAAAGTCGCCTCGATCGCCCGTGTTTGGAGTTTATTTTTGAGATTGAGAGCTTCCGTGGCTGAACTGGATTTCGGAGCGCGTAGCGTCGGCGGATTTAAACAAAGTTTGAACCTGCCGCCCTATGCCATTCGAAATGCGCTGCGGCGGATGGTTCGCGGCGGGCCACAGTGACGCTTCCCAGCGGAGTTGGTAACCGACTTCTGGCTGCACTCCCGGCGGCCGACCTCGATCTGCTGGCACCCGAGCTGGAGATGGTCCCGCTCGATCGCGATGCGGTCGTCTCGCGCGCGGGTGACCAGACCGAGCACGTCTTCTTCCCTCATAGCGGCGCCATTTCGGTGATGGTCGACATGGCGAACGGGCAGACGGTCGCCAGCGCTGCAATAGGGCGCGAGGGAGCGGTCGGCACTCTGTCCGTGCTGGGGCCGTCCCACACGGCCGTTACCGCCGTCGTTCGTGCTGCGGGCACCGCTTCGCGGATTCCGGCATCGCGATTCCACACGGCCTTCAGCCGGAGCCCCGCGATCCGCCACGCAGTCCAGATTCACTTCAAGGCGATGCTGATACAGTTTCAAGTCGGCGGGGCCTGCAATGCGCTGCATCCGGTGCAAGCCCGCATGGCACGCTGGCTGCTCCAGCTTCGCGACCGCATCGACGACGACGTCCTCCCGCTTACCCAGGAGGCACTTTCGCAGATACTGGGTGTGCGACGAACGACGGTGACGCTCCTGATGCGCAATCTGCGCGCTTCCGGAGCGATCAGATCTGAACGGCGCGGCGAAATCGAGATCGACCCGTCGCGGCTCGCAGCGGCGGCGTGCGAATGCCGCGATACCATGCGTCTCGAAATCGAAGAGATATTCTCGATGAATGCAGCCGGATCTCGCGCTTTGGTTCTGCCGACGCAGTAAATGAATCGGGCGATGCTGGCCGTTTCGGCGCGCGATTTTGCTCCGGGCGCCGATCGAGGGCCAAGGCGTTCGGCCAGCCCTCGATATGCTCCCTCCGTCAAACCATTATCCTCGCGCTTACTCGCAGTCCTGCTCGGCCGCCGTCACCTTTTTCTCGGACGGTGCGGGCTCGGCCGCACCGGCCGTCGCCTTCTTTGATTGTTCGGTGGGCGCTGGACGGGTCTGCTCCGTCGTGCCTGCCGTCCGATCCGGCGCCTGCGCGGAGGGTGCAGGCTTGGCCGCCGTTGATTGCTCGGCAGCGGTGGGCTGGCTCTGCATCTGCCGCTGCGCGTCTTCCGACGACGTTGCGGTGTTCTCCGAGGCTTTGCTCATCGAAGATGTCGGCGGTTGCTGCTTGGAATCAGTTGCTGTGGAACCGGTGGTTTGTCCCGTGTAGCCCGGGACCTTCCCCGATCCTGCATCGCGGCTCGCCGTGTTGCAGGGACCGGCATAAACGGAGGTGGCGCTGAAGGCGAGCACCGCGCCCAAGATCATAAGTCTGTTAGCGATCATATCCCTTCTCCTTTGAGCTCTCAGGACGATTGAACAAAAGTAGGGGCCTTCTGTTCCGGGCGCGCGAAAGCAGCGCCAACACTGACGAGTGGCTGAGTTCAGCGAGGCTCAAGATCTCCACCAAGAGGCCGCCTCAGTCGGCGGCCTCTCCCTCTTCGTCATCATCCGTGCCCTTTTCGCCTTCCACCACAAGGCGAACGTCTTGGGCAAACTGCGGCCGGCTAAGTTGAATGGACACTGCGACTTTGATTGCTGCGACTTTGATTCAGGTCTTTCGCCATGGGCCATCTGAGCTGGAGGTCGTTAGGATCAATGTCCGCGGCGATAGAACGGTGACTAGCGCTGCGACATGTTCTCCTAAGCCAGGAACGCCCCTCGAGCGGCCGAGTTAAGCCGACAAAACTCCAAGGAGCGGGCCGGGTGGAATCGTTACGACAGGCCCAATTTGCGGCCCTTGATCTCATGCGTCGAGTACAGGGCCATGCCCTGGGAGCTATCGGATTTGATCCTGCCGAACTGAAGCATCGGATACTTGCCAGTGGAGATCATTGGCGGCTGCGCGACTATGGCGGCCGAGAGCCACCGCTGCTCATTGTCGCTGCTCCAATCAAGCGGCCCTATATTTGGGATCTCGGGCCAAACCTCAGCGTCATCCGGAACTGTTTGAACCATGACCTGCGCATATACCTCCTCGAATGGATTGCACCGACAGCATCAGGAGGACATGTCGGGCTCGATGAATGCGCAAGAGCCATATCCGAATGTGTGGCGAGGATCGCAACCGAGCCGAAATCGACAAAGCCCTTCCTGATCGGCCATTCGCTTGGCGGGACGTTAGCGGCAGTCTTCTGTGCATGCGAACCGCGAGCCGTGCGCGGTCTATTGCTTCTCGGTGCGCCGCTTTGCTTTCAACCGGCGACGAACAGATTTCGCGATGCGCTTGTTTCAATGATCCCGCCCGACCTGAGTGAAACGGACATCATCCCGGGCTCGCTGTTGTCGCATGCAAGCGCATTCGCCTCCCCCGATACGTTCGTATGGCATCGGTTGACGGATGCAGCAATGAGCCTTGGCGACTTGCGTGCGCTGGATGTCCATGCGCGGGTTGAGCGCTGGGCTCTGGACGAGACTCCGCTTCCGGGCAAGCTGGTCCATCAGATTGCTGAATGGCTGTATCGGGAAAACCGGTTCTGCCGCGGCGACCTCACCGTGCTGGGTCACACGATTGGTCCATCATGTCTCGATATCCCGATGCTCGCGGTGGTCAACACGGCAGACGACGTTGCACCGCTCGCCTCGATTGAACCTTTCCTCGATGCGTTGCCTGCCAAGGATGTCGCGCTCATCAAATACCCCGGCGAAATCGGCATTGCATTGCAGCACCTCGGAATTCTTTTGGGGCGGGAAGCTTCCGCGCGTATCTGGCCGAAGATCATTGGTTGGCTGGCGTCTCATCGCTGATAGGCCGGTTCTGCGGCAAAGCTCGCTGCAAAGCAGGACGGATGACCCGAAGTTCAATGCAGCCTCACCCCCTCCATCCGGCCTTACGCAGACCGTCGATGAGATGTGCGTGGTCCTCTGGCCGAAACCACGGAGCCCTGTTGCGGACATACATGTCGAATGCCCCCGGTGCACGCGACACGGCCTTTTCCAGCTCTTCCCTCGCTTCCGCCGTGCGGCCAAGCTGGCCCAGCGCCGCCGCGAACCAGCGGTAGATCATCGGAAAATCGGGATACGACCGGATCAGACGTTTTGCGGCCTCGATCGAAGCCGCGTATTCGCCGCAGAAATATAAGCCGCACGCAATGTGCAACAAGCGGACTGCCAGATAGGGGTCGCGGGGATCGAGCCTGATGCACGCCTTGAGAGCCGTGACCCCCTCCTCGGGCCGTTCAGCAAAGATCAGCGTCGCGCCTCGATGGCCATGCGCGATCGCCAGATTTGGACTCATGGAGAGAGCCCGCTCGATCTCCGCCAACGCATCGTCAGCCTCGCCGCGTGCTTGCAAGGCCCAGCCAAGGCACGAACGGGCTTCCGCATCGGCGCCATCGAGCGCGACCGCCCGGCGGGCCAAGGCCTCCGCCGAGCGTTGCGCGTCTCGCAGGCCTATCTTCTGGTAGAGCGCGGCCGCTTGCAGTTGATAGAGCGCGAGCGCGCTGTAGCTGCCGCCGAAGGTTGGGTCGAGATCGATCGCCTGTCTGAAGAATTGCTCTGCGATCTCATCGTCGTCTGCGGTCGCTTTGCTCAGATGCCACAGGCCGCGCTGATAGGCTGCCCAGGCATCAAGGCTCCCCGGCGGCCTGCGCATGGCGCGTCGGAGCTCGGCGTCTGCAATGGCGGGGGCGAGCGCAGTCGTCAGCGCCTCGGTAAGCTCATCCTGCACGGCGAAAACATCCGCGAGATCGCGGTCGTAGCGCTCGGCCCACACATGATTGCTGGTCGCCGCCTCTATGAGCTGCGCGGTCACGCGGATCCGACCGCCGGCCTTGCGCACGCTGCCTTCAAGCACGTAGCGGACGCCGAGCTCGCGCCCGACCTGTCTCACATCAACCGCTCGCCCCTTGTAGGTGAACGACGAGTTCCGAGCGATGACGAACAGTGAGGGATAGCGCGATAGCGCCGTGATCACATCTTCGGCTATACCGTCGGACACGAATTCCTGCTCGGGGTCGCCGCTCATATTGGTCAGCGGCAGCACGGCGACGGACGGTTTGTCAGGCAACGCGAGCGCGGGAATCTCGCGTTTGGGCGTCGCAGTCCGCGGGGCGGGGTCGATGATGATGCGGTAAACGTGGACAGGCCGGGCGATGTTTTTCAGAGTTTGCTCGCCCGCTTCCTCGACGTCGAAAGGTACCTTATCGCGCGCGTGATTGAAGACAGTCTGAGAGATACAGATGCCGCCGGGTTCGGCGATGCTCTCGAGCCGCGCCGCAATGTTGACGCCGTCTCCAAAGATGTCATGGGCTTCGACGATGATGTCGCCGATATTGAGCCCCACACGGAAGAGAATGCGCCTGTCTTCCGCATCGTCGCTGGTAAGCTCGTTGATGCGGGACTGGAACTGCATGGCAGCCCGCACCGCTTCGACCGCGCTTGGAAACTCCGCCAAAAACCCGTCGCCGGTGTTCTTCACGATGCGGCCGCCGTGCTGCGCAATCGCGGGCTCGACACCTCCGGCGAGGAGTGCCGTCAGCTTGGCGTGGGTCGCCTCTTCGTCATTGTGCATGAGCCGAGAATAGCCAGCCACGTCGGCGGCCAAGATCGCCGATAATCTACGCTCGACTCGAACCCGCTCTTGCACCATGGCCCGCACATGGCCCACCAACCCACCAATATTCTACGATGGATCGGACTGCGGCGCCAAACGGGCTCTCACGGTCATTGCAGCTAAGTTGAAACGCGTCAGCCGCACTGACCGAGGTTTGTCTGGGATATGGAAAGAGCGCCAGTGCGCACCGCCGTATATGCCTGCAGCATAATTTGGCGCGGCAAGGAGAGCCCCTTTGCGGAATGTCGCTCTTGCCGACTGCGCCGTTTCGGCGGGTTCGCAAAGCCCACCGGGCCCACGAGCCGCGAGGATGGGCATCCTGCCGGTGTTTTGCCCGACGTGTCAAATGGGGTTTCGCAAAATCGAAAAAACGTAATGCCGACAAGTCGCCGGCTACTGTGCATGGGGTTGTTTTCGAGATTCTTGCAGTCCGGTCGCGAAAATCTCGGACCGGACCTGATTCCGTCGCGCTTCAGGTGGCTTTCAGTCTTCGCCTCAGCTATCCACCTTCAGCGCGGCAATGAAGGCTTCCTGCGGGATGTCGACCTTGCCGAACTGCCGCATCTTCTTCTTGCCTTCCTTCTGCTTTTCCAGAAGCTTGCGCTTACGCGTGATGTCGCCGCCGTAGCACTTTGCGGTGACGTCCTTGCGCAGCGCGCGCACGGTCTCGCGGGCGATCACCTTGCCGCCGATCGCCGCCTGGATCGGGATCTGGAACATGTGCGGCGGGATCAGCTCCTTCATCTTCTCGACCATGGCGCGGCCGCGGCCTTCCGCGCGGGTGCGATGCACCAGCATGGAGAGCGCATCGACCGGCTCGCCGTTGACCAGGATCTGCATCTTGACGAGATCGGCCGGCTTGTAGTCGGTGAGATGATAGTCGAACGAGGCGTAGCCCTTGGAGACCGATTTCAGGCGGTCGTAGAAGTCGAACACGACCTCGTTGAGCGGCAAGTCGTATTTCACCATTGCGCGGGAGCCGACGTAAGTGAGCTCCTTCTGCGAGCCGCGGCGGTCCTGACACAGCTTCAGCACGCTGCCGAGATACTCGTCCGGGGTGAGGATCGTGGCCTCGATCCAGGGTTCGTCGATCTCCGCGATCTTGACCACGTCGGGCATGTCGACGGGATTGTGGATCTCGATCTCGGTGCCGTCGGTCAGCTTCATCTTGTAGATGACGCTCGGCGCGGTCGCGATCAGATTGAGATCGAACTCGCGCGACAGCCGCTCCTGGATGATCTCCAGATGCAGCAGCCCGAGGAAGCCGCAGCGGAAGCCGAAGCCCAGCGCGGCCGAGGTCTCCATCTCGAAGGAGAAGCTGGCGTCGTTGAGCCTGAGCTTGCCCATCGCGGCGCGCAGCGTCTCGAAGTCGTCAGCATCGACCGGGAACAGGCCGCAGAACACCACCGGGATCGCCGGCTTGAAGCCGGGCAGCATGTCGGCAACGGGCTTCCTGTCGTCCGTGATGGTGTCGCCGACGCGGGTGTCGGCGACCTCCTTGATCGCGGCGGTGATGAAGCCGATCTCGCCGGGGCCGAGCTCCTCGACCTGCTGCATCTTCGGCGTGAAGAAGCCGACGCGCTCGACGTCATAGGCCGCGCCGGTGCCCATCATGCGGACGCGCTGGCCCTTCTTCATCACGCCGTCGACGATGCGCACGAGCACGACGACGCCGAGATAGACGTCGTACCAGCTATCCACCAGCAGCGCCTTCAGCGTCGCGTCGCGGTCGCCCTTCGGCGGCGGCAGGCGGGTGACGATGGCTTCCAGCACATCAGGCACCCCGAGGCCGGTCTTGGCCGAGATCATCACCGCGTCGGACGCATCGATGCCGATGACGTCCTCGATCTGCTGCTTGATCTTCTCAGGCTCGGCGGCGGGCAGGTCGACCTTGTTCAGGACCGGAACGATCTCGTGGTTGTTGTCGAGCGCCTGGTAGACATTGGCGAGCGTCTGCGCCTCGACGCCCTGGCTGGCGTCGACCACCAGCAGGGAACCCTCGCAGGCCGCCAGCGACCGCGAGACCTCATAGGCGAAGTCGACATGGCCGGGCGTGTCCATCAGGTTGAAGATGTAATCCTTGCCGTCCTTGGCGCGGTACGAGAGCCGAACGGTCTGCGCCTTGATGGTGATGCCGCGTTCGCGCTCGATATCCATGGAATCGAGCACCTGCTCCTTGCCCGCCATTTCGCGGTCGGACAGGCCACCGGTCATCTGGATCAGGCGGTCGGCCAGCGTCGATTTGCCATGGTCGATATGGGCGACGATGGAGAAATTGCGGATGTTGGAAATGGGGACGGTCGTCATGGGCGCGGGATACCACTCACATCCCCGTGCGGCAACCATATTGCTGTATTTTCAGGGCCTTTCTTCACGCCAAGCTGATTCCACGAGGGCTCAAAACGCGCTACGCAACGGCCCATGTCGACGACCTCGATCCCATCTGCCAGAGCGCGCGCGAAGACCCGGGTGAGCTTTGGCCGCTTCAAAGCCTGGCTGGTTGCCTGCGCGACCCGCCCCGAGGCCAGCCTGTGGCTGGTGATCCAGCTTGCCATCCTGCATGCGGTGCTCTGGACCTTCATCCTGATCAATCTCAAGGCGGCACAGGACGTTCATATGGACGTCGCAGAAGCCTATGCCTGGGGCCAGAAATTCCTGTTCGGCTACGGCAAGCACCCGCCGCTGTCGGGCTGGATCGCCGGCCTCTGGTTCAAGGCGTTCCCGGCGACGGACTGGGCGACCTACGCGCTCGCGATGGCGACCGTCAGCGTCGGCATGGTGATCTGCTGGCTCGTCGCACTGCGCGTGGTGGACGCCAGGCGCGCGTTCCTGGTCGTGGTGATGGTCGCGCTCTATCCGATCTTCAATTTCAAGGGGTTCAAGTACAACGCGGACCTGCTGCAACTCGTCACCCTGCCGCTCGTCGTGCTCGCCTATCTCAACGCGTTCGAGAAGCGGAGCTGGCAGTCCGGATTCTTTCTCGGGCTTGCCGGTGCGCTGGCGCTGATGACCAAGTATTGGGTGCTGACCATGATCGGCGCCATCGGGCTTGCGGCGCTGCTCCATCCGGAGCGGCTGAAGTTCCTGCGTTCGCCGGCGCCCTGGGTTGCGATCGCGACGCTTCTCGTCGCGATGATCCCGCACATCATCTGGCTGGCGGAAGCGCATTTCGTCCCGCTGACCTATGCGGGGGATACCTATAGTCTCGAAGGACACGAGAGCTACGTGCGGCAGCTCGTGTTCGGCTACGTCCTGCACAACGTCGCGCTGCTGGCCTTGCCGGTCGCGCTGGCTGCGCTCGCCATCGCGCTGGTGCCGCCGTGGTTCACGCTGCTCCTGCGCGCGCCCTTGCGCATTGTCACACGGGCCTGGGCGCGCGGCGCCAATTCCGGCGTCGACCGTTCGCAGGCGCTGAATGTCTGGATCATCCAGATCATCGTCGCGCTCGGCCCGCCGCTCGGCGCGCTCGCCTTCAGCGTCTACCTGAAGACCGATTGGGGCATATCGCTGTTTTTCCTGGTGCCGCTGGCGCTGGTCGCCATCCCTGCGCTGCGGGTGCAGGGCGCAAGCCTGTTCAACATCGCCGCGATCTGGCTCGTGCTCAGCGTCGCGACGCTCGCCGCCTCGCCATGGATTGCAACGCGCGAGATGGCCGCCAATGCCGGCAACACGGCGACCTATGGCGCGCGCTCGGAGCTTGCGCGCGAATTGACGCACGCCTGGCATACCCGTTTCGCCTCGCGCTGGCCGGTGGTCGCCGGCACCATGGAAACCATCCAGCCGATGGTGTTCTACAGCCAGGATCATCCGAGCCCGTTCACGCCGAACGAAGCCTGGAGCTCGGGGCTGACCTCGCTGGAGGACGTCAAGAAGGAGGGCTTCATCGGCGTGTTCGATACGACCGATCCTCGCCTGCCTGCGTTCGAGAAATGGATGTCGGAAACCGCGCCGAATGCCGAGCGCATGGTGATGACGACACGGCGCTTCACCCACGGCAAGGCCGGCCCGGCAATGACCTGGAACGTCTACATCGCGCCGCCGGCGAAGTGACGCCTTCACCTCTCCCCGCAAGCGGGGCGAGGGCGCGCAGCCCAGCACGGGCTACGTCCCTTCCTCGTTGAACTTGCTCTCGACGAGTTCGGTAATCGCTGCGAGTGCAGCTTCAGCGTCGGTGCCGGCGGCCGCCACGGTGATGGTGGTGCCGGGGCCGGCAGCGAGCATCATCAGGCCCATGATCGAGGTGCCGCCGACGGTCTCGCCGCCGCGCGTCACCCACACCTGCGCGTCGAAGCGCTCGACGGTCTGAACGAATTTTGCGGAGGCGCGGGCGTGCAGGCCGCGCTTGTTGATGATCAGAAGCTCTTTGGAGATCGCTCCCGCGGGCACGCCTGTCCCGGCCTGGTTTCCGAGCGGCGCGTCGTCGCTCATTTGCCGGCGAGCACGCGGCTGGCGATGGTGACGTATTTGCGGCCCGCTTCCTGGGCCATCGCGATCGCGTCCGGCAACGAACGCTCCTCGCGAACCTTCGCGAGCTTCACCAGCATGGGAAGGTTGATGCCCGCGAGCACTTCGACCTTGGGCCGGCTCATGCAGGATATTGCCAAGTTGGAGGGCGTGCCGCCGAACATGTCGGTGAGGATCGCAACGCCGTCGCCGGAATCGACGCGGTTAACCGCCTCGATGATGTCGCTTCGACAGAGATCGGAATCATCCTCGGCGCCGATCGTGATCGCTTCGATTTGCTTTTGCGGACCCATGACATGTTCAAGCGCCGCCTTGAATTCGTCGGCAAGGCGCCCGTGGGTCACAAGTACTAGACCAATCATCGGAAAACTCCTCGCGGGCGCTCTTGGTGCGCCGCACGAACGCGCCACTTTGACCATCCAGAGCCCCTGCGCAAGAGGGGATGTTGCGTATCTCCCTGAATCTAGACGGATGGATGAGGGGAGCTGCGCCGGTCTATTCGGTCGCGATAGTGGGGTTCATATGGTTACCATTTCCCTTCAAACAATCGCCCGAAGGGTTAACGGAAGATGAACTTTTGGTAGTGGTCAAGGCTGCGACAACCAAAGGCAGCGGCGAATGGTCGCTGCCGACCGGGATTCGCGGTATTTCAACACCAAAAATGCGCGTTTTGAGCGCCTCGGGCGGTGGCAGGCGTTCGGCGTCCGGAGCGGCGAGATCGACCACGAGACCGACCGTCGCACGCTCCACGAAGTCGCAGCGGCGAATTCCGAGGCCACGGATCTCGATCAGGCCGGCCAACATGCGGGCAGGGCGGACCTCAATTTCGTTGCCGACTGTCGCCAGATGGACACGGTCATCGCCGACCAGAACGGCCGTTTCGACCACCCCGCTGCGCCCTGTCATGATCAAATCAAAGGCAAGCCGCGACTTGCCGGAGCCCGAAGGCCCGCGGATCAGCACCGCCAAATTTCCCACTTTGACCGCGGAGGCGTGAACGCTCGGGCCGTCTTCGCTCATAGCGCCGGCAACCTCACCACGAAGCGTGCGCCGGCAACCGTCGGGGCGCCGTCGGCGTCTGGCGGGCCTGCGCGGTTCTCCGCCCAGATGCGTCCGCCATGTGCATCGATGATCTGCTTGGAGATCGAAAGTCCGAGACCGGAGTTCTGGCCGAAGCCCTGATGCGGCCGGTCGGTGTAGAAGCGCTCGAAGATGCGCTCCAGCGCGTCCTCGCGGATGCCGGGGCCGTCGTCGTCGATCACGATCTCGATCTCGGCGCGCACGCGGCGGCAGGTGAGGCGCACCTTGCTGCCGCGCTCGGAGAAGGATTGCGCGTTGGAGAGCAGGTTGGAGACCACCTGTCCCAGCCGTGAATCATGACCGGGCACTGAAAAGTTGTCGGTCGGGCCACGGCCCTCGAAGCGCGCCTCGACCGCGACGTCGTGGCCGAGCTTGGTCTCGTTGGCGACCGAAACCAGCGTGCTCAAGAGGCGCCTGAGATCAACCGGAATCGCATCCTGCCGCTGCAGCTCGGCATCGAGCCGGCTTGCATCGGAAATGTCCGAGATCAGCCGGTCCAGCCGCTTGACGTCATGCTCGATCACCTCGAGCAGGCGTCCGCGGCTGTTCTCGTTGCGCGCCAGCGGCAGCGTCTCCACCGCGGAGCGCAGTGAGGTCAGCGGATTCTTCAGCTCATGGGCCACGTCGGCGGCGAACATCTCGATCGCCTCGATGCGGCTGTAGAGCGCATTCGTCATGTCGCGGAGCGCGCCGGAGAGATGGCCGATCTCGTCGCGGCGGCGGGTGAAGTCGGGAATCTCGACGCGGGTCTTGATGCGGCGGCGGACGCGCTCGGCGCTGTCGGCGAGCCGGCGCACGGGACCAGCGATCGTGCTTGCGAGCAGCAGCGACAGCATGATCATGACTGCGGCCGCGACGCCACCCACCTTCAGGATCGCGAGGCGTTCGGCGGTCACCATCTGGTCGATGTCGTCGCCCTGTGTCGACAGCATCAGCGCGCCGTGGATGGCGCGTGAGCGCAGCACGGGGACTGCGACCGAGACGATCACCTCGCCGCGCGAATTGACCCGCACCATCGAGCGCTTCTGGCCTTGGAGCGCATCGGCCACCTCCGAATAGCCATTGCCGTTCTCCGGCCCGAGCTCGCGGTAGAGCGGCAGGTCGCCGCGGTTCAGCCAGGTGCGCACCGCGACCATGCCGCGCTCGACGATGTTCGGCTTCTCGGCGGAGGGCGGCGGCAAATCGAGGCGCAGCACGTTCTCGAGGTTGCGGCTGTCGAGCAGCAGGCTGCCGTTCGGATCGTAGATGCGGGCGCGGGTCTTGGTCGGCGAGATCAGCGTGCGCAGCACCGGCGCCACGCGCTCCGGATTGATCGGGAAATCCAGCGGCGAATACTCGTCCGACCCACCATAGGTCTCGCCTGGCTTGAGGTCGAGCAGCCGGTCGGGATCGATGGTGATGGCGTTGGTCTGCACGGTGGCGGAGGCCGCGATTGCACCGGCGATGATTTCGGCCTGCACCAGGAGGCTCTGCGCGCGGGCGTCGATCAGGCCGGCGCGGAATTGCGAGAGATACAGGATGCTCGCGACCAGCGCGACGAGGCCCGCGAGGTTGAGCGAGACGATGCGGCGGGTCAGGCTCGAGAACGACAGAGCAAAGAAGAACTGCCCGGCGCGCTTGAGCCAGTTCAGCGGCCGCCAGCCTTGCGCGG